>NZ_JBEXCR010000050.1:0-99137 GCF_040605375.1 Nonomuraea sp. NPDC005650
TTGATGGCGACGATGACGGTGTTGCGGAAGTTGTCGGCCTCGGCCGGGTCGTGCTGGGTGAGCAGGGTCATGGATGCGGTGAGGGCGGGCAGGACTTGGTCGGCGAGTTCGGCGACGGTCTTGCCGTACTTGACGCCCTTGGGGGCTTTGGTGAGGACGTGTCCGATCTGGCCGGTGGCGGAGGTCAGGGCGATGGAGCCTTCGGTGGCGACCTTGTGGGCTGAGCCGGCGGCGCCGGCGGCGGACATCAGGGAGACGGCGCCCCAGGCGGCGATGCGCAGGGTGGTCTGGTCCTGGTCGGTGAGGGTGATGGACATGGTGGTGTGCTCCTTTGATGCTGTTTTGGAAGGCGGTTGAACGGTTCTGTCTTGTTCAGGTGCCCGGCTGAACCGTTCATGGGCTCTACTGTCGCGGGTCGTTCTGATATGGGGCTGTTGCCGTTCTGACGTGGCGGCTGACACGACAGCGCTGAGGCTCCGGATCGTGCGGGTCAGCTGAGAGGGGCGCATCAGCCCACTCACCTCACGGGGACCCCGTCAGGTGGTCGCGCGGAAGTTCTGCGTCCCGATAACCCGCAACAGGTCGAGCTTCTCCCGCGCGTCGGTGCCCTCGGTCGGGAAGTACGCCAGCACCTTGATGTCTTCCTCGGGGGCGAACAGCACTTCGCAGGTCAGGTGCAGCATTCCGACCTCCGGGTGCAGCAGCCGCTTGCGGTCGAAACGTCGCACCGCGACCTCGTGCCGCTCCCACAGCTCGCGGAACTCCGTACTGTGCTTCAACAGCTCGTGCACCAGCTCCACGACGTCGTCGTCGCCGGCGCGGCGCGCGTACGTCGCTCGCAGGTCGTTGACCTGCGCCAGCGAATGCCGTGGCCAGTCCTCTTGCGGGCTTATGGCGCGCGAGGCCGGCTCGGTGAACCACCGCCACGCGATTTTGCGTGCGAGGCCGACAAGGTGCTCCTGGCGGCCGAGCACGATGCCGGCGAGGGCGTTCTGCCACAGCACCTCGTGCAGATCGGTGCAGATGAGGACCGGAACATCGGTGAGCCGGTCGGCCAGGCTGATCAGTCCGGGGCGGATGTGCCGGCCGGCACGGCGTGCCGGGGGTGCCAGGCCGGCCAGGTTGAACAGGTGGTCGCGTTCGTCCAGGTCGCAGCGGAGCGCGCGGGCCAGGGCGGCCACGATCGGCTCGGAAGGGTTCGCGCCGCGGCACTGCTCCAGCCGGGCGTAGTAGTCGCTGGACATGCCGGCCAGCTGTGCTACCTCGTCGCGCCGCAGCCCGGGCGTACGGCGCCGCACGCCCTCGGGCAGGCCGACGTCAGCCGGGCGCAGCAGCTCCCGGCGGCGGCGGAGAAAGTCGGCAAGCCCGGCACGGTCGATCACGCCCACCAGCGTACGGACGCCCCGCACCCTCATCCAGGGACAGGTTGTCCCTGGATGAGGTGGTCCTGGTCCGGGTGCGCGGCAGCCCACACAGTGGGGGCATGACAACGACGACACCTCTCGGCACCCGCCGCCTCGGCCGCACCGGTCCCGCCGTCTCCTCGCCCGGTCTCGGCGGCATGGGCCTGTCCGGCGCCTACGGTCCCTCGGACGACGACGAAGGCGTACGGGTCCTGCACGCCTATCTGGACGCAGGCGGCACCCTGCTGGACACCGGCGACTTCTACGGCGCGGGACACAACGAATGGCTGATCCGGCGCGCGCTCGAGGGCCGGGACCGGGACGGGGTCGTGCTCTCCGTCAAGTTCGGAGCCATGCGCGGCCCGGATGGCGCGTTCGCCGGGATCGACGGCCGCCCCGCCGCCGTGCGGAACTTCCTGACCTACTCGCTGCAGCGCCTCGGCACCGACCACGTCGACGTCTACCGCCCGGCCCGGCTCGACCGGTCCGTGCCCATCGAGGACACCGTCGGAGCGATCGCCGAGCTGGTCGACAAGGGGTACGTGCGGCACATCGGCCTCAGCGAGGTCGGGGCGGAGACGATCCGCCGCGCCGCGGCCGTCGCGCCGATCAGCGACGTGCAGATCGAGTATTCGCTGTTCAGCCGCGGCATCGAGGACGAGATCCTGCCCGTGTGCCGCGAACTGGGCATCGGCATCACCGCGTACGGTGTGCTGTCCCGCGGCTTGATCGGCGGCAGCGGAGCGATCGAGGGAGCCCGGACGGTGTCGCCGCGGTTCCAAGGCGCCAACCGCGAGCACAACGCCGCCCTCGCCGCACGGCTGGAGGAACTGGCCGCCGCGAAGGCCGCCTCCGTCGCGCAACTGGCGATCGCCTGGGTGGCGGCGCAGGGCGAGGACATCGTGCCGATCGTCGGCTCGCGACGCCTGAACCAGGTCGACACGTTGGTCGACAGCGGCCGTGTCACTCTCGGCGCCGAGGAGCTGGCGCGGATCGAGGACCTCGTCCCGCGCGGCGCCGCCCGAGGTGACCGATACCCCAGCCAGGCGATGGCCGATCTGGACAGCGAGCGCTGAGCTGGGGTCGCGACCTGCCGGGCGCCGGGCTTCCGCGGCCACGCCCGCGACGTGACCTTCCTACGTTGGGGGAAATGTCCGTGGATAGGGTGTGCTGGTGGGATCTCCTGATACGCGGGTGCGATATTCCGTCTCGACGTGGCAGCAGCCCTGCCCGCCCCCTGCCTCGCCGGAACGTACCGTGCTCGTGAAGCAGGTCGCCGAGCAGGCGCTGACCCGTGGCGACGGACGGGTGCTGGTGGGGATCGACGGGTTCACCGCCGCGGGCAAGACGAGCTTCGGGCACGAGCTGGCCGAGGAGATCGCCGGGGCGGGGCGGCCGGTGCTCCGCGCCACCCTGGACGACTTCAAGAAGCCGTGGAAGGACCGGCACCTCTACGACCGCGAGTCGGGCGAGGGGTACTACCGCAACGCCTACGACTACGAGGCGGTCAGGCGGCTGCTGCTGGAGCCCGCCCGAACCCCCGAGGCGGCGTCCTGCGCGCTGTGCGGCATCGATCCGCTGACGCAGCTCGATCACTCGGGGACGACGACACCGCTCGCCGCGGACTCGGTGCTGATCGTGGACGGGGTGTTCGCGTTCCGCCCCGAGATCGACAAGTACTGGGATTTCCGGATCTGGCTGGACGTGGACGCCGAGCTGTCGGTACGCAGAGGAGCCGAACGCGACCAGGACTGGGCCGGTTCGGAGGCCGAGTCGATCCACCGGAACCGGTACCTGGTCGCCGAGCGCATCTATCTGCAGGAGGCCGACCCGCTGAAGCGGATGGACGCCGTCATCGACAACACCGCCTTCGACCGGCCGCGCATCGTCCAGCCCTGATCGGGAGTCAGCGCAGCCCGAAGAGCGGCAGGCAGGGCTCCAGGCCGTGGACCCGCACCGGGACGGGGTCGGTGAAGTCGGCCCGGTCGAGGCGGAGTCGCTGCTGGACCGCCCGCCGGCCGCGTACCTCGTCGACCATCAGCCCGTCCGGGCGGTAGCCGAGCTTGCGGGAGACGCCCAGCGAGGCCGGATTGTCCTGGAACGCGCTGGAGACCGCCGTCAGCGCCCTGAGCCCCGTGAAGGCCAGGTGGAGGACGGCGGCGCGCATCTCGGTGCCGAGGCCCCGCCCCTGATGGGCGCGGCCCAGCCACGAGCCCGTGTGCACCTCACGGGTGACCGGGAAGCCGTGCGCTGACAGATCCTGGGTGCCGACCACCTGACCGTCGTGGACGACGACGAAGTTGCAGCACCACCGCTCGGGCCGCCAGCGCGAGATGACGCCGAGCTGGTGCAGGATGACGTTCCCCGGCAGCTCGGCGGCGGGGGCATCGGTCCACGGCACGCCGAACGGCATGACGCCCGGATCGTGCACGCCTTCCAGCGCCCGCTCGGCCAGCTCGTCGAGATCCTCCAGGGAGGGCATGCGGAGCTCAAGGCGGGGCGTGGTGAGGCGGAGGCCGAGTACGGGCCAGTGGCGCATGGGGTTACTCCGGAAGGGTTGCCGAGGAGTGGCGGGCCTGGTGCGGGCGGCTGGGGTCGGGTTTGCGCCAGTACGTAAGGAAGCGCAGGATCCACTCCACGGGACCGTACCGGTGCCTCTTGAGCCACCAATGGCTGTAGAGGACCTGGCAGACGAAGACGCCGAGCGCGATCAGCACTTCCAGCGGCGGGCTGACCCGGTCCACGAGCGCCAGCCCGTACCCGGTGAAGATCAGCGAGCAGATCAGCGACTGCGCCAGGTAGTTGGACAGCGCCATCCGGCCCGGCGCCGCGAGCGCGCGGGCGATGCGCGGCATGTACGGCAGCACCCGCAGGAACGTCGCCGCGTACGCGGCCGCCAGCAGCGGGGCCGTGACCAGGTCCACCGCCTCGCCCCAGAACTTGTGCATCGTGCCGTGCCAGGCCGACGTCGTGTAGATGAACGCGCCCGTGAGCCCGACCGTGAACCCGGCCCACTGCAGCTTGCGCAGCGTGCTCGTGTGGGCCGACAGGTCGCGCAGCGCGCCCAGCTTGCCGACCGCCAGGCCGATCAGGCACGCCGCCAGCACCGCCGGCCCCTGGAACAGGACCCGGAACACGATGATCAGCGACAGCTTCCTGAGGTGCTCGGAGATGATCTGCAAGGCGGAGGCCGCCAGCGCCGTGTCCGCCTTGGTGGCCTCCGCGGCCGAGTCCGCCACCGTGCCGCCCATGTCCAGGCCGAACGTGGCGAGCAGGGCCAGTAGCACGAAGCCGAGCGCGAGCATCGCGGTCAGCATGACCGCCAGCACCACGGCGGCCTTGGGCTGGAGCTTGCGGAAGATCAGCAGGGCCAGGCCCACGGCCGCGTACGTCGTCAGGATGTCCCCGGGGAACAGCAGCACGGCGTGCGCCAGCCCGATCAGCAGCAGCCCGGCCAGCCGGCGCAGGAACATCGGCCCGAACGGGCGCCCCTGCCGCGCCGCCGAGTCGACCTGGAGGGTGAAGCTGTAGCCGAACAGGAAGGAGAACAGCAGATAGAACTTGTTCTCCACGAGCAGGGTCACGGTGAACCGCACCGTCCAGTCCAGGGGCGACTGGAAGGCGGGCTCGGCCATCCCGGCCATCCGGTAGCCGGAGGCCAGGAAGGCGATGTTCACGACGAGGATGCCCAGGAGTGCGAAGCCTCGGAGGGCATCCACGGAAGCGATCCTCGCGGCCGCGAGTCGTGCGTTCGGCATGGCGGGGAGTTTCTCCTGAGTCCTCATACGGAGAACATCATCCCGCACTAGCTGAGTGTTTCCTGTGAATTTAGTTATTTTGTGCGATGTAGATGAATCGTTCGATGATCACCGCTAGTGCGACCACGAAAGCGGGCACCGCCAGGAAGAGCAGGCGCTTCCTGGTCCTGCGCGCCCGGTTGGGGCCGTTGAGGCGGATGACCTCGTACGCGAGCAGCGAGACCCAGGTCACGGCCAGCGCGCCGACGCCCACGGGCGTCCACGGGGTGGTGGGGTCACCGCGTCCCTTGTAGGGCTGCGGTTCGGGGATCTCGGTGCCCCGGACGAACTTCTTCCAGGTGTAGAGGGCCGCGTCCTCGTTCGAGAACACCCGCTTCAGATCCGGCGAGGCGTCCAGCGCCGCGCGGAACTTCGCCCCCCAGTCGTCCGGGAAGCCCTCGTTGAGCTGCAGGTAGCTCACCTGCCCGCGGCTCACGATCAGGTACGAGTTACGCGGCTGCTCCTTGAGCGCCGCGATCGCGTCAGCGACCTGCGTCGGATCCTTGTGCACCAGGGCCTGCACGCCGAAGTTGACCAGCTCGACGTCCTTCTCGCCCCACGGCAGGGTCGGCGTGACCTCCGGCCCCGTCTTGGGCACCAGGTAGAGCACCTTGGCGCTCGGCTTGTCGTGCTGGTAGACGTAGTGCAGCGCGGCCACCTCACCCGTGGTGACCCGCTCGAACTTCTCGTTGCCGTACCTGGCCAGCAGGAACGCGAACGCGAACAGCACCGCGAAGCACGCCGCGAGCACGACCGAGAGCTTCTTGGTGAGCTGCGGGTTGAAGCGCACGTTCCGCCTGCGCAGCGGCACGGTCTCCTCGCGCACGTCCGCGCTGTCGGCCGGCAGGTTGGGGAAGAACGCGTACGCGGCCAGCAGGCAGGCCCCGGGCAGCGCGAACATGTAGATGCGCAGCCCGATCTCGCCGCCGTAGCTCTGCAGCCCCAGCGCCAGCACCGGCACGCAGAGCAGGATCAGCGCCGACCGGTCGAACACCCCGCGCCGGAACCGCCTGAACAGCCCCGTGGCCGCCAGGCTGAGGATCACCACGAGAATGCCGAGCCGGGCCTGCAGCACCAGCGCGTGCGCCGGGTCGCTGCCCTCGATGCGGTCGCCGGTGCTGTTGCCGATGTTCTGCAGGATCCGGCCGAAGCCGCCGAAGATGGCGCCGATCTGGCTGGACCAGAAGCCCACCGTCATGTAGCTGATCCAGGCCAGCACGATGAGGCCGAGGAAGAACGGCAGCGCCCAGGTCAGCGACGTCCGCTTGAAGATCAGGAACGCCGTCACGACCCCGAGCATCATGAACGGGGTGATCTGGTGCGAGGCCACCGCCGCGAGGAACAGCGCCAGCAGCATCATCAGCATGAGCAGCTTGTCGGCCCGGTACGTGCCGGTGTTGGCCAGCTCGCCCGGGGTCATCGAGTCCAGCTTGCCGAGCCGCTTGCGCAGGCCCTTGGGCGGGATCGGCTTCGTCCGCTGCTCGACCCGTCCGAACCATCTGAGCAGGATCGCGATGAACGCCAGATACAAGGCGAACGTGAAGCCCTGCGGCGAGAAGTAGTCCTGTCCGATCCACTGCACCAGCACGAACAGCAGCGCCGCGAACCACCGCGCCCGCGTGGTGGCCACGACCTGGCGCAGGATCAGCACGAAGGGGAGCAGGTAGAGCAGGTTCGAGACGAGCGGCGTCCACTGCAGGATCGGCGTCAGGTCGGTGATCCCGGCGGCCTTCGTCACGAAGGCGAACAGCGCGAAGAAGCCCGGCCAGCCCATGCGGGCGTCGATGCTGATGGCCGACTCGCCGGTCCTGGCGATGAACTCCACGAAACCGGCGTGGATGTACGCGGTGGGGAAGCGCGGCGCCGTGGCCACCAGGGCACCCGCGCCGTGCAGGGCGAAGGTGATGGCGGCGATCTGGAACAGCAGGAGGAACTTGCGGTCGGTGCTCTGGGCGACCGTGACGAAGAACGACACGATCATGATGAGGATGGCGATGAACGCCGTCGTCGGGAGCGCCGAGATCAGGCCCAGGCCGTCGATCTTGCTGGGGTCCACGCCGCGCAGGGGGCCTGGGGCGACCTTGAGGGCCAGGATGTACATGGCCAGGCCCTCGAGGACCAGCAGCACGGGCAGCCACTTGGGTGCGCTGGCGACCAGCGCGCCGATGCGCCCGCCGAGGGTGCGCGGCTTGCCGGGGGCGGCTTGCTGGGGCGTGGCCTGCTTCGTGGCTCCCGGGGGCTTCGTGGCTCCCTGGGGCGCGGCGCCCGGCAGGGGCGCCGTCGGCGGTGCCACGGCGGGCGACGCCTGCTGCAGCCCCTCCACGGGCGCCACCGCCGCCCCTTGCGCGCCGCTCCCTTGCGCGGCGGTCCCACCGGCGGCCGGCGAGGCGGGCCGGACTACGGGCGCGGTCCCGGCAGCGGACGTCTCGGCGACGGGCCGCTTGGCGGTCGCCGCACCACCAGCCGGCCCCTTGGCCAGCGCCTTGGCCGGCGCCTCCGCAGGGGACACCGCAGCGGACACCTTCGCAGGCCCAGCACCTTTACCAGCACCGGACGCGGCGGCACCGGATGCGGCGGTGGGCGCGTCGGGGCTGGACGCGGCGGGTCCGGAGGTGGCGGGGCTGGACGCGGTGGGGCTGGGGGTGGCGGTGCCGGGTTTGCCGTTCGGCCCCTTGGCGGGGGCTTCGCCGGGCGCCGTGGGCGTAGCGCCCTTCGTCGGCGCGGTGCTCTTGGCAGCGGCGGACGTGGCAGCGCTGGACGTGGCAGCGCTGGATGCGGCGGCGCCCCCCGTCCCATCGCCGTCGGCCCGAGCGCCATCGACGCGCTGCGGCCCGCTGGACGGCTGCGGCCGGACGGACTGCGGCCCGCTTGGTGCCTGTGGGCGGAGGCCAGGCTTGGTGTCGGCGGAGTCGGTCGTCGGCGCGGAAGCCTCCTGCACCGGCGTGGTCACCGTCCCCGTCGCGTCCGGGTCGGCGGCCTCCTCCACCGTGGGCGGGCGCCCGATGTGCAAGGCGGCCGGCAGCCGGAGCACCGTCGTCGTGTCCGAGTCCGGCTCGGCGTCCTCCGAAGGCGGGCCCTCGGCGGAAACGGTGTCGAGCGTCAGCTTCGGGATGACCCCGGTGGCTTCCGGATCGAAGGGCACGTCTGACTCCTCCTTGTCTCCGCGCACTTCCCCGCGCACCTCCGAGGAGTTTGCAATGCCATCGCCGTCCCGTTGCTTCACGTTGACCATCATGCGGCCCCGGAGGACCCCTGGGTGACAACCGGCGTACGGGTTTCGCCGACCTTGAGAATTTTACGCAGATTCCCGAAGATCAAAATTGCCACGAGAAGCTCGCTGAAGAGCAACCCGTACCCCACCGCGTTCACGCCGGCGTACGGGAAGAGCACGACGGTGGACACCAGCACGAGCACGGCCAGCCCGATCTGCACGGTCGCCAGCGTACGGGCCCGGCTCTGCGCCCGCAGCGCGCTCAGATAGACCTCGATCAGCACCCTCGGCAGCACGGCCAGCGACATCAGCCGCAGCAGCGTCGTGCCCTCGTCCGCGAAGGCCGAGCCGAAGATGGTCAGGATCAGCGGCGCCGCCAGGATCGCCACCGCGATGATCGGGGTGACGATCATGAAGGCCCGCCGCAGCGCCCGCCGGCAGTTCTCGGCCAGTTTGGCACGGTCGAAAGAGCCCTCGACGGTCAGCGAGACCGCCATGTTCATGGCCAGCAGCTCGATCATGCTCGCGAGCGTGTGCGCCATCGAGAAGCGGCCGAACGTGGCCTCGCCCACCTGCGTGGCGATCACCACGGGCACCAGGTAGACGATGCCCAGGATGGACAGCGTCCCGGGAAAGTCCCCAGCTAGGAACCTTCCAATTTCGCGCAGCCGAGGAGGCTCCTGAGCGGCGTCGCTCTTCTCCACGTGTCTGGGCACCACGATGGCGAAGATCAGCCAGTTGACGGGGATCAGCGCGAGGGCGGTCGGGATGACCCACGAGACGAAGATCCCGCCCGACGGCAGCGCCCCGGCCAGCGCGACCAGCAGCCCCATCTTGACGAGGCCGAAGATCAGGTTGTTCACGGGCACGTAGGGGGCCCGCCGAAGCCCGGTCAGCACGACGTCCTGGAGCGTGAAGACGGCCCACACCAGCACGGACGCCAGGAAGAACAGCCCGGGCCAGAAGCCGCTGAGCACCGAGTACGTCTTGCCCCACATCGGCAGCGTCAGCAGGAAGCCGAGCGCCGCGACCCCGCCCGTGGCGGCGGCCAGGCCGTACCCGCGCAGGGCCAGCTCGGGGGTGCGGCGACCGGCGACCGGCAGGAAGCGGGCCAGCGCGCCCACGAACCCCAGCGCGGTCAGCGACGCGAACAGCCGCATCGCCGTGATCACCGCCTGCCCGCGGCCGAACTCCTCCGGGGAGTAGAGCCGGGCGGCCAGCAGCCAGTAGCCCATGCCGAGCACGCCGGTGACCACGGTGTTCGCCATCAGCGCGTAGCCCTGGCGGAACAGCGGGTTACGGAGGTCGTGGAGGATCTTCCCCCAGACCCTAGACATTTCCGCGCACCCGCTGCAGCCCGTACCTCGTCCTGCGCACGACCGCGTACCCCTTGGTGAGGATGCGTTCGCGCAGGTAGATGAGAGGTACGGCGGAGCCTTCGACGGCGCGCTTGAACATGCTGATGGTCGTGTGCTTGCCGACCGTCAGCCGGGGGATGGCGAGCATGTCGTGCCGGTCGGCGGCGATCGTGTTGCTCACGGCGCAGGCGGCGAAATAGCCGGCCTTGCGTACTTCGCGGCGGACGCGGGCGCTGGAGTAGCCGTAGGGGTAGGCCATGGTGGCGACCGGCGCGCCGATCTTCTCCTCCAGCAGGCCCTTGTTCCTGCGCAGCTCCTGCCGCAGGTCCTCGATGCGGAGCTGGTCGAGCTGCGGGTGGCTGTGGCTGTGGCCGCCGATCTCGATGCCGGTCTGGGCGACCTCGCGGGCCTGGCCCCAGGACAGCATGTCGTCCAGCGGCCGGCCCGCCGCCTCCTTGCCCGCGTCGGCCACCCAGCCGCTGGTCAGGAAGACCGTGGCCGGGAAGTTGTGGCGCTCCAGGAGGGGCAGGGCCTGGCTGTGGAAGTCGGCGTAGCCGTCGTCGAAGGTCACCACGATCGGCTTGTCCGGCATCGAGCGGCCGTTGTTCTGGTTGAGCGAGGCCACGAGGTCGCCCAGGGTGAGCGGGGTGAAGCCGCTCTCCGACAGGTACGCGAGCTGCTCGGCCAGGTCCGAGGGCCGCACGGAGTGCGGCTTGGTCTCGTCGTTGGGCGTGTCCGTGACCGAGTGGTACATCAGGATCGGGATGCGGGTCATGATCGTGCCGCCTTCAGCCGTACGGAGCCCACCACGTAACCCCAGGTCGTCCAGGCCAGCCCGATCACGATCGCGGCGGCCCGGCCGAGCCCGCCCACGTCGCCGCGGACGGCTTCGCCGACTCCGCGCAGCGCGCCGAGCGGGAGCGTCTTGAGCGCGTGGGCCCGCTCGCTGGCCAGCCCGTCCTGGGTGCCGACCTCCTTCGTCACCAGGGCTTTCGACAGGCCCTCCGCATAGCACCTGGATCTGAAGTAGGCGAACCGCTCGCGCTGCTTCGACACCTTGTGCCCGATCACGGCCCGCGGCTCGAACAGCATGACCGAGCCGGGCTTGCGCTGGCTCAGCCGGATGCAGAACTCCGTCTCCTCGCACCCCAGCGGCCGCGACTTGCGCCCCTGCACGCTGCGCCCGATGCCGCTGTGGAACCCGCCCACCTCGGACACGACGTCGCGCAGGAACGCGGCGTTGCCGCCCATGACGTTGCGGATCGGCGCGCGTACCTCGGGCATGCCGCGGTACGTGCAGCCGACCGTCCAGTCGAACTCGTACGGGAACCACCGCGGGCGCCGCTTGGACGCCCACAGCGGATCCGTGCGACCTCCGACGCCCACCACACCGGATTCCTGGAAGCCCTCCTCCA
Source organism: Nonomuraea sp. NPDC005650 (assembly GCF_040605375.1). NCBI lineage: Bacteria > Bacillati > Actinomycetota > Actinomycetes > Streptosporangiales > Streptosporangiaceae > Nonomuraea > Nonomuraea sp. NPDC005650. The sequence continues at coordinate 11,185 of NZ_JBEXCR010000050.1, forward strand.
AAGCCTCCAGCCACCCGGTGTCGGCGACGGCGTCGTCGTCGAGGAACGCGACAATCTCACCGTTGGCCGTGGCCACTCCGGTGTTCTTGCCCCCCGACAGCCCCTTCTCATGCGTGTTCTCCACCACAATGGCCTGCGGATACGAGCGCTTGAGCTTGAGGTGCAGGTCGGGGTTGTGGTCGACCACCAGGATCAGCTCGTGTGCCGGGCGGGTCTGGTTCTCGACCGACTCGACTGCCTGCCTGATGTCCTCCCACCGCTCTTCGGTGTAGACGCAGATGACAACAGACGTGTTCACAGCGTTCCTTCTTAAGCGACGCCTCGGTCAGCGGCGGGAGTGGCGGTCGGCTCAGGCTGAACGGGAGCGGGCTGGCGACGCCACTCCCTCAGGATGGTCCTGAGCACGCGGAAGCCATCTCGTACGGCGTGCAGGTTGCTCTCGCCGTGAATGCGGTTGCGCTCGTGGCTGGGCACCTCGTGCACCTTCAACCCGGCCTTGGCCGCGCGCACGTTCATCAGCGTCTCCACCTCGAAGCCGTCGCAGTCGAGGTTGAGCGCGTCGAGGTGACGGGCCCAGAAGGCGTTGTAGCCGTAGCACAGGTCGGTGTACTTGGTGTTGTACATGACGTTGACCATGCCGGTCAGGACCTTGTTGCCCAGCCGCCGGTTCAGCGTCAGGTCGTCGCTGCCGCCGCCGGAGGCGTAGCGCGAGCCCTTGACGAAGTCGGCGCCGGTCACCAGCGCGCCCACGAAGTTGATGATCTCGCGGCCGTCGGTCGAGCCGTCGGCGTCGATCATCACGATGATGTCGCTGGTGCACGCGGCGAAGCCGGCGGACAGGGCGTCACCCTTGCCCTTGCCGGTCTGCGTGACGATCTTGACGTTGGGCCGCAGCCGCTTGGCCACGGCGACCGTGTCGTCGACGGAGTTGCCGTCCACGAGCACGATCTCGTCCACCCACTGAGGGATGGTGGCGAAGACGTGGGGCAGGTTCTCGGCCTCGTTCATCGCCGGTACGACCACGCTCACCGTCGGTGAAATGGCCAGGTGCGGCGTGACGGGCGTGAAGCTCGAAGGGGGCGGCATCGACCGCAAGGGCGAGGCTTGCAGCTTGCCGTTGTGCTTGGCTATCTCGGGACTCATGGCGAGGGAAATCCTTCCGGGACCCCGCCCTGCTGCGGTCCGGTCGGTGCCGCTCCCGGGTGCTGCGGGAATGGCGAAACCGGTGAACGGTGCATTGAAGGGTCCTGTGCTGTGAGGGTGTCTGCCGGGACTTGGGAGAGCTCAGCGCGCTCCCGTTGGTTCTTTCACTACTCCGTTGGGTGACTCCTGCTGCTGCATCGAGGTGCGCACCCGACCGAAGCCCTTGAGGACACGGTCGGCCGCCCTATAAAGAGACGGCCTGTCCATGACAATTGTTCGGGCTTTGTTGAAAGGAGTTCTGCCCATCCAGTGAACGGCCGCCGTGGCGGACGGTCGCGAGATGCGGCCTTCGGCAACGTACAGGACCCCGCTCTTGAGCCAGTCTTTGTACTCCTTGCCGCCCTTGCCCATGTCCACCATGTGCACGCCGTCGTTCGCGGCGGCCTCGGCCATCTGCAGATGATGGACGATGCCCGGCGAGTATCGGGCGAACTCGGTGTCGTAGGCGGGGAACCACCCTACAAGCGTGGTTGCCGTCCGGAGGCCGAAATGTCCGGCTACCGGTACGTCCCCGGCATAGAGCATGGTCAGGACGCCCGCGAAGTCCGATGACTTTTCGGCATGCATCATGTCCGTCAATTCGACGATCCACGGCTGGGCGAACCTGTCCACGCGGCCAGTTCTTCGATACTGATCCGACTTCCAGGCCAGGAGCGTGCGGAGCACCTCGGGGTCGGCCGAGCCCCACTCGAAGCGCAGCTCGCCCTGCTCCCTGCCGAGCTTGCGCTCCTTGTAGCGGACGGTCTTGAGGTTCTTCGGGGAGTTGGACTTGACCTGATCGATCCAGGCGTCGAACCCGGCGGTGAAGTCCATGACCGGCGCGGGCCGGACATCCTGCTCGTACGGGGCGAACGTGGGCTGCCCCGCCACCAGGTGGTCGAAGTCGAACACGCTGAGCTTGCAGGCCCGCAGCAGCGCCTTGGCGTCGAGCTTCAGGTCGGGGGTCGAGATCAGGCCATGGCACGTGGTGAGGAAGCCGCCGAGCGGCTTGCCGATGCCGAAGCTGTGCCGCTCGTACGGGAAGAACCCCGCGATGCCGTTCTCGTCGGAGATGACCGCCACCCTCACGTAATCACGCAAACGGTCCATCGCCACGGCGAACTCGACGGAAAGGAACGGGTTGTCCAGACTCGGGTCGGCCTTCTGCAGCTCCCGCCATCGCGCCCGTTCGGAGTCTCCGAGCTCTCTGGGCCGAACTACCTGGATGTTCACCTGGCCCCCTGTTGGGTCTGCATGCTCTTCCCCCGGTACAACATGCGAAGCACGTACATGAACCCTCCGAGCACGGCGACCGTCGCGACGCCCGCCCGCGGCGACCATGCGCCGAAGAGCAGCATGGCCTGGGCGAGGAGCACGTTCAGCACGAGGCTTGCCGCTGCTCCTACTGATAGTGCGGCAAGGGGGTCACGATCACGCAACAGTCCCACCACTGCCGCCCCTGGGACGACCAGAAGGAACAGAGAGATCAAGAACGGGCGCAGCGGCGTCTGAATGTCGAACAGCGCGACGACCGCCCCCGCTATGCAGGCGAGCGCCACCAACCAGGTCAGCGCTCTCCGGTGCTTGAGCATCTCCCTTTTCTCTCCTGCTTCTGCTGGTTAAAGCACGATTGATCGCAGTTCATGGGACCAATCTGCGCCAGGACACGTCAATGCCGACGCTTGGAGGCGCATCCCGGTTTACCGACAGGCGGAGATTTCTCGTGTGATGTTCAACACACGGTCAAGCGAACGCCGGCCCGGACCTGGCCCCCAGGCACTCCAGAATGCCCTATGTGACCGAGGTTCTTCGAGCCAGGGTCCGAATTATCCGGGTTTGTTGGCAAGAAAAGTTGATCTACTCGGCTTGGTGTCCGCTTTACCCGTCCAGACTCTCCGTATTCTCGGCTGACGTGGTCACGGAGGGTGATGAGTTGGGTTCGCTGGAGGTTGTCGGGTCGTCCGTCGGATCGGACGTCTCGGGCTCGTCGCCGTCCCAGGAGAGCGAGCAGCTGGCGCTCCCGCCGTTCGAGGTGAACGCGACCCGGCCGCGGCCGGCGGCGCTCGGGTCGGTGATCGTGACCCAGATCGCCACCGACCCGCCCGCCTTGATCGACCCGCTCGCGGGGAACACGTCCAGCCCCTGCGAGGCGGTCGCCACCCACGAGACCGCGGCGTTGCGGGCGCCGAGGCCGATCTTGGCCGCGCCTTCGATCGCCTTCGGGCAGGACATGCGCAGGCGGGCGCCGGGCACGGGCCTGCGGCGGGTGGGCGTCGGCCCGGCGGCGTGCCGGGCGCTCGGCCGCTCGGCCGGCGTGGCGCGGGTGCTGGGGGTACGGCTCGGCGTCGGGGTGGGAGTGGGGGCCGGTGTGAGCTCGTCGTCCTCCGGCGAGGGATCGGGCGTCGGGCTCTCCTCGCCCAGGTCGAGCGAGGGCGTGGAGACGGAGGGCACGAGCCGCGCGGAGGACTTGGTCGAGACGTCGCGGCCGTTGATCACGACCATGGCCCCCGTCGCGGCCAGCACGCACGCGCCCGCCAGCAGCACCGGCGCCAGGCGGCGCGGCCTGCGCCGCCGCGAGCGGTGCTCGACGGCCGCGGGGAACCCGGTCCGGTCGAAGCTGTCACCGCGATCGGTGATCAGGGTGCGGGTCTGGTCGCGCTCGGGGTTGACGCACGTGTCGATCACCCGGCGGCGCAGCGAGATCGGCGGGTACGCGAGCGGGACCAGATCCAGCAGCCGGGCCGCCGAGACCTGCCGGTGCCGCCCCTCGGTACACACCTCGCACCCGCTGATGTGCCCCGACAGCCTCCGCCGCAGCAGCGGGGTGAGCGGGCCCTCGCATCCATCCAGCATCGCCGACAGGTCGGGGCAGTGCGCCCGTCCCGTCCTGGCCAGCACCACGGCCGCGGCGGCGTTCTCCAGGTGGTCGCGGGCCCTGGCGAGCCTGCTCGCCGCCTGCCGCGAGGTCAGCCCGAGCACCGCGCCGACCTCGGCCGGGGTCAGGCCGTGGCGCAGCGACAGCTCCAGGATCTCGCGCTCGTTCCTGCTCAGCTCGCCCAGCGTCTCGTGGACGAGGTCGGTCAGCTCGGGGTCGTCCTGCGCCTCGATCTCCGGCAGCGGCACGCCGTCCACCGGGGTCCGGTGCGCCATCCTGGCCCGCGTCTGGAACCTGGTCAGCGCGTACAGCCAGGCGCGCATCCTGACCGGCTCCCTCAGCCGGTGCACGCACCCCTGCGCGATGACCAGGGCGTCATGGACGGCGTCGGCGGCCAGGTCCTGGGCGAACGAGGCGGCATAGTCGTGCAGCCGCTCGCCGTAGCAGTCGTACAGCTTGGCGGGAGCGTCGGTGTCCGCGCGCCGTAGAGCCTCGACCAGCTCCTGATCCTCGGCACGATCGACAGACGGCCATCCAGGCACGGATCCCCTCCCCGCGGGTAGAACGGGCACTCAAGCCCCACGCGGAGAGGACGCGTCCCCTTTCTGGCTGGTTCGCCCTCTATGCCCATCGGGCATATGGGTGCACCTGGGCGGCCTCTCAGCCGTCGCAGCCCGGCATGCAGAGGCGGCGTTCCATGCCCTGGAGGAAGAAGTCGCGCACCTGCAGGACGTTCTTGGCGATGTACGCCTCGCCGCCCGCGGCCTTGGCCAGGGCGTCCATCTGCTGCTTGCCCTTCTCGGCCTCCGGGCCGAAGGCGATGAGCAGGATGCTGATGGGCCGCTTCGGGTTGTACGTCTTCTTCAGGAACTGCAGGATCTCGGCGTTCTCGACGCCGCCGTCCGGGTCGTCGTTGCCGGCGCCGTCCGTGAGGACCAGCAGCGTGTTGATCTTGTCTTCCTGGTACGTCTTCGTCAGCTGCGTGTACGCGGCCTTGATCGTGTCGTTCAGCCCGGTGTCGCCCGTGGCCTTGGCCTGGATCGAGCCGAACGCCTTGGCCAGCATGTCCTTGCGGAGCGTGCCGTTGACCGACTCGCTGACCGGCCCGAGAGAGACGAGCTCCTTCCAGTCCTTGTCCTGTCCGTCCAGATGCGTGGAGAACGTCCACAGCCCCAGCTCGGAGTCGGCGGGGAACAGGCCCAGGCCCTCGGTGGCGATCTTGTTGATGGCCTGCATGCGGGTCATGCCCGTGCCGGGGACCGGCAGCGCCATCGTGCCCGAGACGTCGAGCAGGGTGAGCAGGCGGCTGCCGAGGTTCAGCCTGGACCAGGTCTGCACCATCCTGGACACGGTGGCGCCGTCCGGCGGCTCCAGCGCGGTCGGCGTCTCCGGGTTGAACCCCTTGTCCTTGGCCAGCGAGTCGCCCGCCTTGCCGTCGGTGCTGCGGAAGCCCGCGTCGCGCAGGGCCTTCTTGGCCGACTCCGTGGCGAGGTCCTGCTTGAAGTCCGCCGCCGCCTTGAGCACCGCCGGGTCCTTGGTGAGGACCGTGACCGGATAGTCGAGGTTGAGCGTGCCTTCCTTGGGATAGAGCGCGACCACCGGCGCTTCCGGCTTCTTCGAGTTGTGGGCGTAGATGGCCTGCTCGGAGGTGACGCCGATGGGCACCCTGCTGCCGGACTTCACGGTGAGGCTGGCCAGCAGCGCCGTGGAGTCGGAGGCGAGCTGGCCCGACAGCTCCTTCAACGCGCCCACCAGCGCCTTGTCCAGGCCGCTCTCTTTCGCGGTGCCGGCGGCGGCCAGCAGCGCGGCCAGCCCGGCGGAGTTCTTCTGCGGGTCGAGGGCGAGGACGCGGACCTTCTTGCCAGGCCCGTCCACGTTGGCCACGTTCGCCGCGGAGATCATGGCGGCCCAGCTCGGCTGGAGGGCGCCGCTCAGCTTCGACGCGGACGACTTGGCCGTCGCCAGCACCACCGGCGAGGTCGCGATCGACCCCTCGATCTGCGGCAGCGCCTGGCCGGCCGGGGAGTTGCGCATGCTCTCCATGAGGAGGCTGGAGTCCGCCACCCAGAAGTCGGCCTTGGCCTTGCCGGCGGCCACCGCGTTCGCGGTCCTGGCCGCGGCCTCCTTGGCCACCGTCACCTCGACGCATTTGCTGTCGATCGAGTGCATGGCCTTGTTGTAGTTGCCCGCGATCTTGTTCAGCGCGGGCTGGATGTCGGGCGTCGCGACGACCCGCAGCGCCAGCTTGCCGCCCGAGCAGTCGTGGTCGCGGTTGAAGATCACGAAAGCGGCGACACCGAGGAGCACGGCCAGCGCGACGGCACCGGCCAGCGGTACCAGAACCCGGCCGCGGCCGTTCGACCGTCTGCGGGCGGGGGGTTCGTGCGCTCTGTATCCGCCGTCAAGCTCGTCTGTGCGGTGTCGCCCCACGATGTCCTCTTAGGTGTGCTTGAGACCTTCCGGAGACCCTAGCGGGAGATGCTCCGCAATACTCCGGGAACGATACTCGGTGTGGTGAGTGTGGGAAAACAGCCCTTTTGGTGCGGTGATTACGCTTTGTGGTGGGTGTTGGCCGCGTGCGTAACGGTTTATGAGAGATCAGGGTCCTAGTGGCAGCAGTGGTGGCCGCGCCATGCGCGGGTGCCCTCCCGTACGGCGACCGCCGCCAGCGCCACCGCCACGGCCGGATCGACCCACCACCACCCCAGCGTGTTGAGCCACAGGCTGGCCAGCACCCCCGCCGCCATGGCCGCGCAGATGAGGTTCTGCGTCCCCTCGCCCGAGGTGGCCTCCGACGCCAGGCGCGCGCCGAGCCGCCGCTTGGCGATGCCCAGCGCCGGCATGCTGACCAGGCTGAACGTCGTCACCACGATCCCCAGCACGCTCGGCGTGGCCCGGTGCCCCGCGTCCAGGTCGTGCGCCACGTGCAGGATGAGGTAGGGCGCGAGCAGCCAGAAGCTGACCGCCACCGCCTTCCTGGCGGTGTTCTCGGCGCTCGGCGAGAGCGTGCGGGCGCCGGTGAACCGCCACACCACGATCAGGCTGGCCGCCGCCTCCACGAACGCCGACAGCCCCCAGCCGATCAACGCCAGCGAGTGGGCGGACAGGCCGGCGGCCAGGCCGAGCGTGCTTTCCACGCTCAGCCAGGCCAGCGTGGCCACGGAGAGCGACCGGGCGGCGCGGGCTGCTCGCAGCCAATCGGCTGACGCGGCCGGACGCTCATGAATCCGCTGGTCAGGCACCGTGACCCCCCGCACTCCCGGCTATCCGGCCGTCGACAGCGATACGTAACTTACCCATTACAGACCGTAGCGTAGTTTCGTTCGAGCAAAGAATGGTCAAGCTTGCCCGCATAATGAGCGGTGATCGCCAGGTCGCGAAGGTTGCCCGGATCGCCGAGGGAGGGCCGGTTGCCGTTCACGCCCAGTCACATGGCCGCGGTGGTGCCGCTGATGTCGTCGGAGCGCGTGCGCAGGTTCGCCGACCCGTGGGCGCTGGCGTTGGGGGCGATGGTGCCCGACCTGCCGATCTTCCTGCCGTTCCTGCCCGACTACGGCAACTGGCACTCCTGGCTCGGCGTCGTCACCATCGACCTGGCCGCCGTGCTGGTGCTGCTGCCGTTCTTCCACGCCGTCCTGCGGGACCCGCTGATCTCGCTGCTCCCGCCCTCGCTGGCCGGTCGCGCCGCGCTCCTGGCGCCCGCCCGGCTCCGCCTGCTCCCCATGGCCGTCGGGGGCGTGATCGGCGCGGGCTCCCACGTCCTGTGGGACTCCTTCACCCACTCCACCGGCCCGGCGGAGTGGGGCGGCTGGCTGGCGATCTCGATCATGGGCGTGATCAGGCTCTTCCGGCTGCTGCAGTACGTCTCGTCCGTGATCGGCCTGGCCGTCGTGGTGTGGTGGGCCTGGCGCGGCCTGTCCAGGATGCCTGCGGCCCCCGTACCGGAACGCCTGCGGATCACCCCGCGCGTGCGCGTGGCCGTCATGGCGCTGTGCTCGGTCGGCACGGTCGCTGGAGCGTTCCTCTGGCCTCTCGTGGACGAGCCTGTCCCGTGGCTCGGCCTGCCCAGTGTGATCACCAAGACGGGCGCCGGCACGGTGATCGGCCTGTGCCTGGTGCTCGCCTGCTACGCGGCGGTCTGGCAGGTCAGGCGGCGCATGGCAGTATCGGAAGGTGCTTGAGTACGTAACCGACGCCGACGACCCCCGCCTGACCGACTACACCCGGCTTCGGGACATGGAGCTGCGCAAGAGCCTGGAGGCGTCGCGCGGCCTGTTCCTGGCCGAGGGGGAGAAGGTGATCAGGCGGGCCATCGGCGCCGGCTACCCGATCCGCTCGGTCCTGACGATGCCCCGCTGGCTGGCCTCCCTTGAGGACGTCCTGGGCGACGCGACCGTCTACGTGGTGAGCGACGAGATCATGTCGGGCATAGCGGGCTTCCAGGTGCACCGCGGTGCCCTCGCCTCGATGGAACGCCTCCCGCTCCCCGCCGTCGACACCCTGCTGAAGGGCGGCGCCGGGCGGCTGCTCGTGCTGGAGGACCTGGTCGACCACTCCAACATCGGCGCCATCTTCCGCAGCGCCGCCGCCCTGGGGGTGGACGGGGTCCTGCTGTCGCCCCGGTGCGCGGACCCGCTCTACCGGCGGGCCGTGAAGGTGTCGATGGGCGCGGTGTTCTCGATCCCGTACGCGCGGATGGACGACTGGTTCGGCGGGCTGGCACGGCTGCGGGAGGCGGGTTTCCAGACCCTGGCCCTGACTCCGGACCAGACGGCCACGCCCCTGGACGTCGTCGAGCTCGCCGACCGGGTCGCGCTGCTGCTCGGCTCCGAGGGCGACGGGCTCTCGTCCCACTGGCTGCACGAGGCCGATCAGGCGGTGTGCATCCCGATGAGCGCGGCGGCGATGGCCGCGGGCGTCGACTCGCTCAACGTGGTGGCCGCCGCGGCCATCGCCTGCCATGGGCTGATGCGGTCCGCGGATCGGGTGGGCTGATCGGGGCGGTTTTGTCCGTCTTGTGTACTGTCGAGACGCCGTTTTCATGATCGGAACAAAGGAGAGCCGTCCGAGATGTCCTTGTGGAAGGCACTGGAAGGGGCGCGTGTCCTGGATCTCGCGCAGCCGATGCGCAAAGGCATGCCGCAGTCACCCAACCACCCCCCGTTCCGGATGGCGCTGGAGCGCAGGCACGGCGACATGGTCAGAGCCGACGGCGGTTCGGCCGCCAACGAGATCATCGTCACGGGCGGCCACGTCGGCACGCACGTGGACGCGCTCGCGCACGTCTCGCAGGAGGGGCTCCTGTACGGCGGCCGGCCCGCGTCCGAGCTGATGTCGCACGAGGGGTTCGGCGCGCTGGGCATCGACACCTTCGAGCCGTACGTGGGCCGGTGCGTGCTGCTCGACGTGGCGGCCGTGCACGGCGTGGAGACGCTGCCGGCCGGTTACGAGATCACCCCCGACGACCTGTCGCGGGCCGCCGGCGACCTGGAGATCCGCCCCGGCGACGCCGTGCTCATCGGCACCGGCTGGTCGCGGCTCTGGTCGTCCGCGGAGGAGTTCATCGGGCAGCGGGCCGGCGTCCCTGGGCCGGGCGCCGAGGCGGGGCGCTGGCTGGCCGAGCGCCGCCCGCGCGTGGTGGGCGGCGAGACCATCGCCTTCGAGCACATCGCGCCCGGTCGCGGGCATGCCACGCTGCCGGTGCACCGGATCATGCTGGTGGAGTCCGGCATCAACATCGTGGAGACCATGCGGCTGTCCGAGCTGCTGGACTCGGGGGCACGCGAGTTCCTGCTCGTGCTGAACCCGCTGCCGGTCGTGGGCGCCACCGGCGCGCCCGTCCGTCCGCTCGCCGTGATCGACTGAGCTGAGAGAGACCATGACAACCCATGTCCAGCGGCTGGCCGAGTTCGCCGCCGCCTGCCGCGACAAGGGCGTTCCCGACCGGGTGCGCGACGATGTGACCGGACGGCTGCTCGACGTGCTGGGCAACTGCCTGGCCGCCTACGCCGAGCCGGACGGCGACGCGGGGCCGGCCGTGCTGCGCGCCGTACGCCGGTGGGGCGGCGTCGAGGAGTCGAGCGCGATCGGCAGCGGCGACCGGCTCCCCGCGCCGGCCGCGGCGCTGGCCAACGGCACCCTGGCGCACGCTCTCGACTACGACGACACGCACCTGCCGTCGGTGCTGCACCCGAGCGCCGCCGTGGTGCCCGCCGCGCTGGCCGCCGCCGAGGCGACGGGGGCGAGCGGCGCCGAGCTGGCCGCGGCGATCGCGGCGGGCGTCGAGGTGTGCAACCGCCTCGGCATGGCCTCCTACCTGCCCGAGGCGCGCAACTCGCTCTTCTTCGAGAAGGGCCAGCACGCGACGTCCATCTGCGGCACGCTGGGCGCCGCGGTCGCGGCTGGGCTCCTGTTCGACCTGACGGCGGACGGCATCGCGCACGCGGTCGGCGTGGCGGCCAGCATGGGCGCGGGCGTGATCGAGGCCAACCGCACCGGCGGGACGATCAAGCGCGTCCACTGCGGCTGGGCCGCGCACGCGGGCGTCTCTGCCGCGGTGCTCGCCCTGGAGGGCGTGACCGGGCCGCCGACCGTGCTGGAGGGCCGGTTCGGCTTCTTCCAGGCGTGGCTCGACGGCCGCTACGACGAGGCGGCGCTGCTGTCGGACCTGGGCGACCGGTGGGAACTCCTGCGCACGGTCTACAAGCCCTACCCGACGAACCATTTCACCCATCCCGCCATCGACTGCGCCCTGGCGCTGCGGGCCGGCGGCCTGTCCCCGGACGACGTCGAGGACATCGAGCTGGGGGTGCCCGCCCCGGTGCTGCGTACGATCGCGGAGCCCCGGGAGGAGAAGACCGCCCCCAGGTCGCCGTACCACGCGAAGTTCTCCGGCCCCTACACGGTGGCGGCGGCGCTGCACGGCGGCGGCGGGCTCGGGCTCTCGCTGGACGACTTCGCCGCCCTGTCCCCGGAGCGGCTGGAGCTGGCGCGACGGGTGCGCTGCGTGGCCGACGAGCGGGCGTCGGAGATCTTCCCGCGTGCGTTCGCAGCGGTGATGCGGGTACGGCTGCGCGACGGCTCGACGCTGGAACACCGCGTGGACTCCTCGCGGGGCGGGCCGGAGCACCCGCTGACGGCGGACGAGCTGGGGGTCAAGTTCCGCGCGAACGCTGGCCGGGCGCTGCCGCCGGACCAGGTGGACGCCCTCCTGGCGGCGGTGGGGGATCTTCCCTCGGCTCCCTCGGTGACGCCCCTGCTCCGCCTGACCGTCGCCGGGTGAGGTTGATCGTTTGTCCGCCGGCAACCGGGATAATGTGATGATCTGACCCGCCTGACCCCCGGGAGGCGCGCGTGCCCGCGTTCGAGTCGCTGCGGCCGGAGGACCCGCGAAGGGTGGGGCCGTACCAGATCGAGGCGCGGCTGGGCGCCGGTGGGATGGGGCGGGTCTTCCTGGGGCGGTCGCGGAGCGGGCGCGCGGTGGCGGTGAAGGTCGTGCACCCGGAGCTCGCCGCCGACCGGGACTTCGGGCAGCGGTTCGCCCGCGAGATCTCCCTGGCCCGCACGGTGAGCGGGTTCTTCACCGCCGGGGTGGTGGACGCGGATCCGGAGGGTACGCCGCCGTGGCTGGCGACGGCGTACGTGCCCGGCCTGTCCCTGGACGAGGCCGTCGCCGAGCACGGGACCTGGCGGGAGGAGGCCGTTCTCGCGCTGGGGGCCGGGCTGGCCGAGGCGCTGGAGTCGATCCACGCGGCCGGGGTGGTGCACCGGGACCTGAAGCCCTCCAACGTGCTGCTGGCCGTGGACGGTCCACGGGTCATCGACTTCGGCATCTCCGTGGCGGTGGAAGGCAGCAGGCTGACGCGGACGGGCGTGTCCGTGGGGACGCCGGGGTTCATCTCTCCCGAGCAGCTGACGGGGGACTCGGCGGGGCCGGCCAGTGACGTGTTCTGCCTGGGGGCGGTGCTCGCGTACGCCGCCACGGGGACCGGGCCGTTCGGGGGCGGATCGTGGCAGGGACTGTGGTATCGGACCGTGCACGAGGAGCCGGACCTGGAAGGGCTGCCGCCCCGGCTGCGCTCCATCGTGCGCCGGTGCCTCGAGAAGCGGCCCGAGGAGCGGCCGAGCGCGACGGCGCTGCTGGACGAGCTGTCGGACGGCGCCACGGGCGGGGGCGCGCTCGCCGAGCTGTACACCGAGGCCCGATGGCTGCCCGAACCCGTCGCCGAGGCCGTCCGCACCCTCGTCGCCGAGTCCGCCCCGCAGCGGGAGGACCGTGACGGCGCCGCCCCGCAGCGGGAGGAGCCGACGGACGCCGCCCCGTCCGGCCCGTCCGACGGCGGGCCCACGGTGGTGGAGCCCGCGGGGCAGCCCGCTTCGGGCGGTTCGGACCGGCGGACGCTCGTCGCCGGCCCGAGCCTGACGGCCACGGAGACCAGAGGTGCCGGGCTTTCGGTGCACCAGCGAGAGACGCGGCTGTCTCCCAGGCGGCGCCGGGAGGCCGCCGCGCCGTCCCGGAAGGCGGTGGAGCCGGAGCGGCGCAGGTTACGCGATCGGATCATGGTGGCTCTCTTCGTGAGCCCCTTCGTGCTGCTGCCGATCATCGCCCTCTCCCCGAGAAGTCCGGAAATGCCGGACTTCTCGGACTCCGAGTTCACCGCGAGGCCGACACAGCCGATGGGCCGATTTTCCTGGGCCATCGACTACTGCGCCCTCCTCAAGACGAGTCAGGTGCGGCAGCTCATCCCGCGGCCGCGCGAACGGCCCGACGAGAAGACCGGCGGCTGCAGCTGGACGTCACAAGGCAGGGCCCTCGACGTGACACCACTGGGGCCCAACCTGGGCCCCCTCGAGACATGGCACCCCAGCGCACAGGCGGCGCACCAAAAGTTCCTCCAATGGCAGGAGGCTGCCCCGGACGCCTCCTTGGGGATCGAATGGCGGCGGGATGACATCGGAGTCGATCGGGTGTTCAGGGACTCGACCGGGGGGCCGCGGGAGGTGCCGGGCGTCGGCGAGGAGGCCTTCGCCTCCGACGTGGGCCCCCGCACGGGTGGCGTGCACTACACGAAGCTGACGTTCCTGCAGGACAACCTCGTCATCGAGGTCAAGTACACCGCCGTGGACGCCAAGGTGGGCGACCAGGCCATCCGGGCCGGCGCGGTGCGGGCCGCCGAGTGGGTCGAGGCCGCACTCAGGCGAGGCGCGTAGCGGGGCTCAGAGCCAGTCGGGGTAGCCGTCGGCGTCGTTCGTGACCGGCCGGCGGGCGACGGAGCAGCCGCCGGCGCTGTCCCTGATGTGCCGTTCGAGCGTGTGGACCTGCTGGTCCGTCGTGATGAGCGTCAGCTCCCAGACGGTCGTCCCTTGGTGCGCGGACGGCACTTCGGCGATGTCGATCGAGGCCGCCAGGCCCGTGCTGAGGATGCCGTGCGCCAGGGCGGCCGCACTCTCGTGGCCCTCGATCGTCGCTCGGACCTCGATGAATTCCGCCATGGAGCTGTCCTTGCTGGAGAGGTGTGAGGGCAACCTTACCTACGTCGTCCCCTGTCGGTAACCGGTTTCCCGCTTCTCGACTTCTAGCGCCGCTAGACATTGAGTCATCGCTAGTCTAGCGTTGCTAGCACTTCTACCGATGACTCTCGTCTGGAGTGCACAAGATGGTTACCGTCGCTTATGTGATCGCGGCCCTGGTCGGCATCGGCCTCGTCGTGGTCGGCCTGCGCTTCCTCCTCGTCCCTGAGGCCGCCGCCAAGGCGTTCGGCGTGCCGGGCTCGACCTCGGGCATGGACGCGGGGGCGTACTTCTCCGTGAAGGCCGTACGTGACCTCGGCACCGCCTTGGCCGTCTTCGTCCTCATCGCCGTGGCGGACGCGCACACGCTGGGGTGGGTCATCCTGGCCATGAGCATCATCCCCGTCGGTGACTGCCTCATCGTGGCCCGGCGCGGCGGCCACCCCGGCCTCGCGTACGGCATGCACGGCGGCACCGCTCTGGTCAGCGTCGCGGCGGCCGTGCTGCTCCTCCTGGCGTGACCTGCCTCGTCAAGCGTGAGCCGGGGGAGCGGTCGAGGCGCGGACGATCAGCTCGTGCGGGAACACCAGCCGCTCCGGCTCCGCCGCGGCCCCCGACAGCAGCAGCCGCCCCGCCGCCTCGCCCATCTCCTGCTTGGCCTGCCGGATCGTAGTGAGCCCCGCCTCCTCGGCCGCGCTGTCGGAGAAGCCCACCACCGACAGCTCCCCGGGCACCTCCAGCCCCAGCTCGGCGGCGGCGTCGAGGACTCCCAGCGCCAGCACGTCCGTGTTGGTGAGGATCGCCGTGGGGCGCGGGTCCCGCCCCAGCAGCGCGTGCCCCGCCCGCTTGCCGGCCTCGCGGGAGTTTCGCGCCACTTCGTAGAACGGCACCCCTGACCAGTCGATCCCGGCGTCCTCGCAGGCCTGCCGGTAGCCGCCGCACCGCCGCCGCATGGCCTCGAACACCGCGCCCTCCTGGCGCTCCGGGGAGGCCCAGCCGGTGTAGCCGTCGTCGTGCAGCCCGACCATGGCCACCCCGAGCCGCCGATGCCCGAGCCCGATCACGTGCCCGGCCGCCGCCGCGGCGGCCGCGGGCTCGTCGGTCCCCACGAACGGATGGCCCGGCACGTACGGCTCGTCGACCACCACCACGGGCAGCTTCCTGGCCAGCACCTCCGCCAGCGCCGGATGCCCGTCGGGCAGCGACATCACGCAGAACGCGTCGACCACCGCGTCCCTGACCGTCTCGCTCCGCCGGTCGCCGTGCGGCAGCGGCAGGATGAGCAGCCCCACCCCCGCGTCCTCGGCCGCCGTCGCCATCCCTTGGAAGAACCCGATCGCGTACGGGTCGGCGAACGCGTACGCCAGCGTCTCGCCGAACAGCAGCCCGAGCGCCCCCGCCCGCCCCAGCCGGAGCGACCGCGCCGTGGGATTGGGCCCCGCGTAGCCGAGCTCGGCGGCCACCTCCATGATCCGCTGCCGCAGCCCGTCGCTGAGCTGGTCGGGCCGGGAGAACGCGTAGGACACGGTGGCCCGGGACACGCCCAGCCGGTCGGCGATCGTCTGCAGTGTCACCCTGGCCATCGTCCAACCGTACCGAAGTGCCTTGCCCGGCCGTTCTTAATCAATTAAGGTCTTAATTGATTAAGGAGGATCTATGGACGCCATGCAAGTCCTCGCTCACCGGACCGCGATGGGATATCGGGAGTCTCTGGGCGAAGCCCTGCCGGGCGCGCCCCGGCAGCCGCACCGTGCGCGGACCAAGGTGCGCATACGGGTGGCGCACTCGCTCAGGTGGACCGCGGATCGGCTGGACCCGGCCTGCCGTACCGCATGATGCAGCACAATGTGATGGTTCGATTACGTACAGCGGCCAACGGGGAAGGCTCATGTACCTGGACTGGATCATCGCGATCGCGACCGCGGCCCCGGAGGGTCTCCCGGACCCGGCCCTGACCTGCGCCGTCGCCACGCCGTCCGAGCGCCGGCTGGCTTTCACGCCGCAGGTCGGCCTCACGCCGCGGCGAGTCGCCGCCCGGGGGAATCTTCAGCTCACCGGCTGCGCCTCGCCCGACGGCTCGGCCGCGGCCCTGCGCTCCGGCTGGGTCGCCGTCAAGGCCAGCGCGGAGGCGTCGTGCACCAGCGCCCGCCAGGTGCGCGGGGGCGCCGTCATCACCTGGTTCGGCAGCGACGGCCGTCCTGTCAGCACCTCGCGGTTGCGCATCAAGGCCGACCGGCTCGCCACCCAGCACCCGGCCGACGCCCTGCTCACCGGCACCATCACCGCCGGGGCGCTCAAGGGGGAGCGCGTCCGCGGCGGCCTCTCGCCGACCACGGCCATCCTCGGCTGCGCCGCACGGGGGATGAGCACGCTCCCCGGCAGCGGCCGGATCATCTTCGGGTGAGACCGCCGAGATCCGCCGGCCTTGGGAGGGCTTCCGGGGGCCCTCTGGGTGCCGCCGGGTGTCGCGTCCGTGGTGTGGTCGCGGAGGCTGGGGCGCCGGGACCGCTGATCACCGCCTGTGGGGCGGCGGCGGGGTGCGGGATCGGGGGCGGCGGGTGACGGCCGTGTGGCTGCGCCTGGTCGGGGTCGGTGCGATGAACTCGCCGCGCTACAGCCCCGCCGGGCTGGTGGTCGGCTGGCGCGGTCACCGGGTCCTGCTCGACGGGGGAGGCGACGCCGCGGCCGGTGAGCGGCTCGACGGCTGGCTGGTCTGCGATGAGCGGGCCGAGTTGATGCCCCGGATTCGCCGCACGGCGCGGGCGCTCGGGCTGACCCCTGAGGTGGCGGCGTACGAGGGGGCGGGCGTGGAGATCGTGCCGCTGCCGGTCGGCCACACCTCTCACCCCACCTACGGCTACCTGATCAGGACGGCGACGGCTCGGGCGGTCTGGGCGCCGGAATTCTGGGACTTTCCGGACTGGGCGGCCGGGGCGGACCTGATGTTCGCCGACGCCGCCGGGTGGGACCGGCCGATCCGGTTCGCCGGGGGCGTGGGTGGGCACGCGAGCGCTCTCCAGGTCGCGCGGGAGGCGCGCGACCGCCGGGTGGGGCGGCTGGTCTTCGCCCACATCGGCCGCCCCTCGATCCGGGCGGTCGATCGGGGCGAACTGCCGCCGTTCGGGGAGTGGGGCGTCGAGGGGCGCGCCTACCGGCTGTGAATATGGAAACGGTTATCATGTGCTAGTGTCTCGTCCCGCTCATTCCCCCTGAATTTGGGACAATCAGTGCACCATCGCAGCTTCTGGCTTGCCCTCATGACAGTCGTCTCGCTGTCCGCGTGCTCCGCCCCGGCGGGCGGGCAGGGCACGGGCCGGATCAAGGTGGCGATGCTCCAGCCGCCGCGCTCCGGCCTGTCGCCCTTCAGCGACGACGCCTTCAAGCTCTCCCGCTGGTCCACCGCCGAGACCCTGGTCAACCTGGACGCGAGCGGCGATGCCCGGCCCGCGCTCGCCACCGCCTGGACTCATCCCTCCGAACGGACCTGGGAGTTCACCGTCCGCGACGGCGTGACCTTCCACGACGGCAGCCGGCTGACCGCCCAGGTCGCCGCCGGCGCGCTGACCCGCGCCACCCGGGCCACGCCCAAGCCGCGCATCCTCGACGGCGTCGAGCTGACCGCCAAGGCCGAGGGCGGCAAGGTCGTCGTGACCACCCGCGAACCCGACCCGCTCGTCCCGCACCGCCTCTCCTCGCCGCAGCTGGCGATCCTGGCCGAGCGCGCGTACGGCCCCGACGGCAAGGTCGATCCGGTCGGCACCGGGAGCGGCCCGTTCAAGCTGGTCAAGGTGAACGGCACCACCACCGCCACCCTCGACCGATACGACGGCTACTGGGGCACGAAGGCCAAGGCGCCGGGCATCGACGTCTCCTTCGTCCCGGACGGAGCCGCCCGCGCCGCCGCCATCCGCAGCGGCGAGGCGCACATCGCGGAGGCGGTGCCGGTCTCGCAGGCCGCGCTGCTGGACAAGGAGACGATCAGCGAGGTGCCGATGCCGCGCACCAACACCCTGTACCTGAACACCGCCAAGGGACCCTTCAGGACCCCCGGCCTGCGCGCCGCCGCGCGCGCCTCCATCGACGCGCGGCAGCTCGTGCAGGGGGTGTACGAAGGGCGCGCCGACGTGGCGTCCGGCCTGCTGGGGCCCGCCCTGCCGTGGGCCGCCGAGGGCCGTCAGAGCCTGACGGAGCGTACGGCTCCCGCGAGCGCGAAGGGCGTGGCGATCACCCTGGCGACCTACTCCGACCGGGCCGAGCTGCCCGAGGTCGCCTCCGTGCTGCAGCAGCAGCTCCGGGCCGCCGGGTTCGCGGTCGAGCTGGTGGTACGGGAGTACGCGCACATCGAGGAGGACGCGCTGGCCGGGAAGTTCGACGCGTTCGTCCTGTCCCGGGCGACCGTGCTCGACTCGGGGGATCCGGTGGCGTACATGCAGGCCGACTTCACCTGCGACGGCTCCTTCAACCTCGCCCGCCTGTGTGACAAGGACGTCGACCGGGCGGTGCGCAGGGCCGCGACGGCGGACGCCGGTCCCGCCAGGCGCGCGGCCACCCTTGAGGCCGAGGCGGCGATCCTGCGTACCGACGCGGCCATCCCGATGCTGCATGAGCGCGTGATCCAGGGCGATGCCGGTACGGTGCTGGACTCGGCGAAGGACCCGCGCGAGCGCGTCCTGATCACGACGGAAACCCGCCTCAAATGACCGGACCCCCGACGCCCGCCGACGCACCGCCCTCACAAGCCGACGCGACGCCCCTCCACAGGCCCTTCTCCCGTGCCGGGATGCTCTCGCACGTCGCCGTGACGCGTGGTGGGGTGCTGTTCTCGCGGATCGTCGCACTGGTCGCGATCGTCGTCGTGATCGGGCTGCTGCCCTGGCTGTCCGGGCGTGACGCCGCGCTGTCGCTGCTGCGGGCACGTTCGGCCGAGCAGGAGCCGACGCCCGAGGCGCTGGAGGCCATCCGGCGCGACCTGGGCCTGGACGGCGGGCCGCTGCCGCTGCTCGGCGAGTGGCTGGGCGGCGTCGTGCGCGGCGACTTCGGCCGTTCGTGGGCGAACGGGAGCGCGGTGCTCCCTGCGGTGCTGTCCGGCCTCGGCGTGTCGCTGACGCTGATGGCCGCCGCGCTCGCGGTGACGCTGGCACTGGCCTGCGCCCTGTGCACGCCCACCCTGATACGCGGCGCGCGTGGCAGCCAGCGGGGCGGTGTGCGTGGCACTCTGCGGCGCGATGGGCGGGGCTCCTCGGGTGGCGGCGCGCGGGGCATCCTGCGGGGCGGTGGTGGTGGGACGGGGGCGATGGCGGCGGTGCTCGGGGCGTTGCCTGAGTTCCTCATCGCGACGGTGCTGCTGGTGACGCTGTCGGTGTGGCTGGGCTGGTTGCCGCCCTACGGCTGGCAGGAGCCGCGGCACCTGGTGCTGCCTGCGCTGGCCCTGGGGATCCCCGCGGGCGGGGTGCTGGGGCGGCTGGTGGACGACACGCTGCCCGCGGCCTTCGCCGAGCCGTGGGCCGGGCTGTGGCGTTCGGCGGGTTGCGGTCCCGGCGTCATCGCGCGGGCGGTGCTGCGCCGTGCGCTGCCCGCGCTGGTGCCGCAACTGGGGCTGGTCGCCGTGGGGCTGGCGGGAGGGGCGGTGGCCGTCGAGACGGTGTTCGCGGTGCCGGGTATCGGCCGGACCGCGCTGGGGGCCGCCGAGTCGCAGGACCTCCCGCTGCTCCAGGCCGCGGTGCTCGCCCTGGTCCTCCTCGGGGTGCTCGCCGGGATCCTGGCGAGCGCGGCCCGGCATTGGATGCTCGGTCCCAGCCTGCGCGACGCCGCCCTGTCACTACCCACACCCGTCGTGAGCCGGGTGGTCGGCCCCGTTCCCGTCGTCTGCGGCGCCGTGCTGGCCGTCGCCGTCGGCTGGGGGTTGTCGCTCGACCCCCTGGCCGTCGACGTGGCCGCCAGGCTGGCGGGGCCGAGCTGGGATCACCCCCTGGGCGCCGACGCGCTGGGCCGGGACGTCCTGGCCAGGGTGGGCCACGGCGCCGCGGCCACGCTGGGGGTCTCCGCGCTGGTGTGCGCGGCCTCGTACGTCATCGCCCTGACCGTCGGCCTCCTCCCCGGCCTGGCCGCAGGAGCGGCCGAGGTGGCCAACGCCGTCCCGCCGGTGATCGCCGGGATCCTGGTCGCGGCGGTGCTCGGGCCCGGCATGCCGGGCGCGTCCGTGGCGGTCGCGCTCGTGTCGTGGCCCGCGCTCGCGGCCCACGCCGCCGCCCTCGTCTCCGAGGTACGCGCCGCGGCCCACCTGACCGCCCAGCGCGCCATCGGCTCCTCGCCCGTCTGGATCCTGACCCACCACGTCCTGCCCGCCGTCGCGGGCCCGGTCGCCAGGCACGCGGTGCTGCGGCTGCCGGGGATCGCGCTGGCCATGGCGTCCCTGGGCTTCCTCGGCCTGGGCGCCCAGCCGCCCGCCCCGGAGTGGGGCCTGACGCTGGCCGAGTCGCTGCCGTACGTCGAGCGCGCCCCATGGGCGGCCCTGGTGCCGGCGGGGATGCTCCTGCTGCTGGCCGCGCTGGCGGTCTCGCTCTCCACGGCGGGTCGGCGGACCGGGGGTGCCGCATGACGCTGCTGCGCGTACGGGAGCTGCGGGTCGGCGTGGCGGGCACGGAGATCGTACGGGGGCTCTCCTTCGACGTGGCTCACGGCGAGACGCTCGCCGTCGTCGGCGAGTCCGGCGCGGGAAAGTCGCTGACCGCGCGGGCCGTGCTCGGGTTGCTGCCGCCCGGCGCGCGCATGTCCGGCAGCGTGCGCCTGGACGGGCGGGAGCTGTCCGGCGCGCCCGAGCGGGTCTACCGGCAGGTACGCGGGCGGCGCATCGCCTTCGTCCCGCAGGACGCCCTGTCGGTGCTCAGCCCCGTGCACCCCGTCGGGGACCAGCTCGCCCTGGCCGTGCGGCGGCTGGGCCGCAAGCGGGCATGGGAGCGCGCGGTGGCCGCGCTGGACCGGGTCGGCATCCCCGACGCCGCACGGCGGGCCCGCGCCTACCCGCACGAGTTCTCCGGCGGGATGCGCCAGCGGGCGGTGATCGCCATGGCCACCGTCAACGACCCAGCCCTCATCGTCGCCGACGAACCGGCCACCGCGCTGGACCCCGTCCTCCAGACCCGGATCCTCGACCTGCTGGCGGGGCCGGGCGAGGGGGAGCGGCCGGCCGTGCTGCTGGTCACGCACGACCTGGGGGTGGCGGCCGCGTACGCGGACCGCGTGCTGGTCATGTACGCGGGACGGCTCGTCGAGTCGGGCCCCGCCCGCGCGGTGCTGCGCCGGCCGCGCGCCCCCTACACCGGCGGCCTCGTCGCCTCCCTCCCGCCCCGCGAGGTGACGGGACGGCCGCTGCCCGCGATCGCCGGTGCGCCGCCCGCGCCCGGAGCGCTGCCGCCCGGGTGCGCGTTCGCCCCCCGCTGCCCGGCCGCCGCCGACGCCTGCCGCGATCAGGAGCCGCAGCCGCGGGAGGCCGGGGAGAACAGGCTGGTCGCCTGCCACCGGTTCGGCCAGCTGCCCGGCCCGGCCACCGACCTCTACCGGGAGCCCGCATGACGACACCCCTGCTGGAGGTGCGCGATCTCACCGTGCGCCACCCGGCGCGCGGCCGCCGTACCCCGCCCGTGACGGCGGTGGACCGCGTCTCGTTCACCCTGGCCGACGGCGAGACGCTCGCCCTGGTCGGCGGGTCGGGGGCGGGCAAGTCGAGCGTCGCCGCCGCCGTCCTCATGCTGCGCAGGCCCGAGGCGGGCTCGGTGCGCTTCGAGGGCCGCGAGCTCACCACGCTCGACGAGCGCGCCCTCCGCCCGCTGCGGCCCGCCCTGCAGCCGGTCTTCCAGGACCCGTACGGCTCGCTCAGCCCGCGTCTGCGGGCGTACGACGCGATCGCGGAGCCGCTGCGCGTCCAGGGCCGATGGGACCCGCTGACCGGCCCCGCCCGGGTACGCGAGCTCCTCGACCTGGTCCGCCTGGACCCCTCGCTCGCCCGGCGCAGGCCGTATGAGCTGTCCGGCGGGCAGTGCCAGCGCGTCGGCATCGCCCGTGCCCTCGCCTGCGACCCCAGGTTGCTGGTGCTGGACGAGCCCGTGTCCGCCCTGGACCCGTCGGTACGGGCCGGGATCGTCAACCTGCTCACCGGCCTGCGCGACGAGCTGGGGCTGGGCCAGCTGTTCATCGGCCATGACCTGGCCCTGATCCGGCACGTGGCGCATCGCGTGGCGGTGCTGCGCCACGGCCGGATCGTCGAGACCGGTCCGGCCGGTCAGGTGTGGGCGGCCCCCGCCCACCCGTACACCCGCGAGCTCCTAGCCGCCGGCGATCTGCTCGCCCGCGTAGTCGAGTAGCCGCTCGGCCGTGTCGAAGCGGCGCTCGTTCTGGTCCCCGAGCAGCACGCCGACCACGCGCTTGCCGCCCCGCTCACCGGCGAACAGCAGGCAGTAGCCGGCGGCACGCGTGTAGCCGGTCTTCACCCCGAGCACGCCGTCGGCCCGCGAGAGCAGCTTGTTGGAGTTGCGCCAGGTGTGTGCCCGGTGCAGCGAGGACTTGGTCACCTTGTGCGCCTTCGTGCCCGCCACGGCCGCGAAGGCGCCGTTGTCCAGCGCCCGCTCGGCCAGCTTGACCTGGTCGACGGCCGTCGAGTAGCCGCCGTTCGCGGGGGTGGGCAGGCCGTCGGGGTTGGTGTAGCGGGTGTCGGAGAGCCCGAGGGCGCGGGCGGTGCGGTTCATCTTGGCGACGAACGCCGTCTTGCCCGGGCCGTAGCGCCGCGCCAAAGCGTTGGCCGCGTCGGCCCCCGACGGCAGCATGAGACCGTACAGCAGGTCCCTGACCGTGAGCCGCTCGCCCTTCTTCAGCCCCGCCGTGGTCGCGCCGTTGCTGGTCGCGTGCTTGACGTCGGTCGCCGTGATCGTGATCGTGTCGCTCAGCCTGGCCTCGCGCAGCACGACGTACGCCGTCATGACCTTGACCAGGCTGGCCACGGGCACCCGGCGAGTCTCGCGCTTGCCGAAGTGGATCGTTCCCGCCGAGTCGACCACGTACGCCGACTTCGCCGCGACCTCCGGCGCGTCCGCCGCCGCGGCCGGGGAGGCGACCCCCACAACCAGCGCGAGTACGGCGGACCCAATGAAACCCCCAATACGCATGGCAATCATGTTGGCAGGAGATCAAGGGTTCGTTTGCCGAACTACGCCATAAAGCTCGATCAGATGGGGGTAAATCAATGCCAGATTCGAGAGGAGCAGCCGTGGCGGGCAGGTTCATCATCAGCGAGGACGGGCAGGGCGGGTACCGTTTCGCGCTCGTGGCGGGCAACGGGCAGACGCTCGCGGTCGGCGAGGGCTACCCGAGCAAGGTCGCCTGCGTGAACGGCATCGAGACGGTGCGCAGGAACGCTCCCGAGGCCGCCATCGACGACCGGACCGGGCAGGCGCTAGGAGACCAGGGCCTGCTCTGACGCCGCGGCGCGCCGCCGCCTCCTGCGCCGCACCGTCAGCCAGGACACCGCCGCGACGGCGAGCACGGCCACGACCCCCGCGGTGACGGGGGACCGCGCGGCCAGCTCCAGCCAGCCCCACACGAGCGCCGAGATGCCGAACCACCAGATCGGCGCCCAGGTCAGGCAGCCCAGCGCGCTCGCGACCACGTACCAGGGGTAGGACACCCGCAGCGCCCCCGCCACCCACGGCAGCGTGTGCCGGAGCATGGGCACCCAGAAGCAGCCGTAGACGGCCAGCGCGCCCCACTTCTCGACGACATGCTCGATCTTCGCGATGCGCTCGCGCCCCACCCGGGCGGCGAAGCGCGACTCGTAGAGCTTCTCGCCCAGGTTGCGCCCGACCCAGTAGTAGACCTGGAACGCGCCGAACAGGGCGAGGATCAGGATGGCGCCCACCAGCCAGTAAGGCAGGCCGAGCCAATAAGGCCGCGTGGGATCGGCGATGCCGTTCATGCTGCCCCACCCCTCCCAAGCCTTAGGTCAGGCTTACCTTAGTTCAAGTTGCAAGCTTTTGCCATACCGGCTTGCAAGCCACCGCAACCAGCCGACAACCAGGACTCAACCACCTGAGCTCACTCTATGGGTGAGGCAAAAGGGGTGGTGAAGATGGCGTCGAGGAGCGCGGCCGTCCTGGCCAGCGGCACGGCGAACGCGGTCAAGCTCTTCGTGGCCGCCCTGGCGTTCACCAGCGCGTACGTCGGCCTCTCCGCCTACAGCAGCGCCAGCAGCGCGCCGGCGGCTGTGAAAACCATCACCCTGTCGGCCCGCGAGGTGCCCGTCACCGCGGAGCTGGACCCGGTCGCCCAGCCCGGCAAGGTCACCCTCGCCGGGCCGGCCGGCGCCTGCTCGGGGCCGCTCGTGGCCCGCAGCGTGCTCGTCAGCCCCGCGCCCGGCCAGAGCGTGCACTACGGCTGGAAGCTCGTCCGCTGGAGCCCCTCGGCCAAGACCTGGCGCACGTATCTGGCCGACTACGACGGCTTCCTGGGCGCCGCGGAGACCGTCGAGTGGCGGCCCGAGATCTCCGGCGACCCCGGCTGGTATCGCATCGAGCTGTCGGCCAAGGGCGTCAAGACCGTCACGAGCGACCGTTTCCAGGTGAGCTGCTGACCGAGCTCCGCGCCGCCTCCACCCAGCGCGGCACGCCGACCCGCTCGGCCACCTCCAGGGCCTTCTGGTAGTGGTCGCGGGCGGCGTCCGGCTGGCCCAGGCGCACGGCGAGGTCGCCGAGCGTCAGCGCCACCGGCCACAGCGCCACCACGCCGGTGCTCGCGCCCGCCACCCGGTCGGCGAACGGCTTGAGCTTGTCGTAGCAGTCGACCATCCGCTCCCGGTCGTCGAGCAGCATGCCGGCCAGCGCCCGCCAGGTCATCGCCAGCTCGTAGAGGAAGTCGGGCCGCACCGGCGGCCGGGTGGCGGCCACGGCCTTGGCCTCCTGGAGGTGCCCGGAGGAGGCCAGGGCCAGCGCGTACGCGTCGAGCGTCCACTTGGCGCCCAGCCGGTGGGCCTGGGCGAGCAGGTCGACCATCTCGGCCGCCCGGCCGTCCACCAGGTGCAGGCAGAACTGCGTGATCAGCGGAAGGGCCTGGCGGCCCTCCAGCATGCCCGCGCGCGCCGTCATCCTGGCCGCGTCGCGGTAGGCCCGCTCGGCGCCCGCGTAGTCGCCGGCGATCATCAGCCGCTGGCCCGCGTACCAGACCACGACCGCGGCGGGCGCCGACAGGTCGTACTGCTTGGCCAGGCGGTCGGCGGCGGCCGCGTGCTCGTCGGCGACCGCGAACTCGCTCCTGGCCGCCGCGCACTCCAGCAGCACCAGGTGGGCCAGCGCCTGCGTGGCCATCTGCCCCGAGCGCTGAGCGACCTCCAGCAGCTCCCTGCCGATGCTCTCCCGGGTGTCCACGGCGGGGATGTCGTACGACTGCCGCAGCCGCCCGCTCAGCGCCGCCGCGATCAGCGTCGGGTCGCCGCTCTGCCTGGCCAGCTCCAGCGCCTCCAGCGACGCCTGCCGCCCACGCTCGGGCGAGGAGGAGCCCTCCAGCTCCAGCGCCAGCGTGGTCAGCAGGCTGGCCCGCAGCCGCTGCTCGCCCGCGGGCAGCTCGATGAGCGCCTTCTCGGTGACGTCGACGATCTCCCACGCGGTGCGGGTGAAGTCGCGGGCCATGCCCTTGTGCGGCACGGCCAGCGACGCCGCCACCTTCGCGGTGATCTCCAGGTCGCCCAGCGGCAGCGCGGCGTCCATGGCCTGGCGGCGCAGCAGCCGGGCCGCCGTCATGTCGCCGCACAGCGCCAGCGCCCTGATCTGGCGCAGCATGAGCCGCAGGCGCTCCTTGCTGCGCTCCGGCGTCTGCGCGCCGCTCTGCTCGTCGCGCGAGCGGTCGAACGCCGCGATGGCCTGCTCCCACAGGGTGGCCGCCTCGCGGTGGGCGAAGCGCCGCTCGGCCTGCTCGGCCGCCAGCCCCGCGTAGTGGACCGCCTTCCCGGCCGCGTCGGCCAGGAAGTAGTGGTGGGCCAGCGCCGCCACGTCGGACGGCGTGCGCTGTTCGATGACCGTCGCCACGGCCGCGTGCAGCCGCGTGCGGCGCAGCCTGGAGGCGTCAGAGTAGATCGTGTCGCGCACCAGGTCGTGGTCGAACCTGAGCAGCCCGGGCCCCGGCTCGGTCACCAGCCCGGCCAGCAGCGCCGCCTCCACGGCCTCGATCACCGCGTCCTCGTCGCCCGACACGGCGATCAGCACGTCGAGATCGACGTCACGGCCGATCACGGCGGCCTGGAGCAGGATCTGCTGCGCGCCCGAGGGCAGCCGCGAGATGCGCCGCCGCAGCACGTCGCGCACGCCGGACGGCACCTGCGAGAGCACCTCGGTGGCGCTGGCCCGGTCGGCCGCGCCCTCGGAGTCGAGCAGGCGGACGGTCTCGCGGACGAAGAACGGGTTGCCGGCCGTGCGCTCGACGATCGACTCGACCGCGTCCTCGTCGATGTCGCGTACGCACGTCGCCTTGACCAGCTCGGCCACGGCCTTCGGGTCGAGCCCCGACAGGCCCACGCGGACCGGGCCCAGCCTGGCCAGGGCGGCCAGCACGTCGGACTGGCGGTCGTCGAGCTCGCTCTCCCGGCAGGTCACCACGAGCAGCACCCGGCTGGTCGCCAGCAGGCTCGGCAGCGCGCGCAGCAGGGCGAGCGTCTGGTCGTCGGCCCAGTGGAGGTCCTCCAGGGTCAGCAACACCGGCGCCCGGCGCGCGACCCCGGCCAGGTAGCCGCCGACCGCGCGGTGCAGCCGGAAGCCGCCGGACGCCTCGTCCTCGTCGGGGTCGGGGGCGGCGTCGTCGAGCAGCGGCGCGAGCAGCTGCGCGTATTCGCCCGCGCCGGTCACGCCGGTGAGCGTGCGCAGGATCTCCACCCAGGCCCAGCCAGGCGGGGTGGCGCTGGAGTCGGGGCACGCGCCGGACGCGGCGATCCATCCGTCGGTGGAGAGCCTGCTCTCCAGCTGGCGCAGCAGCGTGGTCTTGCCCGCGCCCGCGACCCCGGTCACGATCGCGACCTGGAACCGGCCCGTGCGTGAGGCCGCCGTGGTCAGCCTGGCCAGCTCGGCGTCGCGGCCGACGAACGGCTCGGGCTCCAGCGGCGGCGGCTCGACGGCCGCGGCCGGCCTGGGCGGCCAGGTGTCGGTGACCGGCGGGGCGGGCCGCGAGGGGCGCGCGGGGACGGCCAGGTCCAGCTCGGGAGACTGGGCCAGGATGTCGGACTCCAGCTTGCGCAGCGCGGGACCCGGGTCGATGCCCAGCTCGTCGGCCAGGATGTTCCTGGCCCGGCGCAGCGCGGCCAGCGCGTCGCCCTGGCGGCCGCAGCGGTAGAGGCCGAGCGCCAGCAGCCGCCAGCCCTCCTCACGCAGCGGGTGCTCGGTGGTGAGCGCCTCCAGGTCGGGCACGGTCTCGGCGTGCAGGCCGAGCCGCAGCCCGGTGTCGGCGTGCCGCTCGCGCGTCACGAGCCGCAGCTCCGCCAGCCGGTTGACCTCGGCCTCCGCCCACGACTGGTCGGCGAAGTCGGAATAGGGAGTGCCGCGCCACAGGCCCAGCGCCTTCTCCAGGCGGCCTCGGGCGGACTGCGGGTCGCCCTCTTCGAGGTGCTCGCCCGCCGCGCGGACGAGCTGCTCGAACCTGAGCGCGTCGACCTGGTCGGAGGCCACCCGCAGCGCGTAGCCGGACGCGACCGTCACCAGCAGCCGGTTGGGCCCGCCACGAGGGCGGCCGGGCTCCAGCACCCGGCGCAGGCGCGAGATGTAGACCTGCAGACCCGACTGCGCGCCCTTGGCTCCGTCGTCATCCCACAGATCGTAAAGAAGCATGTCAACGGGCACGACCTGACCTCTGGCCACGAGAAGCCGGGCGAGGACGGCCCGCTGCCGCAACCCGCCGAGGTCGAGTTCGTCGTCGTGTTCGTACGCCTCGACTGGCCCCAGAACTCGGAACGCCACCATGTCAGCCGCCACGCTATGCGGGCCTAGGAATCACGCACAAGGTCTTTGATGGGTTTGGGATTGTCACTACTGGGCCTTCGAGATCGCGGACGGGGGCTCCGCGCCGGCGTTCCGGCCGTTGCGCCTGCGCAGGAACGCCCATGCGCCCAGGGCCAGGCCGCCGAACGGGATCTCGATAGTGTAAGTCCAGAAGCCGAAAAGCAGTGCGGCGGCGGTGGCGGGAGCGACCTCGACGCCGAACCCCTGGGTGAGGAGCAGCACCACGCCGCCCTCCATGATCCCGGCCCCGCTGGGCGTGATCAGGATGGCGGTGAGCACGCGGGAGAGGGCGAAGACGGCGATCGACTGGGCGAACCCCGGCCAGGCGCCCGTCGCCTGGAGGCACACCGCCATGATCGCCCACTGGAACCCGAGAAAAGACACCATGGCGAGCGACAGCCCGGGCCATCTGGTCCTGACGACGCCGGCGGTGTCGGCGCGCAGCTTGTGGAACGCGTCCGAGGCGTGGATCTTCAGCCGCAGCAGCCGGGTCAGGCCGTCGAGCGCGCGGCCGAGCACGACGGCGGCGCGGTCCCAGTAGAGGGCGACGGCCACGATCGTGCAGAGCACGAGGATCGAGATCGCGCCCGTCCACCCGGCCTTGGCCACGGTCGCGTTGGGCGCCTCGCCGGCCGCGAGCAGCGCGATGATCCCGACGGCCGGCAGGATGAACCTGAACATCGTGTTCCAGACGCCGCTGACCAGCGTCATGACCACGAACGGGCGGCTGGAGAAGCCCCAGCCCCTGGTCATCGCGAACGACACCGCCACGCCGACCGCCCCGCCGAACGGCAGCAGGTTGCTGACCGCGCTGCCGGCCGCGTTGAGCGTGAGGCCCTGGAGGTTGTTGAGGCCGGGGAGGGAGTTGGTCAGCACGAACGTGTACGCCAGCAGGCTCAGCAGCCACAGCGCGGTCATCAGCGCGATCTGGCCGAAGCCGAGCGTGCCGAAGACCCTGCCGATCTCGTGCCAGGAGACGGGCTTGCCGGTGAGCGTGCGCACGATCTGCGGCAGGTAGACCACGAGCAGCACGGCCAGCCCGAGCGACAGCACGGACAACGTGATCTGTAGCCACTTGTTCTTCATCGGGGTCCAGTCTGACGGGTCGCCGGACGAGGGTCCTCCTTCGGAGGAATTATTTCCCGCTCATCCTTTTCGGCACTGATCGAAGGGATGGGTGAGCCGGGTGCCCGGCGGCAGGTCGCGGCGGACGTACCACTCGGTGCCGAAGACGAAGCGGTAGATCGGGCGCGGGACCTTCAGCATGACGGCGAGCGTGCGGTCGCTGTCGCCGCCGCTGGCCTGGGAGGCGTGCGCGGCCATGGACGCCCGTTTTTGGCGCGTGTATTTCCGGACGTTGACCCGGTGGGTGATCGTCTCGCTCGACGAGTAGGCGCTCTCGAACGTACGTACGTCGAACTCCGGCGGGAACTTGTAGAACCGGCCCGCCAGCCGCAGCAGCCTGACCAGCGGATCGCGGTTGACCGTCGCCTCCAGGACGATCTCCGTGCCGGCGATCTTGGCCGCGCGTTTGCCCACCCGGTGCACCTGCACGTGATCGGGGTGCCCGTAGCCGCCCGCCGGATCGTAGATCGCCAGCAGGTCGGCCTCCTCTTCTTGCAAAATCGCGGCCAGCGCCTTGGCCGCCGCCTCGGTGTCGGCGTCGATGAAGGCGTTGTCGGGCCGCTCCTCGGCGATGCCGCCCTTGGGGCTCAGCCCCGAGTCGCCGTAGCCGAGGCACTCGACGCGGGCGCAGCCGAGCAGCGCGGCCGACTCGTAGAGCTCCTTGAGCCTGGTCTCGCCGAGCGCCTCGCCGGGCGCCATCTCGGCCAGGCCGCGCTCGCCCGCGGTGGCCACCACGAGCACCACGCGGTGTCCCTCGGCCGCGAGCATCGCCATGGTGCCCGCCGTCAGCAGGGCCTCGTCGTCGGGATGGGCGTGAAAGAACACTGCGGTACGTGGAGGCACACGCCCAGATTAGTCTGGGAGGGGTGCGGATCTTTCACGTGAGCGACTGTTACCTGCCGCGACTCGGAGGGATCGAGGTCCAGGTGGCCGATCTCGTGCGGATGCAGCGGGAGGCGGGACACGATGTCCGCGTGGCCACGGCGACCAAGGGCGAGCCGTTGCCTGGAGTCCACCGGATCGTCGCGAAGATGCCGTTCGACCTGCCCGTTCACCCGTTCGGAGTGGGGCATCTCACGCGCCGGCTCACCTCTCTGCGCCCCGACGTGGTGCACGTGCACGCGGGGGCGGTCTCGCCGTTCGCCTGGATGGGCGTGCGGGCGGCCGCGCGGGCCGGGCTGCCGTGCGTGGTGACCGTGCACAGCATGTGGGATCCGGTCACGCGGGCGCTCTACCGGCTGCTGCGGCTGGCGTTCGGCTGGCAGCGGTGGCGGCTGGTGGCGACCACGGTCAGCAACGCCGCCGCCGTCCCGATCCGGGCCGTGGCCGGGCCCGAGGTGCCGGTGCGGGTGGTCTCCAACGGCCTCGACCTGTCGGGCTGGGCGCCGTCTCCCGGGGCGCGTGACGAGCGCGAAGAGGTGCACATCGTCGCCGTGGGCCGGCTGGCGCCGCGCAAGCAGCCCGTACGCCTGCTGAGGCTGCTCCAGGCGGCCAGGCGGCGGGTGCCCGCCAGGATCCCCATGCGCGCCACGATCGTCGGCGACGGCCCGGCTCGCGGCCAGATGGAACGTTTTCTGGCCCGGCACGGCATGGCCGGCTGGGTCTCCCTGCCGGGCCGCTACACGCGGGAGCAGATCGCGAAGGTGCTGGAGTCGGCGGACGTGTTCGTGGCGCCCGCGCCGCGCGAGTCGTTCGGCATCGCGGCCCTTGAGGCGCGGGCCGCGGGGCTGCCCGTGGTGGCCAGGGCGCAGAGCGGGGTCGCCGACTTCGTCGCCGACGGCACGGAGGGGCTGCTCGGCCGCACGCTCGGCGACCTGGCCCGCGCGGTGACCCGGCTGTGCACGGACGCCGAGCTGCGCGAGTCGATCGCCGCGCACAACCGGGCGACGCCCCCGGCCGCGGGTTCGTGGCCCGCGGTCCTCGACGGGTTCGACCGGGCCTACGCGGAGGCGCTTCAGACGCGCCGGAGCACCACGTAGCCGTCGCGTTCGAACACCTTCGCGTATCCCTGGCCCTGCAGCGCGTCGACCGCGGCCCGCTGCTCGTCCGGCGAGCCGAAGGGGAACTCCCAGCGGGAGGTGTCGGCCACCACCCACGGCGCGCCGCGCGACTTGGCGGTCCACAGCAGGACGGTGGTCCTGGAGGTCAGGGCGGGGCCGACGGAGTTGACCGCCTCGACGGTGACCCCGGAGGGCACCTTGCTCACGGCCTCGGCGGCGGCGGCCGCCTTGGGCTCCTGGTAGAAGGCCGGATGGTAGAGCTGGTCGAGCGCGAACCTGGGCACCAGGGTGATCGCGACCGCGCAGACGGCCGTTGCCCAGGCGAGCTTGAGCGACCCGTCGTCGCGCTTGATCCAGCGCAGCAGCCTGGACAGCCCGTCCACGCCCGCGCAGAAGAGGATGACCACGGTGAACGCGCTGTACTGGAAGTCGGCCTGCCACCACTGGGCGCGGTCGGACAACATGCGCTCCAGCACGTGCGGCAGCGCCACCAGCGACAGCGGCGAGAGCAGGCACAGCAGCAGCGTCGGCCACACCAGCAGGAACAGCGTGTCGACCTTGGCCTCCTCGCTGAACGGCAGCAGCACGGCCGCGATCGGGTCGCGCAGCAGCGCCAGGATCGCGCTCGGCACGTCGGGGCCGAGATGGTTGTAGGCCCAGAAGTCCTTGGAGTCGCCGCCGAAGGCCGTGATCGCCAGCCCGCGTACGGCCAGGACGGCCCCCGCCCCGAGCGCCATGCACAGCAGCCCCCGCAGCCGGTCGCCCAGGACGATCAGGCACAGCCCCGCCCCGATCACCATCAGCCCCATGTCCTCCTTGACCAGGAGGAGGTCGATCATCGCGACGAGGGCGGGCAGCCGGTGGCCGGCGTGGTAGCGCTCGATCATGATCGCGGTGAGCACCGGGACGAACATGACCTCGTGCGCGTCGAACGCGACGGCCTGCGCGACGGGCCACGACAGCGCGTACGCCACGGAGACCAGGTAGGCGGGCCCGACGCCGAGCACGCGCCGGGTGAACAGCCAGATGAACGGGATCGCGGCGGCGAACAGCAGCGCCTGCGCGACGATCAGCGTCTCGGGCCCGTCGTGGATCCAGTAGAGGGGCGCGAGCATCGCGTAGGCGGGCGAGAAATGGTCGGCGAGCTGCAGGTAGTCCATGCCCCGCCCGTGGAAGACGCCCAGCACGGGGATGTGCGGCGGCCGCAGCGCCGCGTAGTTGCGCACCGCTTGGTCCACGATCACCAGGTCGAACGTCGTGGCCCGGAACGTGGCCAGCTTGACCAGGCCGAGCACGGCATAGGCCACCGCGGCGACGAGCGCGATGGCGCCCACGCGTACGCGGTGGCCGGACAGCCGGATCCTCCAGAGGGAGGCGGCGGCGGACGCCCCCTGTCGCGCCGCCAGAGTGTCACCCGTCACGGGCAGCAAGGGTAGAACGAATCCCCCCGAACGTGGCGCGGCCGCCGCGCCGGCCTGCCCCCCACAGGCGGAACGGCGACCGCGGGCTCAGCGTCAGCTGCAGGCAGCGGTGATCTTGGTCGAGAAGCCCTGCATCTTGCCCGTGAACGAGGAAACCTCGGCCAGGTCGCCCTTCTCCAGGGTCTCGAAACCGGCGGCAAGGTCGTTCAGGGCAGCGGCCACGTCACCGTCGTACTTACCCGCGAGCTCCTTGGTCTTGGCGGCCGCGTCCTTCGAGGCCGTGCCGATGGCCTTCGTGTCCGTGGCGTCCTTGGTGATCGTGGTGGTCCACTCATTCATGATCTTGGTGGCCTCCTGGGCGGCGGTGTTGCAGTCAACAGCCTGGCCCAGCGCACCACAGGCGGTGGTGAGGACAGCAAGAGTCAGCGTCGCGGCCGCGACGGCCAGACGACGACGAGGGGGAGTCATTTCCATGCCCTTCGGTGGTTTGAACGAACGAAGGGAACATTATGGGGCAAGCCTTGACCGTCGCTTGCACCCCACTAACACCACGGGTATCAAGTCGGCGTAAAGCCGGGCCCGGCGATCAGCGGTTGAACCAGCGTTTGCGCGCGTAGCGGACGGTCAGGCTGCCGTACTTCGCCCGGCCGCTGATCACCACGTGGACGGCGCCGGTGCGGGGCCTGCCGGGCACGTCGGAGGTGTGGATGTGGCCCCAGTCGCTGCGGAAGGCGTCCACGTTCGCGACGCCGCCCTCCGGAAGGATGATCTTGGCGGAGCCGTACGCGAGGTCGAGTTCGATGTCCACGACCGGGTGGTGGACGACGGCCTCGGAGAGGTCCAGCTCGACGCTGCCGTACTTGGAGGTCGCCCGCAGCCGCCGGGGGACGGCCCAGTCGCCGGCGCGCTTGATGTGGCCGTTACCGGACTCCAGCTCGACCACGTCGTCGACCGGCGCCTGGGCCGCCGGGAGATCGTCGATCAGGCCCAGCAGGTCGCCGTAGGTCTTCGCGGTCAGCGCGATCTCGAGGCGGTCTTCGAGCTCCAGCTGGGTGAGCCGGCCTTCGGCGAAGGCGAGCTGGAGCTGCTGCGCGGTGCGTTCCCGGTCCTCATCGGAGACCCGCATCTGCAATTCCGACATGTCCCGAGCATAGGTTGGCAGGGCTCAGAACGGGAGAACTCGACCGGACGGGGTGCGGAGGTCAAGGGGGAGCGGCCCTCGGACGAGGCGGGGGCGGCGGACGACCCGGATTCGCTTCACAACGATTACGTACCCACCAGATTGCCGTGAAGTCACCTTCCTTGGGTAGCGTGAATTCTGATGTTGGCGGAACCGTTCGCGCATCCGGCGCTCTTCTATCGAGGTGACCGGGAATACGTGGCTGCCACCAGCGCATTCGTCCGCGCGGGGCTGGCCGTGGGCGAGCCGGTCGCGGTCGCCGTCCCGGCCAGGAACCTGGCCCTGATCGAGGCCGCGCTGGGTGACGACGCCAGGTCGGTGCACCTGCTCGACATGCAGGAGGCCGGGCGCAACCCTGGGCGCATCATCCCCGCCGTGCTGCATGACTTCGCCGACCGGCATCCCGGCGCGCACGTGCGGATCGTCGGCGAGCCGATCTGGCCGGGGCGCACCGAGGCGGAATACGGGGCCGCCGCGCAGCACGAGGCGCTGATCAACCTGTCGTTCGCGGGGCGGCGGGCCACGATCGTGTGCCCGTACGACGCCGACGGGCTCGCTCCCGAGGTCATCGAGGAGGCCCGGCGCACCCACCCCGTGCTGTGTGACGTCTCGGGGGAGCGGGCCAGCGACGAGTACGCCCCCGACCTGGTGGTCTCCCGGCACAACCGGCCGCTCGGCGAGCCCGCCGACTACGTCTGGCTGCGCTTCGACCACACCAACCTGTCGGCGGCCCGCGGCCTGGCCGCGCGGCGGGCGGCGGAGATGGGGTTCTCCGGCGGCCGGCTCGACGACGTCCAGCTCGCGGTGGCCGAGCTGGGCGCCAACAGCCTCGACCACGGCGGCGGTTCGGGGACGATCCGGGCGTGGGCCGAGGGCGGGCGGCTGGTGTGCGAGATCAGCGACACCGGGCACATCACCGACCCGCTGGTGGGCCGCAGCCCGGTCGACCCGCGCCAGGCGGGGTCGCGCGGGCTGCTGATCGTCAACCTCCTGAGCGACCTCGTACGCGTGCACACCCGCGAGGGGGCGACCGCGATCCGCGTCTACTTCGACGCCCCGGCGAGCCCCCGCCCGGCCGCCTGAGCCCGCGCCTACATCTCGATTTCCGACATATCCGGATAACGGGTGCCGACGACGGCGTCCGCCGGGACGGCGCGGGCCAGGGCGGCGAGCTGGCCGGCGGTCAGCGTGACGTCGGCCGCCGCCGCGTTCTCCTCCAGGTATTTCAGCCGCTTCGTCCCCGGGATCGGCACGACGTCGTCCCCCTGGGCCAGCACCCAGGCCAGCGCGAGCTGCGCGGCGGTGATCCCGGCGGCGTCGGCGATCTTCCGCACCTCCGCGACCAGCTCGGCGTTGCGCTCGGCGTTCTCGCCCGCCAGGCGCGGCATCCACCGGCGGACGTCGTCCTCCGGCAGGTCCGCCACGGGCGGCAGCGCGCCGGACAGGAAACCGCGGCTGATCGGCGAGTACGCCACCAGCGCCACGCCCAGCTCCCTGGCCGCGGGCAGGATCTCCGCCTCCAGCCCC
Organism: Nonomuraea sp. NPDC005650; assembly: GCF_040605375.1. Lineage (NCBI taxonomy): Bacteria > Bacillati > Actinomycetota > Actinomycetes > Streptosporangiales > Streptosporangiaceae > Nonomuraea > Nonomuraea sp. NPDC005650. Next base: position 46,026 of record NZ_JBEXCR010000050.1, read on the forward strand.
CGGGTGAACAGCGAGTATTCGCTCTGCAGGGCCGCGATCGGGTGGACGGCCGAGGCCCTGCGCAGCGTGTCCGCGCTCACCTCCGACAGCCCGAGATGGCCGACCTTGCCCTGCTCGACCAGCTCGGCCATCGCGCCGACCGACTCCTCGACGGGCACGTTCCTGTTGCGGCGGTGCATGTAGTACAGGTCGATGTGGTCCACGCCCAGGCGCCGGAGCGAGGCGTCGCAGGCGGCCCTGATGTACTCGGGGCTGTTCTCGATCGAGCGCGTGCCGCCGCCGCGCTTGACGCCGAACTTGGTGGCCAGCACGACCTCGTCCCGCCGGTCCCTGACGGCCCGTCCGACGAGCTCCTCGTTGGCCCCGAGCCCGTACGTGTCCGCCGTGTCCAGAAAATTCATGCCCAGGTCGAGTGCGCGGTGGATGACGGAGATCGACTCCTTCTCGTCGCCCGGGCCGTAGAAGTCGGACATGCCCATGCAGCCGAGGCCCAGCGCGGAGACCTGCGGCCCGCCGTTCCCGAGAGTTCGCGTTCTCATGGTTCCAGCTTCACCCCTGGAGAACGCTCCACGTCAAACGGGGTCCGGCGCCCCGTACGCACCCTGAGGGGGCAGCCCCTACTCAGGGTCACGTTTGCGCAGGTGACCAGGTGTTCTCAGGGTCGTTTCAAACCAAGGTATTAGGGGATCGTTCAGGCCACTTCAGGGTCGATCTCCGATACTCCGCGAGGCCGCGTTCCACGAGCTTTGAGGCATGAAGGCATTGCTTGTCAGCGGATTCGCGGCCATCGGCACCGGAAGCGGCGCCATGCTCACCCTCCACGCCGAATCCAAGCTCGACCCGTTGCACAGCGTCATCAGCGAGTACGCCTTCCAGTCGTCCGGCTGGCTGCTGCCCGCCTCGCTGACGTTGTTCGCGGTCGGCTCCGCGCTGATCGCCGAGGCGATGCGCCGGGCCGGGATGAGCCGCTGGGTCGTGGCGCTGCTGCTGGCTTGGGGGGCGAGCATGTTCCTGATCGGCGCCTTCCCTACCGACCGGCCGGGCGTGCCGCTGTCGTTGTCGGGTGGCATCCACCGGTATGCCGCCTTCGCCGCGTTCCTGGTGATGCCCGTGGCGGGGCTGTTGCTGGCCAAGGCCAGGATCCGGTACGCCAGGGCGGTGCGGATCCTCAGCGCGGTGGCCCTCGGCGCCCTGCTGCTGGTCGTGGTCCCGTACGTGGTGCGGATGTTTGGCATCCCGCTGACCAACGACGACATCCCGGCCGGGCTGACCCAGCGGGCCGTGGTCGTCACCGAGCTGGGCGTGCTGGCGCTGGCCGGACTGTCGATGCTCAGGCCGCTGGCTCAGCGCTCCCAGGGCGCCTCCTCGCCCATCTTGGCGTAGTAACGCGCCAGGCGCTCCTTGACGGGCTCGATGTCCTTCTTCGGCAGATCGACCCCGCCCCTGGCGCCCTCCATGACCGCCGCGGCGGCGAACACCGCCCGCGGCACCGCCTTCAGCTCCCCGTTCACGACGTCGGCGATCGGCAGCTTGTACGCCCCGAACTCGTCGGCGTCGTCGGCGTCGTACCAGACGAAGGCCTGGCGGTATTTCGCGTTCGGCTTGTCCTCGGCGTCCGCCCACTTCCGCACCCGCTTGTCGGCCTCGGCACCGTCCCACTCGCGGTCGCGCTCGGCGAGGGGCAGGTCGTGGAATCGCGTAACGGTCATAGCGGGCGGCTACCCCCGATGCACGCGTGAAACGGGTTACTCGGGATAGAGGGAGGGCCCGACCGCGACATGGGAGTGCTGAGATGACGATTTTGATGGCGTATGACGGTTCCGATGACGCCAAGGCCGCGATCGCCTTCGCCGGCGAGCTCCTGAAAGGGGAGTCCGCCGTCGTGCTGACGGTGTGGGAGCGGACGGCGATGGCCTCGGCCAGGGCCTCCGTCGGGCTCATGATGGCGGTCGACCAGCTGGGCGCGGAGGACTCGGCGATCGAGGCGGCGATGCGGGAGCTCGCCCAGCAGGGCGCGGACCTCGCCCGCCAGGCCGGCCTGGACGCGACCCCGCGCTGCGATCCGGACTCGGTGGCGGTGTGGTCGACGATCGTGGACGTGGCGGACGAGATCGACGCCAAGCTCATCGTGACCGGGACGCGAGGGCTGGGCGGGGTGCGCTCGCTGCTGCTCGGCAGCACGTCCGACCGGGTGCTGCACCATGCGCGGCGGCCGGTGCTGGTGGTGCCCGCCCCCGACGTCGCGGCCACCTGACGTCGCGGCCGATCCTGGCGCGGCCACCCGGCGGCGCGCCATCTGACGGCGGGGCCACCTGGCGGTGAGGCCACCTGATGGCAGGTGTTCACCTCGCCGTCTGCCGGGTTGTCGGTGCGATGCGGCAGAGTGGGAGCCTCCTGAGGCGGGAGAGGAGGCGGGCACGTGCCGGAGGAGCTGTCCCGGCGGCTCGGCACCACCGACGCGGTCGTCGTGGGGCTGAGCGCCATGATCGGCGCGGGCGTGTTCGCGGCCTTCGCGCCCGCCGCGGCCGCCGCCGGCGCCTGGCTGCCGGTGGCCCTCGTGCTGGCCGGCGTCGTGGCGTACTGCAACGCCACCTCCTCGGCCCGCCTGGCCGCGCTCTACCCCGAGTCCGGCGGCACCTACGTCTACGGCAGGCGGCGACTCGGCCCGCTCTGGGGCTACCTGGCGGGCTGGGGCTTCACGGTCGGCAAGACGGCCTCGTGCGCGGCGATGGCGCTCACGTTCGGCGCCTACGTCGCCCCCGCGCTGGCCAGGCCGCTGGCCGTCGGCGCGGTCGCCGCGCTGACCGCGGTCAGCATCTTCGGCGTGCAGCGTTCGGCCGGGGTGGCCCGGGTGATCGTCGTGTTCGTGCTGGCCGTGCTCGCCGCGGTGGTGGTCACGGGGCTGCTCGGCGACGACACGGTCACGTTCGGCTGGTTCGCCTACGAGCCCCTGCCCGGGTCACAGGTCGACGTCTGGGGTGTGCTGCAGGCGGCCGGGCTGCTGTTCTTCGCGTTCGCCGGTTATGCCAGGATCGCCACCCTCGGTGAGGAGGTGCGCGACCCGGCCCGCACCATTCCCCGGGCGGTCGGCATCGCGCTGGGCGTCACGTTCGTCGTCTACGCGCTGGTCGCGGTGGCCGCGCTGCGCGCGCTCGGGCCGGTGCTGCTGGCCAGGTCCCCTGCGCCGCTGGCCGACGTCGTCGGGGAGGCCGGGGCCCCGTGGCTGGTGCCGGTGGTGGGCGCCGGGGCCGCGGTGGCGGCGCTGGGCGCGCTGATGGCGCTGCTGCTGGGCGTCTCGCGCACGGTGCTGGCCATGGCCCGCGAGCGCGACCTGCCCGGCGCGCTGGCCGCGGTGGATCCGGTGCGGCAGGTGCCGCGGCGGGCCGAGCTGGCGGTCGCGGCCGCGGTGATCGTGCTGCTGCTGGCCGCCGACCTGCGGGGGGCGATCGGGTTCTCGTCGTTCGGCGTGCTGGTCTACTACGGCATCGCCAACGCGTGCGCGCTCACGCTCGGCCGCGAGGAGGGCGCGCCGCCCCGGCCGGTCTCCGGGCTGGGGCTGGCCCTGTGCGTGCTGCTGGCCGCCACGCTCCCGCCCGCGTCGGTGCTGGCGGGCCTGGCGGTGTTCGCGGTCGGCCTGGCCGGGTGGCTGATCCGCCACCGCGCCGCGCGTTAACGAATGGCCCGGGGCGGGTGGAGGCCGTTAGCATGGCCGGTATGACGACCTCGCCGAAGATGATGGCCCCCTAGAGGGGTTTCATCGGCGACGTCCTGACGAGGCCCTGCGACCGGGGCCTCTCGTCGTGTTCGGGGCCCTTTGGAGGCACCTGATGTACATCACGACGACCATCCCCTACGTCAACGCCCGCCCCCACCTCGGGCACGCCCTGGAGCTCGTGCAGGCCGACGTGCTGGCCAGGCACCATCGGCGGCGCGGCGAGCCCGTGCGGTTCCAGACCGGGACCGACGACAACTCGCTGAAGAACGTGCTGGCCGCCGAAGCGGCGGGCGTGCCGGTGCGGGAGCTGGTGGACCGGAACGCGGCCGCGTTCGAAGGGCTGCGCGGGCCGCTGGACCTGTCGTTCGACTCCTTCATCCGGACGAGCGCCCATCCTGGCCACCGGGCCGGGGTCGAGCGGATCTGGGAGGCGACCGGGCACGACCTCTACCAGCGGCACTACGAGGGGCTCTACTGCGTGGGCTGCGAGCAGTTCTACCCGGAAGGCCCCTGTCCCGACGGGCACGAGGCGCCGCTGCAGCGCGTGTCCGAGCAGAACTGGTTCTTCCGGCTCTCCCGCTACCAGGACGCCCTGAGCGAGCTGGTCCGAAGCGGGCGGCTCAGGATCGAGCCGGTCGTGCGGCGGAACGAGGTGCTGGCGTTCATCGAGGCCGGGCTGGACGACATCAGCGTCTCGCGCTCCGCCGCCCGCGCCCGCGGCTGGGGGATCCCGGTCCCCGGCGACCCCGACCAGGTCGTGTACGTGTGGTGGGACGCGCTGGCCAACTACGTCACCGCGCTCGAAGGCGACGACTACGACCGCTGGTGGGTCTCCGAGCGGCGCAAGGTGCACCTGATGGGCAAGGGCGTGATCCGGTTCCACGCGGTGTACTGGCCGGCGATGCTCCTGTCCGCGGGCCGGCCGCTGCCCACGGGGATTTTCGTGCACGACTACCTCACGGTGGACGGCCGCAAGATCAGCAAGTCGGCCGGCGACGCCGCCGATCCCGTGGCGCTGGTGGACGCGTACGGGGTCGACGCCGTGCGATGGTGGCTGCTGCGCGAGGTGCCGCGCGTGGGCGACGCCGACTTCACCGAGGAGCGGCTGGTCGCCAGGGCGGACGAGGACCTGGCCAACGGCCTGGGGAACCTGGTCAACCGGGTCGTCACCATGGTCCATCGCTTCCTGGACGGCCACGTCCCCCCTGCCGGGGAGGAGCTGGCCGCGGTGCCGGTGGACGAGGCGCTGGCGGCGTTCGACTTCCGGCGGGCGGCGGTGGCCGCCTGGGCGCTCGTCGAGGAGGCCAACAGGTACGTCGAGCGGACCCGGCCGTGGCAGCAGCCCCGGGCCGGGCAGGAGGCCGCGCTGGGGACGCTGGTGCACGCGTGCCGGACGCTGGCCGTACAGCTGGAGCCCTTCCTGCCGACGGCGGCGGCACGGGTGGCCGCGGCGGTCGCCGGCGAGCGGCTGCCCCGGCCCGAGCCGCTGTTCCGGCGCCTCGCCGGGAGCGGGGTGGCTGGTTGACGGAGGTCCCGAGGGGACTTACGTTGGCGCACACCGACCAGCCGGTATGGAGGCGCTCATGGCCACCGTCGACACCGTCCGCGGCCCCGTGGACGTTGACGAGCTCGGGCAGACGCTCATGCACGAACACGTGTTCGTCCTCGCCACAGAACACCTCGACAATTACGGCAGAGGCGCCTGGTGGGACGAGGAGGCCCGGGTCGCGGACGCGGTCACCAAGCTCGGCGCGGTGGCCGCGAAGGGCGTGCGGACGATCGTGGACCCGACGGTGTGGGGCCTCGGCCGCTACATCCCGCGCATCCAGCGCATCGCCGAGCAGGTGCCCGGCCTGAACATCGTCGTCGCCACCGGCATCTACTCCTTCGAGGAGCTGCCGCACCAGTACGAGCACCGCGGCCCCGGCCTGTTCCTCGACATGCCGGACCCGATGATCGACGACTTCGTCCGCGACCTCACCGAGGGCATCGCCGACACCGGCGTGAAGGCGGCGCTCCTCAAGTGCGTGGTCGAGCAGAAGGGCCTGACGCCCGGCGTCGAGCGCATCTGCCGCGCCGTCGCGCAGGCGCACGTGCGCACGGGCGCGCCGATCACCGTCCACACGAACTCCTTCACGCAGAGCGGCCTGATCGCGCTCGACCTGTTCGCCAAGGAGGGCGTCGACCTGGGGAAGGTGGTCGTCGGTCACGCGGGCGACAGCAACGACGTCGACTACCTCATGCGCCTGGCCGACACAGGCGCGACTCTGGGGATGGACCGGTTCGGGCTGGACGCGTACAACCCGACGGCGCAGCGCGTGGCCACGGTGGCGGAGCTCTGCCGGCGCGGATATGCCGACCGGATGGTCCTCAGCCACGACACGGCCTGCTTCAATGACTACTTCGGCGGAGCCTGGGACGAGGCCCGCTCAACGCTCGCGCCCAACTGGCGCTACGATCACATCCACGACGATGTCTTGGCCGCACTGCTGGACTCGGGTGTGACCGACGACCAGATTGAGCAGATGCTGGTGTTCAACCCGAAGCGCTACTTCTCGTAAAGTAGTCGGATCGGGTGAGCAATGCGGGTAGGTGGAGCTGGGTGACTTCGGAGCAGGCCTTGTCGATCAGCCTCGGGCTCCAGGGACCCTGTGTCATCGCGCGGTTGACGGGGGATTTCGACTTCGGGTCCGCCGCGGAGGTGCGCGACCGCGTCACCAAGGCCCTCGACCTCACCCAGCCCCCGATGCTCGTCATCGACATGCAGGCGGTCAGCGTCTGCGACTCCTCCGGCCTGTCCGTGCTGGTCTACCTGCACAAGGCAGTGACGGCTTCGGGCGGGCGGCTGCTGCTGTCGGGGCTGAACGGCCGGTGCAAGCACCTGTTCGCGATCACCGCGCTGGACAAGTTCTTCGACATCCGCAGCACGGCCGAGCTGGCCATCGCCGAGCTCAACGAGCCCGGGAACGCGCCGCCGTTCACCGCGTAGCCCTCGCTGGCCTGGCGGCATAAGGCCGACCGGCCACGCTCATGGCGGCACCCGCCGGCACGCCGGCGCGTCGGCGTCCACGGAGGCGACGACGGCGAGCGTCCAGCTCATCCGCTTCAACCGCTACGCCAGCACGTACGTCTCGTACAGGTACTACCGCTGAGCGGCCGCCAGGGGCCGGGCCGACCCCCGGCTGGGCCCCTGGCTCACGCGGTGACGAGGAGTGCCACCCCGATCAGCACGGCGACCGGAACGAGCCACATCACGGCCTCGACAGCGAACTCCTTGTACATCGCGCAAATCTCCTAACCAACGGCTCGAGAACGTCACTGCGCAGCATAGCGGCCCGCGCTGCCTGCTCGGTCCGGGGTCAGGCCGTGACGGCGCCGTCCGAGGCGGAGCCCACGGTCGCCATGTACTTGGTCAGCACCCCCCGCTCGACCTCCCGCTCGGGCCGCCGCCAGGACGCCCGGCGCCGGGCCAGCTCCTCCTCCGGCACCGCCAGCTCGATCGTCCCCGCCGCGCTGTCGATGACCACCGTGTCGCCGTCGCGCACCAGCGCGATCGGCCCGCCGTGGTACGCCTCCGGTGCCACATGCCCGATCACGCGCCCGTGCGAGACCCCGCTGAACCGCCCGTCGGTCACCAGCGCCACCGAGGACCCGAGGCCGCGGCCGACGAGCGGGCCCGTGATCGAGAGCATCTCCTGCATGCCGGGGCCGCCCGCGGGTCCCTCGTAACGCAGCACGATGACGTCGCCGGGCACGATGCGGCCCTCCTCGATGGCGATGTAGCAGTCGTGTTCCGAGTCGAAGACCTTGGCCGGGCCCTCTTGGCGGAAGTCGTCCTTGCCGCCCAGCTTGAGCACGCAGCCGTCGGGCGCGAGCGAGCCCCGCAGGATGGCCAGCGCGCCACGCGGCTTGAACGGCTCCGCCACGCTCGCCACCACCTCCTGCCCCGGCGTCTCCTCGGCGTCGGCCGCGACCTCGGCCAGCGTGCGGCCGTCCACCAGCGTGACGTTCTCGCGCAGCAGCCCGGCCTCCAGCAGGCGGCGCACCACCAGCGAGGTGCCGCCGGCCCGCCACAGGTCCAGGGCCGTGTGGTCGCCGCCGCTCGGCTTGAGCCCGGTGATGATCGGGACCTGGCGGCAGACCTCGCCGATCTCGTCGATGCGCAGCGACAGTCCCGCCTCGCGGGCGATGGCCAGCAGGTGCAGGACGGCGTTGGTCGAGCCGCCCATGGCGGCGACCGAGACGATCGCGTTGTGCAGGGCGTCCTCGGTCAGCACCCGAGAGGGGCGGGCGTCGCGGGCCAGCGCCTCCATGGCGATCTCGCCGACGCGCCGGGCCGCGGCGTTCTTCTCCTCCGCCACCGCCGGGATGTCGCCCACGCCGAACGGCGCCAGCCCGAGGAAGTCGGCGACGCAGCCCATGGTGTTGGCGGTGTACTGGGCGGCGCAGGTGCCGGCTCCCGGGCAGGCGTGCTTGGCCAGGTCGTCCAGCTCCGCCTGGTCGAGGCGGCCGACGGCGCGCTCGCCGAGCGCCTCCCACATGTCCTGGATCGTGACGTCACGCCCGCGCCACCTGCCGGGCATCATCGTGCCGCTGTAGAGGACGACCGAGGGCACGTCCAGGCGGGCGAGCGCCATGATCCCGGCCGGCACGGTCTTGTCGCAGCCCACGATGACCACCAGCGCGTCGAAGCCGTGCGCGCGGCCCATGAGCTCGATCGAGTCGGCGATGACCTCGCGGCTGACCAGCGACGCGCGCATGCCGGGGGTGTGCATGGTGAGGTTGTCGGAGACCGCGATGGTGTTGAACTCCATCGGCGTGCCGCCCGCCGCGCGCACCCCCTCGGCCACGTGGGCGGCCAGCTCGCGGTGGGTGAGGTTGCACGGCATCGTGCCGGTCCAGGTGGAGGCGATGCCGACCACCGGGCGGCGCATGTCCTCCTCCGACCAGCCCATGGCGTACAGATGGGAGCGGGCCGGTGCGCGGTCGGGATCGTCGGCGATGCTCAAGGCGCTGTCCTTCGTCGTACGGGTCGTTACCCCTTCATGATCCCGCGCTCACTGTTCGCGCATGCCCCAGGGGGACCCGTACTCCACCAGGAGGTCCAGGAACGGGCCCGGCTCGAACGCCTCGGGCCCCAGCACGCCCGTGCCCTTCCAGGCCCCGTTCGCCATCAGCTCCAGGGCGACGACCGGGTTCACGGCGGTCTGCCAGACCACGGCCTGGGACTCGTACTCGCGCATCGACCACTGGTTGTCCACCACGTGGTACAGGTACACCTCGCGGGGCCGCCCGTCCTTGACGCCCTTCACCCAGGTCCCGGCGCAGGTCTTGCCCTGCATGCGGTCGCCGAGTCCCGCCGGGTCGGGCAGCACGGCGGCCACCACGTCGCGCGGCGACACCCTGGCGGTGCCGCGGTCGGTCCTGACCGCGACCGGCTCGGTGCGGTCCACGCCGAGCGCGTGCAGGGTCTTGAGCTTGCCGATGAAGTCCTCGCCGAGCCCGTACTTGAAGGTGACCCGCTGCGCCGGGATCCACCGGGGGACCAGCACGACCTCCTCGTGCTCGACGTTGACGCACTCCACGGGGCCGATCCCGTCGGGGAAGTCGAAGATCTCGGGCTCGCTGAACGGCTCGGTGGTGTACCAGCCGCGGTCCTTCTCGTAGATGACCGGCGGGTTGAGGCACTCCTCGATGGTGGTCCAGATGTTGAACGACGGGGCGAACTCGTAGCCGTCGACGGTCAGGTTGCCGCCGTCCCTGATGCCGATCTCCTCGATCTCGTCGAACAGCTCGTCGGCGGCGTACCGGGCGAAGACGTCGGCCAGGCCCGGCTCCACGCCCATGCCGACCAGCGCCAGCCTGCCCTTCGCGGTCCACTCGGCGGCGCGGGCGAACTGGTCGTCGCCCAGCTTGACCCCCACCTCCTCGTACGGGCGGTCGGGGTGCGGCCTGGACATCGACATCGCCATGTCGAGGTAGTCGACGTCGGCCGCCAGGGCCGCGTCGAACAGCGGCAGCACGAATCGGGGGTCGGTGGCGTTCAGGAGGACGTCGCAGCGGTGCTCTTTCAGCAGCGCGGTGACCGCGGCCCTGTCGGCCGCGTCGATCTTGACCGGGGTGAACCGGTCGGCCTGCTCGCCCAGCGCGGCGACGGCCGCCTTGGCGCGGGGGAGGTCGTAGTCGGCGACCACCATGTGGTCGAGGAACGGGCGGCGGGCGGCGATGCGGGTGATGGCGGTTCCCACGCCGCCGGCTCCGATGAGAAGGATACGCATGACAATAAAGCCCCTTTTAGTGCCGTTTTGGGGGGTGTGTCGAGAATCCAACTTCAGTAGGCTCGTCAACGTCAATGGCGTTGGCATAAGGGAGCCGTACTCGTGGCCAAGCGAGTGGTGCCGGAGGCGGCGCGCAGACGGCGCCGTCCCACCAAGCAGGGGCAGGTCCTCACCCACCAGTTCATCGTGGAGACCGCGCTCCGCATGCTCCGCGAGCACGGGGCGGCGGGGCTGTCCGCCCGCCGCCTGGGCCTGGCCCTGGGCGCGGACGCCAGCACGGTCTACCGCTATTTCCGCGGCATGGACGACCTGGTGCTGGCGATCGCGGACGAGCTGTTCGGCACCGCGATGGCCGACTGGCGGCCCGAGGGCGACTGGCGCGCCGACCTGCGGGACCTGGGGCTGCGCATCTACCACGCGTACCTGGCGCACCCGCAGGCCGCCGTGCTGACCGCCAGCCGGGTCACCGGGCGGCCGAACGAGGTGGCCGGCGACGAGACCATGCTCGGCATCCTGCGCGGCGCCGGGTTCGCGGACGGGGACGCGGTGCGGATCTATCACGCGTTCATCGACCAGAGTCTGGCCTTCGCCATCCTCGACGCCGCCACGCTGGCCCTGCCCAAACCGGCCAGGGAGGCGGACGAGGAGGTGTGGCAGGCCACGTACGCGCGGCTGCCCGCCCGTACGCACCCGAACATCGCCGCGACGGCGCCGCTACTGGTGGCCCAGATGAACGACAGCGCCTACTCCACGGCCCTCGACATGCTGCTGTCCAGCGCGGCCGCGCAGCTCAGGTGAGCAGGGCCCGGATCTGCTCGGTGCCGCCCTTCCGGAGCCAGGCGCGGAAGTCCAGGAGGCCGGGGTGGAGTTCGCGCAACGCCGCGATGTCGGCACGCCACAGTCCGTGCTCGTCCGCGAAGGCGCCCTCGGCGTCCGGGCCGAGCCCGAGAGAGCCGATGGGGAACTGCCGGTAGGTGATCTCGCGCCCGACGCTCTGGCTGATCAGCTCCACCGTCCGTCTGGGGGTCAGCTCGTCCCCGGCGATCTCGATCGCCTGCCCGAGGTAGTCCTGCGGGCGGGAGAAGGCGAGGCGGGCGAAGACGCCGATGTCGGTGACGGCGATGAGCTGCACCGGCGTGTCCGGGTCGAAGAGGTGCCTGAGCTCGCCGCCGGCGATTCCGCCGAGGGGCAGGCCGGGAATGGTGTGGTTCTCCATGAACCGGACCGGTCGCAGGATCGTCGCGGGCAGGCCGGTCGCGCGGATGTGCTGCTCGATCTGCCATTTGCTGTCCCAGTAGGGCAGGCCGGCGCCTCGGTCGGCGCCGCCCACCGAGGCGAACACGAAGTGGGAGATTCCAGCCGCGGCGGCGGTGTCGACGAGGGTGCGGCCGCGGCGGATCTCCCGGTCGAGGTCGTCGTCGTCGGGCGTGACGCCGAAGACGCCGTACGCGCCGGCCGCCGCCTCCGCGAGCGAGCCGGTGTCGTCGAGGTCCCCGACGCGTAGCTCGGCGCCCTTCGCTTTCAGCGCCCGGGCCGCTGGGGCGTCCGGGTCGCGGACGAGGGCGCGTACCGGCCGGCCGGAGGCCAGCAGCTCGGCGGCGGTGGCACCACCTTGGCGTCCGGTGGCGCCGGTCACCAGGATGGGCTGGTCGGCGAGGTTCACCAGGGCTCCTTTCGGAGGGAGCGATAAAGTGAGACTGTCTCAAGAAATATATTGAGATAGTCTCAAGTTAAGCAACCTGGGAGTGTCCATGACGACCACCGGCCCGGCGCCCCGGCGCCCGATGCGCGCCGACGCGCGCCGCAACTACGAACGGCTGCTCGCCGAAGCGGCGGCGGCGTTCGCCGAGCACGGTGTGGAGGCCTCGCTGGAGGACGTCGCGCGGCGCGCGGGGGTGGCGAACGGCACGCTCTACAGCCACTTCCCCACCCGGCAGGCACTTCTCGAGGCCCTGATGCGCGACCGCATGGAGGCATTGGCCGGCGCGGCCCGCGACCTCCTCGACCAGCCGGACGCCCGCGAGGCGCTGATCAGCTGGGCGCGTGCCGGGATCGCGCACGCGGCGATGTATCGGGGGCTGGCCACCTCGCTCATGCGCAGCATCGAGGACGAGACCTCGGAGCTGCACGCCGCCTGCCAGGCCGTGCTGACCGCCGGCGAACGGCTGCTCGAACGCGCGCAGGCGGCCGGCGCCGTACGCCCCGACGCCACCGCCTCGGACTTCTACACCTTGATCAACGCGCTCGCGTGGGCGGGCGAGCAGACGACGCCCGCGCAGGGTGAGCGGCTGCTGGCCTTCGCCATCGACGGGCTCCGCCCCTCCGAACGGTCGTAGCCGGGGGGTACTGGAGGGTTGCGCCTCTTCGAACGGTCGTAACGGGGGGTTACTGGAACGTCGGCGGGTTGCGCCTCTCCGTGGAGTCGCAGCCCGGGATCACCGGAACATCGGCGTCAGAGGCGGTTCCTGGCGATGCGCTTGCCGAGGCTCGCCAGGGACTCGTCGGCCATGAGCGCGGGCAGCCGGGGTGCGTCCGCCTCGACCTGGGCGAGCACCGCGGGATGCGCTCCGGAGAACCGGCTCCAGGCCCGCACCACGTCCGGCATCGCCGCGATCCCCGCCTCCGACAGGATGGCCTCCCTCGGCAACCATGACGTCAGGAACTGGGTGACCCGCGCCGGACTCCACCACAAAGGACGATCTCCCACGAACTCGGCAAGCTTCTCGAACGCCTCCCGCGCCCCCGGCTGATCCGGCAACTCGTCGAACCGGCTCACGGTGTCATCGGGCGCCGGACGTACGAGATCGGGCACCGCGCGGGCCCTGGAGATCGCGACCGGCCGCACGGCGGCCAGCGTGTCGGCGACCACCGCCCCCATGATCCGGTCACCCAGCTCGAACGCGTCCAGCACCCGCCCCGCCACCGCCCCCGGCTCCTCGGCCCGAAGACCCAGATCGTCGAGGAACTTCACCTCCTCGACCACCGCGTCAACGGCCAGACCGCCGCTCGCCTGGTCGATGCCGACGACGAGGAGGTGCGGCTCCTTGCCGTTCTCGTAGCGAAAGGACAGGGCTGCAAGCACCTGCTCGCCGTACGGGTCCGCCTTGCCGTACCAGCCGCCCTCGCACGTCACCCGTCCCATCCGCCGCACCCACCCGGGAAGCGTCTCCACAACACCATCAGCGGCGAGCACATACGCCCCCGCCTCGGAGACCGCCCCCGCCTCGGACGCCGGGTTGACCGCCGCCAGGGCCGCGAGGGTGAGCCGTCCTTCCGCGCCACCGTCCTCGATCAGCTCCCCCAGGAAGGGCTCCACCTGGTCCGGCTCAAGGTCGGCGGCGAGCCGCGCCGCCCACAGCTCGGTCCGCAGCGGCGAGCGCCACCTGAGGAGGTCACGGGCCTGGGCGATGGCGGTGGTGAAGGCTGTCGTGCTCACCCCTCGACCGTATAGCCCCGGCCCACCGCCGGCGCCCGACGGTGAGGCGGAGGGGCTCATCCCCGTGGGGTGAGATGCCGTGGCCCCTCCCGCGGAAGTGGATCTCGCGGGAGGGGCCGGTGGCGTGGTCGGTGGATCAGTCGGTGAGGCCCGCCTTGCGGAGGGCTTCGGCCATGGCGCCGGTGGGGGCCGGGCGGTCCTGGCGGCGCTGGCCGCCGCGCTGGCCCTCGCCGCGACCACGCTGGTCGCCCCCGCCGCGGCGCCCGCCGTCCCCGCGGCCGCGCTGGTCGTCGCCGCGGCCCTGGGAGCGGTCGCGCTGGCCGCCGTTGCCCTTCCCGTCGCCGCGAGCACCGTCGCCGCGAGCACCGTCGCCGCGAGCACCCTCACCTCGGGCGCCGTTTCCGCGCCCGCCCTCTCCGCGCCCGCCCTCTCCGCGCCCGCCCTCTCCACGGCCACCGTCGCCACGGCCGCCGCCTCGGCGGGAGCCGTCGCCGGGTGTCTGGGCGGTGGTCTCGTCCTCCAGGCGCAGGGTCAGGGAGATGCGCTTGCGCGGGATGTCGACGTCGAGGACCTTGACGCGGACGATGTCGCCGGGCTTGACCACGTCACGCGGGTCCTTCACGAAGGTTCGCGACATGGCCGAGACGTGGACCAGGCCGTCCTGGTGGACGCCGATGTCGACGAAGGCGCCGAAGGCGGCGACGTTGGTGACCACGCCCTCCAGGATCATGCCCGAGGCCAGGTCGGAGAGCTTCTCGACGCCCTCCTTGAAGACGGCGGTCTTGAAGGCGGGTCGCGGGTCGCGGCCGGGCTTCTCCAGCTCGCGCAGGATGTCGGTGACCGTCGGGAGGCCGAACGTCTCGTCGATGAAGGTGTCGGGCTTCATCGCGCGCAGGGCCGCGGTGTTGCCGATCAGCGACTTGAGATCCGTCTTGGCCGAGGTGAGGATGCGGCGGACCACCGGATAGGCCTCCGGGTGCACGCTCGACACGTCGAGCGGGTCGTCGCCCTCGCGGATGCGCAGGAAGCCCGCGCACTGCTCGAACGCCTTGGGGCCGAGCCGGGGCACGTTCTTGAGGGCAGTGCGGGTCCTGAAGGGGCCGTTGGAGTCGCGGTGGCGGACGATGCTCTCGGCCAGCGTGGAACCGATGCCGGACACGCGCGTGAGCAGGGGCGCCGAGGCGGTGTTGACGTCGACCCCGACGGCGTTGACGCAGTCTTCGACCACCGCGTCGAGCGAACGGGAGAGCTTGGACTCGGCCAGGTCGTGCTGGTATTGGCCGACGCCGATCGACTTGGGGTCGATCTTGACCAGCTCGGCCAGCGGGTCCTGGAGCCGGCGGGCGATCGACACCGCGCCGCGCAGGGACACGTCGAGCTCGGGCAGCTCCTGCGAGGCGTAAGGCGAGGCGGAGTAGACCGAGGCCCCGGCCTCCGAGACGACGATCTTGGTGATCGACGGCATGTGCTTGACCAGCTCACCGGCCAGCTTGTCGGTCTCGCGGGAGGCGGTGCCGTTGCCGATGGCGATCAGCTCGACCCCGTGGCGCTGCGCGAGCGCGCCCAGGACGGCCAGCGACTGGTCCCACTGCCGCTTGGGCTCGTGGGGGTAGATGGTCGCGGTCTCGACGACCTTGCCCGTGGCGTCGACCACGGCGACCTTGACGCCCGTACGCAGACCGGGGTCGAGGCCCATCGTCGCCCGGCTCCCGGCGGGGGCGGCGAGCAGCAGGTCGCGCAGGTTGGCCGCGAAGACCCGCACCGCCTCGTCCTCGGCCGCCTGCCACAGCCGCATCCGCAGGTCGATGCCGAGGTGCACGAGGATGCGCGTGCGCCAGGCCCAGCGGACGGTCTCGCCCAGCCACTTGTCGGCCGGCCGCCCATGGTCGGAGACGCCGAACCGGGACGCGATGCGCAGCTCGTAGTCGGGGCTGTCGTCCGGCTCCAGCGTGACCGACAGCACCTCCTCCTTCTCGCCCCTGAACATCGCCAGGATCCGGTGCGAGGGCAGCTTCGTGAACGGCTCGCCGAACTCGAAGTAGTCGGAGAACTTGGCCCCCGCCTCCTCCTTGCCCTCGCGAACCTTCGACACCAGCCGCCCGCGGCTCCAGACCTGCTCGCGCAGGCCGCCGATCAGGTCGGCGTCCTCGGCGAAGCGCTCGATCAGGATCGCCCTGGCCCCCTCCAGCGCCGCGCCCGCGTCGGCCACGCCCTCGGTGACGAAGCCCTCGGCCGTCGCGGCGGGGTCGAGTGTGGGGTCGGTGAGCAGCTGGTCGGCCAGCGGCTCCAGCCCCAGCTCGCGGGCGATCTGCGCCTTGGTGCGCCGCTTGGGCTTGTAGGGCAGATAGATGTCCTCGAGCCTGGCCTTGGTCTCGGCCGCCATGATCTGCTCGCGCAGCTCGTCGTCCAGCTTGCCCTGAGACTCGATCGACTCAAGGATCGCCGCCCTGCGCTCCTCGAGCTCGCGCAGGTAGCGCAGGCGCTCTTCGAGCGTGCGCAGCTGCGCGTCGTCGAGGGTGCCGGTGACCTCTTTACGGTATCGCGCGATGAACGGCACGGTGGCGCCGCCGTCGAGCAGCTCGACGGCCGCCTGCACCTGGCCGTCGCGTACGCCCAGCTCTGCCGCGATCCGCTGGTGAATAGAGAGCACTTGCCTGCCTTTCGATGGTCCCGCCGGTCAATTGTGCAGGACGACGCCGTCTTTCATGACCAGAGTGCGCGCAGGGTGAACGACCACAGCCTCCGCCGCGCCCCCGCACGGCACCACGACCAGGTCGGCCCGGTCGCCCGGGGACAGGCCGTACGACTCCAGCCCGAGCGCGCGGGCGCCGCCGTAGGTGGCGGCCTCCAACGCCAGCTCGATGTCCTCATCCCTCCGGAACGTGCTGCGGTAGGCGACGTGCATCGCCCGCTCCAGCATGTCGCCGCTGCCGTAGGGGCCCCACAGATCGCGGATGCCGTCGTGACCGCAGGCGACGGTGACGCCCGCGGCCCGCAGCTTCTTGATCGGCGGCACGGGGAAGCTGTAGACGGCCGCGGTCGCGATGGCGACGCCCGCCTCGGCGAAGCCCTGGGCCAGGCGGTCCTGGTAGGACTCGTCGAGCTGGCCCAGCGCGTACGCGTGGCTGACCGTCACCCGGCCGCCCAGCCCCAGCACCCTGGTGCGCTCGGTGATGAGCTCCAGCTCCCACCCGCCCAGCGACCCGCCGTCGTGCAGGTGGAGGTCGAGGTGGGCGCCGTAGCGCTCGGCCAGGCCGAAGACCAGGTCGAGGTGGCGTACGGGATCGCGGTCGATGCCCGCAGGGTCGAGGCCGCCGACCGCCTCCACGCCGCTCTTCAGCGCATCTTCGAGCAGCTCGGCCGTGCCGGGATTGATCAGCACGCCGTGCTGAGGGAAGGCCACCTGCCGAACGTCGACGGGGGAGGAGGCGGCCGCTTCGAGCACGGCCTCCACGCCCCGCAGCCCCACCAGGGGGTCGATGTCGGTGTGCGTGCGGACATGCGTCGTGCCCGCCGCGCTCATGAGCGCCAGCAGCGCGGCGATCCGCTCGGCGCTCGGCACGCCCAGCTCGGCGCGGCGGCCGAGGTCGTTTCCGATGCGCCCGGCCAGCGTGTCGTCGGCCGAGTGGGGCACCCACGGGCCGCCGTAGAGGGTCTTGTCGAGGTGACAGTGCGCCTCGACGAGACCGGGCAGCACGAGCTGCCCGGCGATGTCCACGATCCGGGCGCCCGGTGCCTCGACGCCTTGGGCGACGAGGTGGATCCGGCCGTCGCGGACGAGAACGTCGGCGGGGGCGCCGAGCCCCCAGGGGAGCCCGCCGCGGAGCAGCACGTCGGTCATGGCAAGCACCCTAAACGGCGATGCCGACGATTTCCGCCTCTCGGCCGGGACTGGTCACACTCACGCGCGGCGCCCCGGCGAAACCGCCCCGCTTTTCGGCCGTGGCTCGCGACGGACGACCGGCCGTGCTCACGCGCGGCGGTTCGCGAAAAGCTCCAGGTGGTAGCAGTATCGGCAGCGGTAGGCGTCGATCTCCCACTTGGGCCGGCCCATCAGCTTGGCGCCGCCGAAGATGCCGCGCTCCAGCGCGCCCTCGACCCACTTGGCGAAGCCCGACGAACTCTCGCCCGAGTCCATGACGAACCCGGGCTCCAGCCCTTCCTCACCGCAATGCGTACAGTGTAAGTCCATGCCGTACACGCTAGTCAGATCTCGTCGAGATGGGAGACGTTCGCCACGTCGGCGGAGTCGGTGCTCGGCCGCCCTGACAGCCAGGCGTCCAGGATCTCGTCGAGCACCACGTCGGACGTGAGCCGCAGGCTGAGCGCCAGCACGTTGGCGTCGTTCCACTTCCTGGCCCCGGCGGCGGTGTAGGCGTCCACGCAGAGCGCCGCGCGGATCCCGGGCACCTTGTTCGCCGCGATCGACGCGCCCGTGCCGGTCCAGCAGCAGACCACCGCCTGGTCGGCCCGCCCCTCGCGCACGTCGCGGGCGGCCAGCTCGGAGGCCCACGCCCAGTCGTCGCGCTCCTCGTCGCTGAGCGCGCCGTGGGTGAGCACCTCGTGCCCCCGCCTGCGCAGCTCCGACACGACCCGCTCGGCCACCCCGTCCTTGCTGTCGGTGGCCACCGAAATCCGCATGAGCCCTCCCGTTCCGACCCCAGGTGTATCAAGGGCTCGGGCAAAGGCGCCAGCACATGTCCTGGACTGGCTAAATGAGATGAAGTGTGCTTGGTTGTGTCGCCATATGAATATTGACGAGAGCGATATTCCGGCCCTCGCCCGCGGGTGTGCCGTCCTGGGCACCGGCGGCGGGGGTGACGTGCGCACCGGGTCGCTGGCCGCGATCGGGGCCGTCCGCGAGTACGGCGAGGTGCCGCTGATCGGGCTGGACGAGCTGGACGACGACGCGTTGATCGTGCCGCTGTCCGGGATCGGGGCCCCGACCGTGAGCCACGAGATGATCCACAGCGCGGACGAGCCCAAGCGCATCGCCGAGGAGATCGAACGTCTCTTCGGCCGCCCCCCGAGCGCGATCATGTCCTCCGAGATCGGCGGCTCCAACGGGGTCGCGCCTGTCGCCTGGGCCGCCCAGCTCGGCCTGCCGCTGCTCGACGCCGACGGCATGGGGCGGGCCTTTCCCGAGGTCCAGATGGTGTCGATGTACGTGGCGGGGCTCCCGGCCGACCTGGTGATCATGTCTGACATCGTCGGGAACGTGGTGACCATCCGCCCCGTCGACGGCCTCTGGTCGGAACGGCTCGCCAGGGCCGTCTGCGTGGCCGCGGGGTCGAGCGCGCTGATGGCCGACTACGTGCTCACCGCCGTACGGGCCAAGGGTGCGGTCATCGAGGGCACGGTGACCCGCGCCATCGAGGTCGGCAGGGCCACGGAGGGCGCGGCGGACCCGCTCGGCGCGCTCCAGGGGAGCCTGGGCGCAGCCCGGCTGATCACCGGCAAGCTGACGGACGTGGAGCGGCGCACCACGGGCGGGTTCGTCAGGGGGACGGCCACGATCGAGGGCACCGGCGACGACCGGGGCCGCAGCCTCACCCTGGAGCTGCAGAACGAGAACCTGGTCGCCCTGGAGGACGGCCGGGTGCGGGCCATGGTGCCCGACCTCATCACGGTCGTGGACACCGAGACCGCCGCCGCGATCCAGACCGAGGGGCTCAGGTACGGCCAGCGCGTCACGGTGCTCGCCTGGCCGTGCGACCCGCTCTGGCGCACCCCCAAGGGCCTGGAGACGGCCGGGCCGCGGGCGTTCGGTTACGACCTGGACTACGTTCCCGTCGAGGAGCTGACGGCGCATGGCTGACCTGCGGGTGGGGATCGACGTCGGCGGCACGAACACGGACGCGGTGGTGCTCGACGCCGACGGCCGGGTGATCGCCAAGGCCAAGCGGCCGACCACGCCGGACGTGACGGAAGGGCTGCGGGCCGCCCTGGACGCGGTTCTCGGCGAGCTCGGGAACGGGCAGGACCGGATCGGCCGGGTCATGCTCGGCACCACACACGCGACCAACGCCATCCTCGAACGGCGCAACCTCGGCCGCGTCGCCGTGCTGCGGCTCGGCGCGCCCGCCACCACCTCCGTCCCGCCCCTCTCCGGCTGGCCCGGCGACCTGCGCGCCGCCGTCTCGGCGGGGGAGGCCATCGTCCCCGGCGGCCACTACGTGGACGGCCGCGAGATCGGCTCGCCGGGGCTCGACGCCGTCCGCCGCTTCCTGGACGGCGTGGAGGCCGACGCCGTGGCGGTCACCAGCGTGTTCAGCCCGGCCAGCGGCGAGCACGAGCGCGCCGTCGAGGAGCTGGTCAAGGCCGAGTACGGCCTGCCGGTCTCGGTGAGCCACGAGATCGGCTCGCTCGGGCTGCTGGAGCGCGAGAACGCCACCGTGCTCAACGCTGCCCTGTACGGCGTCGCGGCCCACGTGACCGAGGCCCTGGTCACCGCGCTGGCCGAACGCGGCCTGGGCGCGAGGCCGTACCTGGCGCAGAACGACGGCACGCTCATGACGCTGGAGCACGCCGCCCGGCTGCCGGTCTCGACGATCGGCTCGGGTCCGGCGAACTCCCTGCGCGGCGCCGCGTACCTGTCGGGGGTGGCGGACGCGATCGTCGTGGACGTGGGCGGCACGTCCACCGACCTCGGCGTGCTGGTCGGCGGCTTCCCGAGGGAGTCGGCGGCGGCGGTCGAGATCGGCGGGGTGCTGACCAACTTCCGCATGCCCGACATCCTGGCCATCGCGCTCGGCGGCGGCACGGTCGTCCGCAACCCGGGCATCGGTCCCGACTCGGTCGGTTACCGGATCGTCAAGGAGGCCCTCGTGTTCGGCGGCTCGACGGTGACGATGACCGACGCGGCCGTGGCGGCGGGCCGGAGCCCGCGCGAGGCGGCCGGGTGGCGCGAGCGCATCGAGGCCGCCGTCCAGGCGCACGACTCGGGTGACATGTCGGAAAGAATGGCAGACACCCTGCAAAGGGCGGTGGCCGTCGCGGACGGGATGGTCATCGACGCCGTGGACAGGATGGCGCTCGGCAAGACCGACAGACCCCTGGTCGCGGTGGGTGGCGGGGCCTTTTTGCTGCCCGACGCCATCCCCGGCGCGAGCCGGGTCGTACGCCCCGAGCACGCCGAAGTGGCCAACGCCGTGGGCGCCGCCATCGCACTCGCGAGTGGCAGAGTAGATACGATCTTGCCAGCGGGAGATAGCCGGGCAAATGCGATCGAAAGGGCTAAAGAGGAGGCGATGGCGCGAGCCGTCGCGGCGGGGGCGGATCCCTCCGGCGTAGAGATCGTGGACCTCCTCGAGGTGCCGCTGAGCTACCTCTCCGAGCCCGCCGTGCGGGTACACGTCAAAGCCGCCGGACCACTCGCCCGGTGACAGATCGAAAGGATCCCCCTCCATGCGCTGGCATCAGCGTCTGCTCGTCGCCGGGGTCACCGGTGTCCTGGCCTTGACCGCATCCGCGTGCGCGGGCGGCCAGGTGCGCGGGGCCGGTGGGACCCCCAAGCCGGCGGCGAGCAGCGGCAGTCAGCCGGCGGCCTCCCCGGCCGCGCAGGCCAACGACAGCACGTTCGTGTACGTGCCCAACCTCGACGTGGTCACCGACTGGGACCCCGCGACCTCGTACTCGAACGAGATCGTCGCCATGCAGAACATCTACGAGGGCCTGACCAGGTACAACTCCCAGGAAAAGAAGGCCGAGCCGCGCCTGGCCACCGAGTGGACCTCGGCGGACGGCGGCAAGGAGTGGACGTTCAAGCTGCGGCAGGGCGTCAAGTTCCACTCCGGCGGCACGCTCGACGCCGAGGCCGCCAAGAAGGCCATCGAGCGGACGATCGAGAAGAAGGGCGGCGCCGCCTACATCTGGGACGCGGTGCAGAAGATCGAGGCGGTGGACGCGTCCACGCTGAAGTTCACGCTCAAGTACGCCACGCCGCTCGACCTCGTGGCCTCCTCCGGCTACGCCGCCTACATCTACGACGTGAACGCCGTGGACAAGGACGGCAAGTCGGACGCCGGCACCGGCCCGTACACGATCGACTCCTGGCAGAAGGGCAAGGAGACCGAGCTCACGCTGAAGGCGTACGAGGGCTACTGGGGCGGCTGGAAGCCGGAGCAGTACAGGAAGGTCGCCTACCGGGTCACCCCCGAGATCACCACGGCCTGGCAGCTTCTGCAGAAGGGCGAGGTCAACTTCGTCCAGCGGCTGAACCCGCAGCTCTTCCAGCAGGCCGGGACGACCCCGAACGTCCAGACCTCCTCCTCGCCGTCGTTCCAGAACCTGCTGGTGCTGTTCAACACCGCCGCGGGGCCGACGAAGGACGCCAAGATCCGGCAGGCGCTCCAGTACGCGATCGACTACGACGGCCTGGCGGCGGCGCTGAAGGGCTCCGGTCAGAAGGCCGGCGGCCTGGTGCCGCAGGGGCTGCTCGGCCACGCCAACGACATGGAGCCCAAGCAGGACCTCGCCAAGGCGCAGGCGCTGCTCGCCGAGGCCGGCTACGGCCCGGACAACCCCGAGCTCAAGCTCACCCTGACCTACGCGCAGGGCGACGACGACCAGAAGCTGCTGGTCACGCTGCTCAGCTCGGCGCTGAAGGGCATGAACGTGACGCTGCAGGCCAGGCCGATGACCTGGAGCGCGCAGTGGGACCTGGGCAAGAAGCAGGGCCAGGACATCTTCGTCATGTACTGGTACCCGGACTATCCGGACGCCTACTCCTGGTTCGTCAACGTGTTCAAGAGCGCGGACAAGCCGCAGTTCAACCTGTCGTACCTGAAGGACTCCGCCATCGACGCGGAGATCGACTCGCTGCCGCAGCTCACGGCCACTGACCAGCTCAAGGCCGACCAGGCGTACCAGAACCTGCAGAAGAAGATCATCCAGGACCAGGCGGCGGTGGCCGTGCCGTACGTGCAGACCTACCAGCGCGCGCTGACGTCCGACGTCGAGGGATACGTGGACAATCCCGCCTATCCCAACGTGGTCTTCTTCTACGACCTCAAGAAGCGCGCCGGCTGACGATGTTGCGTTATCTGACCCGCCGGCTCGGCCAGGCCCTCCTGGTCGTGTCCGGCGTGGTCGTGCTCACGTTCGTCGTGATGCGGCTGGTGCCGGGGGATCCGGCGGTCGCGTTCGCCGGGCCGAAGGCCACGCCCGAGGAGCTCGCCGCGGCGCGCAGGCAGTTCGGGCTCGACGATTCGATCCCGGTTCAGCTCCTGAACTACGTGCGCGACCTGCTCACCGGCGACTGGGGCGTCAGCCTGCGCACCCGGCAACCGGTGCTCGACGACCTCTACGTGGCCTTCCCCGCCTCGCTGGAGCTGGTCGGCACGGCCCTGCTCATCGCGGTCGTCGTGGGCATTCCGGTCGGAGTGCTCGCCGCCCGCTATAAGACGAAATTTCCGGATCTGGGGGTGCGGTTCGGCAGCATGCTGGCCGTCTCCGTACCGGTCTTCTGGCTGGCCCTGGCCCTCCAGACGGTCTTCGCCAGCAACCTCGGCTGGTTCCCGATCGCGGGCGAGTACGACTCCTCGCTCGACACCACCAGCCCGCTCACCCTCTGGACGAACATCACGATCGTCGACGCCCTCATCACCGGGAACTGGCCCATCTTCACCAGCACGCTCCAGCACCTGGTGCTGCCCGCGCTGGTCGTGGCCGCCTACCCCACGGGCGTGATCGCCCAGATGACCAGGGCGGCGCTCATCGAGGAGTCCGGCCAGGACCACACCACGCTGGAGCGCGCGCTCGGGTTCGGCGAGACGTCCATCCTGACCAGGTTCGCCCTGCGGCCCGCCCTGAACCCGGTCCTGTCGCTGATCGCCCTGGTCTTCGCGTACGCGATCGTCAACGGCTTCCTCGTCGAGGCGGTCTTCAACTGGCCGGGCCTGGGCCGCTACGCCGCCGAGTCGATCAAGTCGCTGGACACCCCGGCCATCGCGGGCGTCACGCTCCTGGTGGCCCTGGTGTACGTGCTGGCCAACCTGGTCGTGGACCTCCTCCAGGGCTTCGTCGACCCGCGAACGAGGACCCGATGACGAGCGTCGAGGCGCCGCTGCGGCGCAGCTTCCTGCCCAGGATCCCCGACCGGTTCGCCGCGTTCGGCGCGCTGCTCATCGTGCTGGTCGTCCTGGCCGCGATCCTGGCGCCGTGGCTCGCGCCGTACCCGGTGGACCAGGTGAATCCGGTGGACAACCTGCAGCCGCCGAGCGCCGCGCACTGGTTCGGGACCGACCAGGCCGGCCGGGACGTGCTCACCAGAGTCCTGTACGGCGGCCGCACCTCCCTGTTCATCGCCGTGGCCGTGCTGGCCGTGTCGGCGTTGGTCGGGGTCACGCTCGGCGTGGTCGCCGGGTACGCGGGCGGCTGGATCAGGGACGTGATCATGCGGATCACGGACGTCTTCCTGGCCTTCCCCGCGCTGCTGCTCTCCCTGGCCCTCGCCGTGGTGCTCCAGCCCAGCGTGAACACGGTCATCCTGGCCATCGCCGTGACCTGGTGGCCCTGGTACACCCGGCTGGCCGCGTCCGTGGCGGCCTCGATCGCCACCCGGGGCTACGTGGACGCCGCGCGGTGCCTCGGCGTGCCCGCGCCGCTGATCGTGCTCAGGCACGTGCTCCCGAACTCGCTCACGCCGGTCCTGGTCCAGCTCTCGCTCGACGCCGGCGGCGTGATCCTGACCTCGGCGGCGCTGTCGTACCTGGGGCTGGGCGCGCAGGAGCCGACGGCGGAATGGGGGCTGATGGTGCAGCAGGGGCAGACGCTCTTCACCACGAACTGGTGGGTGGTCACGTTCCCCGGCCTGGCGATCCTGGTGACGGCCTTCGCGTTCAACGTCCTGGGTGAGGGGCTGCGCAACGCGCTCGACCCGCGAAGGGCGGTCAGATGATCGAGGTGCGCGACCTCCGGGTGCGCTACGGCGGGCGCGTCGTGGCCGACGTGCCGGAGCTGGACGTCCGCGAGGGCGAGTGCGTGGCGATCGTGGGGGAGAGCGGCTCGGGCAAGTCGACCACGCTGATGTCCCTGCTGGGCCTCACCCCGGATGCCGATATTTCAGGCGATGTACGGGTGTGCGGCCTGGACGTGCTCAAGGCGTCGCCGCGCGAGCTCCGCCGGATCAGGGGCGCCAGGGTGGCGCTCGTGATGCAGACCCCGCAGGCCGCGCTCAGCCCGGCCACCCGCCTCGGCGTCCTCATGCGCCGCGCCCTCAAGCTCCACGGCGTCGGCAGGCCCCCGGCTCCACGCCCGCAGCCCGCCCCGTCCTCGGCTCCTCAGGAGGACGGCACCTCCCCAGGACCCGCGGACTCGCGCCGGTCCAGCACCCCTTCGGGACCCGCGGACTCACGCCGACCTTCCCCGAAGGACAGCACCCCTTCAGGACCCGCGGCAGGGAAGGGACGGCTGGAGGAGATCATGGCGGAGGCCGTGGAAGCGGTCATGCTCGACCGCGAGATCCTGCGCCGCTACCCCCACGAGATCTCCGGCGGCCAGGCCCAGCGCTTCGCCATCGCGCTGGCCATCGCCCTGGGCGCCGAGGTGATCCTCGCCGACGAGCCCACGAGCGCGCTGGACGTGACCGTGCAGGCCGAGGTGGTCGGCGTCCTGCGCAGGCTGCGCGAGGAGCGGGGGCTGGCGCTCCTGCTCGTCTCCCACGACCTGGCCCTGGTCTCGACGATCGCCGACCGGGTGCTGGTCATGAAGGACGGCGCGGTGGTGGAGTCGGGGCCGGCCGCGCGGGTGCTGGCCGAGCCGTCCCATCCGTACACGCGCGAGCTGCTGGAGGCGCTGCCGTGACCATGCTCAGGGCCGAGCGGGTGACCCTCGGGTACGGCCGCACCCCGGTCGTGCACGAGGTGACCCTGGACATCACCGAGGGCGGCGTCGGCCTGATAGGGGAGAGCGGCTCGGGCAAGACGACCCTGGCGCGCGCCTTCCTGGGCCTCCTCGCCCCCATGTCCGGAAATATCTGGTACGGCGACCAAACGCTGAAAAAAGCGGACATGCGGAAGTTCCGTAAGGACGTCCAGCCCGTGTTCCAGGCCGAGGCCCTCGACCCCAGGATGCGCGTCGGCACCTCCGTCGCCGAGGCCCTGCCGCGCGGCGCGCGAGACCGGGTCAAGGACCTGCTCGAACAGGTCGGCCTGGACCCCGGCGTGGCCACCCGCCGGCCCCACCAGCTCTCCGGCGGCCAGCGCCAGCGCGTGGTGATCGCCAGAGCCCTGGCGGTGGGACCGCGCCTGCTCATCCTGGACGAGCCCACCAGCGCGCTCGACGTCACCGTCCAGGCCAGGATCCTCGACCTCCTGGCCTCCCTGGACACCGAGCGCCTGCTCATCACCCACAACCTCGCCGTCGTGGACCGGCTGTGCCGCACCTCGCACGTGCTCTTCGCGGGCCGCGTCGTGGAGTCGGGGCCGACGGCCGAGCTGCTCGCGAACCCGGCCCACCCCTACACGCGGGCCCTGCGCGACGCCGTGCCGAAGCTGGGCGGCGCCCCGCCCGAGGCCAGGGGCCGGACCGAGGCCGTGCCCGCCCCGACCGGATGCCCGTTCCGGCTGCGCTGCCCGCTGGCCGCGCCTCAGTGCGAGCAGGCGCCGGAGCTCAGGGACCTGGAGGGCCGCCGCGTCGCCTGCCACCGGGCCGAGGACGTGCTGCTCAGTCCATAAGGGCCTTGAGGTGGGCGCAGAGGTCGACCGAGAGCTTGTCCATCAGCCTGGACAGCTCCGCCCGGTCCTGCGCCGACCAGTCCGCGAGCGCGCCCTCGAACCATCCGGTGGTCACCCGGCGGCACTTGCCGGCCACCTCGGCCCCCTCCTCGGTGAGCGCGATGCGCCAGGCCCTGCCGTCGTCGGGGTCGCGTACCCGCTCGACCAGCTTGCGCTGCTCCAGCGAGGCGACGTGCCTCGTCACGTGAGGGCTCTCCACCTGCAGCCCTTCGGCGATCGCGCCGATCCTGCGCGGCTCGCCCGCGTCCAGCAGGTGGACGAGGATCTTCACGTCGGGGCGGTCGAGCCGGACGCCGGCGGCCTCGGTCAGGCGGTCGTGCGTCTTGGCGCGGTTCAGCGCGGTCACCAATGAGCGGAACGCCGACACCGTCCTGTTGAGATCTTCGTCCATACCGATTTGCTTACCTAACTTACGTATGTATTATCTGTGCCTGTTAGTTACCTAAGTTAGCTAAAGGAGCCGACATGGCGACAGTCGTCGCATCCGCGGCACGTACGACGTCCACCAAGAGCCCGTGGCCCGGGGTGGTCGCGCTGGCTTTCGCGGCCTCCATCGCCGCTCTTCAGAACACCGCCGTGGTCCCGTTGCTTCCCGTGCTGCAGCGGGAGCTGCACGCCTCGCTCTCCGCCGTGTCCTGGACGCTCACGCTGAGCCTCCTGGTCGCGGCCGTGGCCACGCCGTTGTTGTCCCGCTTCGGCGACATGTACGGCAGGCGCCCCATGATCCTCGGCGCCCTGGCCCTCCTGGTGGTCGGCTCGGTCATGGCCGCGCTGGCGACCTCGCTGACCTGGTTGATGGTGGCGAGGGTGCTGCAGGGAGCCGTGGCCGCGCTGGTGCCGTTGTCGATCGGGGTGGCACGCGACGTGCTGCCCAGGGAGCAGCTCGCGACCGGCATCGGGGTGATCAGCGCGACCATGGGGTTCGGGAGCGGCGGCGGGATGATCCTGGCCGGGCTCGCGTCCGGTGACTTCCACCTGGTCTTCTGGATCACCGGCGGCATCTCGCTGGTGGCCGCCGTGATCGTGGCCATCCTCGTACGGGACACCGCTCCCGCGGTCAAGGGCCGTCCCGACCTGGCCGGTGCCGCGCTGCTGGCCGCCTGGCTGGTCGCGCTCCTGCTGGGCATCAGCGAGGGCGGCTCGTGGGGCTGGACCTCGCCGGGCGTGCTCGGCCTGTTCGCCGCCGCGGCGGTGCTGGCGGCGCTCTGGGTCGCGGTCGAGCGCCGGGTGGCCGAACCGCTGGTGGAGATGGGGATGCTGGTCCACCGGGGCACGATCGGCGCGACGGTGGCCTCGATGCTGCTCGGGTTCTCGTTCTTCACCCTCATGACGGGCACGTCCAGTTTCGCCCAGGTACCGGTGGAGACCGGTTACGGCTTCGGCGCCTCCACCCTCCAGGTGGGCTTCTTCCTGCTGCCGAGCACGCTCTTCATGCTGGTCATCTCGCTGTTCGCGGGCCGGATCATGCGCCGCTTCCACGCCTCGTCCATGGTGGCGGCGGGCTCGGCGGTCACGGGGCTGGCGGGGCTGTGGCTGGTGGTCGCGCACAGCAGCCCGGCCCACCTGTACGTCGCGACCTCACTGATGGGCATCGGCCTCGGCGTCGGCTACGCGGCGCTGGGCACCATGGCCGTGGAGCACGTGGACCCGGCCAAGACGGCCCTCGCGGCAGGCGTCAACGCGCTCGTACGCATCGTGGGCGGCAGCACGGCCGGCGCGGCCATCGCCGCCATCCTGGCCGCCCATCAGGGCGTGGGCGGCTACCAGTGGGTCTTCGGGGCGGCCGCCCTGGCCGGGATCACGGCCGCGATCTTCGCGGCCGTGTACGGACGGCTCAACCGCAGGATGGTCACAGCGCCTTCAGCCCGCTGATCACCTCGAGCAGCACCTTCGCGTCGGGCGCGGGTGGCGGGTGCTCGACCTGCACGAGCTGCTGCGCGTGCAGGTCGCCGACCAGCACTCGGACCACGCCGATGGGCAGGTTCAGCTCGGCGGCGACGTCCACGAGCCGGGTCGGCTTGGTGCACTTCTGCATGATGATCAGATGCTCGGGGCCCAGGCCCATGGGCGGCGCCAGGCCGCCGGCCGTGATGATCACCGCGATGAGGTCGATGGCCTCGCTCGCGGGGACCGTACGGCCCCTGGTCAGCAGGTAGGCCGGGACGATAGGACCCGCGTCCTCGTCCAGCCAGCGTTCGTCACTCACTTCGCACCACCCGCATGGGTCGAGCGGGTTCCTTCACGTGAGCCTCCGGTTCTGCCTCGGCCACGTGCTCTTCCGGGATCAACACGATCGCGGTGGTCCCTCCATATGGTGAACCGCGTAACGTCACGCGGATGTCGTGCCTGGCGGCCAGGCGGGAGACGACGAAAAGGCCGAGCCGGTCGCTGTCGGCCAGGTCGAACTCCGGTGGGCTGGCCAGCCGCTCGTTGAGTTCGGCCAGCTCCTCTGCGCTCATCCCGAGCCCGCGGTCCTCGACCTCGAAGACGAAGCCGCGGGCCGCCACCTCGCCGCGCACGATGACCGGGGTGTGCTTCGGCGAGTAGACGGTGGCGTTCTCGATGAGCTCGGCGATCAGGTGGATCACGTCGCCGACCACGGGTCCGGCCAGACGCTGGCCGGACATCGGCTCGACGGTGACCCGCTGGTAGTCCTCGACCTCGGCCGACGCACCGCGGGCCACGTCGAGCAGCGGCACCGGCCGGCTCCAGCCGCGGCCGGGGGTGGCGCCCGACAGGATGATCAGGCCCTCGGCGTGGCGGCGCATCCGGGTGGTCAGGTGGTCGAGCTTGAACAGGTCGTCCAGCGCGTCGGGGTCGGTGGCCCGGTGCTGCATGTCCTGCAACTGGATGCGCTGGCGGTGCAGCAGCGTCTGGCTGCGCCTGGCCAGGTTGCGGAACACGTGCCCGACGCCCTCGCTGAGCTGCGCCTGGCCGACGGCGGCCTCGACGGCCGTCTGCTGGACGGTGGAGAACGCCTGGCCCACGTCGTCGATCTCGACCGTGGTGCTCGCCACGGACAGCTCCGGCATCTCGACCTTCTCGCCCTTGCGGAGCTTGGCGACCACGTGGGGGAGCCGTTCCTGGGCCACCTCCAGCGCGGCCAGCCGGAGCGCGCCCAGCTCCTTCGACAGCCGGTTGCCCATGCGCAGCGAGAACGCGATCGACACGACCACCAGCCCCAGCGCCGTCCCCGCCAGCAGGAGCGCCCTGCTCAGCACCTGGTCGGCGATCGGCTCGGTCCGCGTGTTCAGCACCGAGCTGGCCTGCATCAGGGAGTCCTGGAACGAGTTGGACAGCCCCTCGGTGAGGGTGAGCCAGCTCCGCGGCGCCTGCCCGGCGATGATCTGGTCCTCCATGATCCGCATCCGCTGATAGGCGGGGGAGGAGATCAGCGCCACCTGCGTGTCGCGCAGGTTCGGGTCGAGCTCGTTGAGCGACTGGTCGACCAGGAAGCGCCGGTTGCCGACGAGCTCGGTGAACAGCCTGCGCTCGGCCGGCTGGGCCGATCCGAACGCGACGGCCTGCTCTCTGGTCAGCAGCTCCCTGGCGTACCCGAGGTCGATGACGATGCGCGACTGCTCGTAGATCGGGATGTCGTCGATCAGCGCGACCCGCTTGTGCAGGCCGAAGAGCGTGTCGTTGATCGCGCTGTACGCCTCCACGGTGTGCAGACGGTCGGACAGGCCCGTGTCGATCTCTCCTCGGATCGCATCGAGCCTGTCGAGCTGCGTATACACCGCGTCCACCTGTGTGCGGATCTCTTCCGATCGGTTCTTGGATTTGCTGGAGAGCTGCCTGAACGCGTCACTGGCGGCGTCGGTGCGGGTGCGCTGCGCGGCCACGGTGGACTTTTCCCCCGTGTTACGCAGGAGCCTGGCTGAGACTAGACGTTCACGCTGGATCTCGCTGATCAGTTTGTACGCGGGAAGACGGAGGTTCGTCCAGAGTGTCTTGTATTGACGCAGCTCCAAGCTTTCGGTGGCGGTGACGGCGGTGATGACCCCCCACAAGACCACCATGGAGGTCAGTGGTACCAGTAGTAGTCCGATGATCTTCATGCGGATCGTTCGGCTACGACCCATCGCACCTCACTCCGGTCGGTCCCCTGCTGGCAACCCCGGACGGGACAAGCTCAGAGGATAGCAATTGGATCATCAAAATGCCCAATTTTTCGGGACTTTTGGACACCTGGGCGTTGGTCCCATCGATCTTGGAGTAGGTTTCCCGAGTACATCGCCGACAGAGGGAGATGCGTTGCGCCGTCGTCTCGCAGCGGCCGCCGCGCTGATGCTCCTCGCGGCCTGCTCGCCGCCTCCGGAGTCCCCGCAGGCCCCGTCGGGGCAGTCCCCGTTCGTCTATGTCGAGAACCTGGACATCGTGACCGAGTGGGACCCCTCCAGGTCCTATTCCAACGAGATCGTCGCTTTCCAGAACATGTACGAGACGCTCACCTTCTGGAACCCGGTCACCAAGAAGTCCAGCCCCCGGCTGGCCACGTCGTGGCGCTCGTCGCCCGACGGCCGGACGTGGACGTTCAACCTCCGTTCCGGGGTGACCTTCCACACCGGCAGGGTCCTGGACGCCGCGGCCGTCAAGTCGTCGATCGAGCGCACCATGAGCGCCAAGGCGGGCGCCTCCTACATCTGGGACGCCGTCTCGTCCATCAGGGTCGACGGGCCCACCACGGTGACGTTCGCGCTGAAGTACCCCGTTCCGCTGGACCTGGTGGCCTCCTCCACGTACGCGGCCTACATCTACGACACGCAGGCGGCGCCCGACCTCGGCAAGTTCTTCGCCTCGGGCCGGGACGCCGGGTCGGGGCCGTACACGGCGACGAAGTGGCAGAAGGGCAAGGAGGAGGAGCTCACGCTCAGCGCGTACGACAAGTACTGGGGTGGGTGGGGCCGGCCGCACTACAACACGGTGAAGTTCCGCGTCGTGCCCGATCCCGACCGGGCCTGGCGAATGCTGCAGCGCGGTGAGGTGAGCTTCGTGGCGCGGCTGAACCCCCGCCTGTTCGCCACCGCCTCGACCGCGCCCGGCGTGCGCACCTCCGATCGGCCCTCGTTCCAGACGGCGATGCTGCTGTTCAACACCGCGAACGGCCCCATGAAGGACGTGCGCGTGCGCCGCGCGGTGCAGAAGGCCGTCGACTACCAGGGCCTGATCAAGGACCTGAAGGGGGCCGTCTCACCGGCCAGCGGCATCATCCCCGAAGGGCTCATGGGATACGTGCCCAAGCGCGTCCCCCGGCAGGACCTGGCAGGCGCGGCGCAGCTGCTGAACAGGGCGGGGTACGGGCCCGGCGGCCGGCCGCTGCGGCTGCGGATGACGTACGGGGAGGGCGACACCGACTGGCACCTGCTGGCTGTGAAGCTCACCGCCGCGCTCAAGCCGCTCAACGTGACGATCGACGCCCGGCCGATGCCGTGGACCGCCCAGTGGGAGCTGGGCAAGAAGCGCGGCCAGGACATCTTCGTCATGTATTGGTGGCCCGACTACGCCGACGGCTACTCCTACTTCGGCAACGTCTTCCACAGCGGGAACCCGCCCGTGTTCAACCTGACCTACCTGCGCGACCAGGGCCTCGACGCGATGCTCGACACCGTTCCCGAGCTGACCGTGACCGACAGGCAGGCGGCGCAGCGGCAGTACGAACAGGCCACGAAGCGGGTGCTCGACCAGCGGGCGGCCGTGGCGGTGCCGTGGGTGGTCAACTATCAGCGGGCCTACCAGGGCGGGGTGCAGGGCTACACCGACAACCCGGCCTACCCGGACGTGGTCTTCGTCTACGACCTGCGGCCCTCCGGCTGACTGCTCTGGACGCGTTCGCCCTGGATGCCGCAGCCTTCCCCCGCTCCGGTCGCTACGCTCCCGCCGCTCCTCCAGGCGGCGGCGCGCCCTCGATGCGTTCGCGCAGCCGGACCCTGATCTCTTCGGGCGTGTAGGCCCGGCGGCGGCGCTCGGCGCGCGCGATCACCACTCCCGTGGCCGCCACGCCCATGATTCCCGCCAGACCGAGCATCTTCCACCAGCGCATGCGCATGTGCCTAGGCTAGCGGTGTGCTGACTCTCGATGAGGCCGTTGCTGTGACGAGGACCGGCGATCTTTGGATCTTCCGTGGCCGCTCGGTGCCCGACCGCGCCATCCAGACGATGACCAACAGCCCGGTCAACCACGTGGGCATGGCGATCGTGACCGAGGACCTGCCGCCGATGATGTGGCACGCCGAGCTGGGCAAGTCGCTGCTCGACCTGTGGTCGGGCACGCACCATCGCGGGGTGCAGCTGCACGACCTGCGCGAGGCGGTGACCACATGGGTCGGCCGCTACGGCCAGCGGCCCTGGCTGCGCCAGCTGGAGCCGGAGGCCACGCCCGAGATGGAGGACGCGGCCCTGCGCACGGTGGCCCGGCTCGACGGCACCCCGTTCCCCTCCACCGCCCGGCTGGCCGCCCGCTGGGCCAGGGGGCGGGTGCCCCGGCGGCGCCGCCGGGAGGAGACGCTGGAGAGCGCGTACTGCGCCGAGGTGGTGGCGGTCACGTACGAGGAGATGGGTTTGTTGCCGAGCGGTCGCCGGCCCAACTGGTACGACCCGGGCAAGTTCTGGAGCGGTGACGACCTGGAGCTGCTGATGGGGCGCCGGCTCGGCAACGAGATCACCGTGGGCGTCGAACGGCCGTGACCTGCGGCCCTTGGGCTGCGGCCCTTGGGTTACGGCTCTGTGCCGGCGGCGACGGCCAGTAGCGCGTCCGCGTGGCATTCCTGGTCGGGGTCGCACCAGCAGGCCAGGTCCTTCCCGCGCAGCTCGCGGCGGGCCCGCTCGACGAGCTCAGGGTGCTCGCGGAGATGGGCGAGGTAGAGCTCGATCACCTGGGACCGCTGGTGAACCCGGCCGCCGCAGACCCGGCAGCCCTTCTCCGACAGGCTGTGCGGGTTGGCGAACGGGCTGCGCCGATGACCGGGGAACTCGCGCCCCACGTACTCGGCGCCCTCGGGGACGCGGCCGTGGAACCGGTCCCCCTCGACTTTGACGCGGCGTGGCATGCCCGTTCAGACCTCCGCGAGGGCGGCCGCGGCCGCCACGTTCATGCGCACGATCTCCAGCGCCAGGCCGTAGTCGATGTGCGCGAGGGTGTCGTTCGCCGTGTGCACGTTCCCGTTGCCCCGGTCGGCCCCCTCGATGGTCAGCACGGCCGGGATCGACGCGTCGATGAACGGGACGTGGTCGCTGGCGAACGGGTGGAGCGAGGTCTGGACGGCGAGCGAGGTGTAGGTGGCCGCGGCGGCGGCCAGGTCGTCGATGAGTGCTCGTGAGGTCTCCGAGCCTTCCAGGAGCACGGTGGGCGCGGGCGTGTTGAGCGTTCCGATCATGTCCATGTTGATGACCGCGCGGATGCGGTCTCGGTCGGCCCGCGCCAGCGCCTTGACGTACTGGCGGCTGCCGAAGAGGCCCTGCTCCTCCCCGCCGAAGAGGATGAGGCACAGGTCGTGCCCGGTCCGCCTGCCGGAGAAGACGCGGGCCAGCTCCAGCAGGCCCGCGGCCCCGCTGCCGTTGTCGTCGGCGCCGGGCGCCGACGCTGCCGGGCCGTCCACGGCGTTGACCGAGTCGATGTGGGCCGTGACCAGGACGCGGCCCCGCGGCTCCGCGCCCTCTCCCGCCCGCTCCGCGACGACGTTGAGGCTGGACCCCGAGCCGACGGTGATGGGCACGAGCGAGGTGGCGTACCCGAGCCCGTGCAGCAGGTCCCGGGCCTGCTCCGCGGCGGTCCTGAACGCGGGGCTCAGCGAGTGGCGGGTGCCGAGGGCCACCAGCGCCTGGAGGTTGGCCCGGTAGGCGTCCTCGTCCACCAGCTTCACCAGGTCCCGGACGGCGGGGTCCGGCGCGCGGCGGGCCGGGGTCACGGTCCGGTACACCGTGGTCCCGCCGGTCAGCGGGCGCATCCGGTAGCAGACGTCCTCGCGCGACGGCACGGCCCCGGCCCGCTCCGGGTCCGGCCCGACCACGAGGTAGCGGCCCTTGTCGACCAGGACGGGAATGTCGGGATGCGCGCGCTGGAACAGCCGGCCCACCTGGGTCACCAGATACAGGCCGGGGGCCTGCGCGGCCGGCTCCTCCAGGGCTAGCCCGGCGGGCCAGCGGTCGTCGTCCTCGGTCCAGCACAGCAGGGTGTCGCCCAGCCGGGCCCATTCGAGGCCGGGCACTTCCCCGGCCGCGACCTTGCCGTACTTCACCGGTGTCCTCCAGGGCTCGTTTCGCGACGACTCATTTCCTGAGCACTCGTTTCGCGACGGCTCGTTCGCGGAGGCTCGTTTCGCGCGGGCTCATTTGCGGGGGCTCATTTCGCGAAGGCGAGCTGGTCGTCCTCGCGGGACACGACGGTCAGGACGAACGGCCGGCCCGAACCCCCGGGAAAGGTGATCCGGATTCGGTCGGCGCTCTGGCGCTCCCAGTGGCCGATGATCTTCCTGGGCCGGTCGTCCGGCCCGGGGAGCCACTCGACGAAGGTCCCGTCGGAGCGGAACTCCATCCCGCGCCGCGGCTGCCGCGACGGCTTGAACGGGTACTCGTCCGGACGGTACACCGCCACCGCGTCGGTGTCCTCCTCGAAGGAGTGCGTCCAGGCTCCGACGACGTTCGGCGCTTCCTCGTTCATCGTGATGACGCTCACCGGACGTGCCGGTCGCCGGCCACCACGTTCAGCGCGGCGCGGGTGTCCTTCAGCACCTCTCGGAGCAGCTGCTCCAGGTCGCGCTGCGACCCGTTCCCGGTGAGCCGCGTCTCACCGGGGGAGGTGACGCCCACGGGGACGCGCTCCTCCGCCCGGCCGGCCAACTGCGGGACCAGGAAGGACGCCCGCGGGCCCTCCATGCAGGCGTTCATCCGCAGCGACTGGCCGCTCGTGAACATCATCATGCCGGGGTCGTCGGTGTAGTCCATGTAGTTCACGAACATGTCGCCGTTGGGGCCGTTGTTGCATGAAATATGGGGAAAGGTCGGCATTCCGGTGTTGTTGCCGGCCTGGTTCGGGGTGTCGGCCACCTTGTCGTCACCGCTGCACCCCTCGCCGTCGTCCCCCCAGATGTGGAAGAGGTTCAGCCAGTGGCCGATCTCGTGCGTCGCGGTCCGGCCCAGGTGGAAGGGCGGCGTCGCGGTGCCCGTGCTCCCGAAGGCGGAGTGGCGGATGACGACGCCGTCCGTGTCCGGCGGCCCGCCGGGGAACTGCGCGTAGCCGAGCAGCCCACCCGTCAGTTGGCACACCCACATGTTGAGGTACTGGTCGCTGGGCCAAGGGTCGGCTCCGCCGGTGGCGCTCGCCTTCACCAGGTCGTCGTGGGTGAAGCCCATCCGCTGGGTCTCCACGCGGACGATCCCGTCCGTCGGCTCCCCGTTCGGGCCACGGGTCGCGAGGTGGAACTCGATCATCGTGTCCGCCACCAGCGACTTCCAGACCGGCGGCACCTGCGTCACGTCGGGGTTGGTGGCCCGGTAGTCCTGGTTGAGGATCTCGATCTGGCTGTGGATCTGGTCGGCGCCGAGGTTCTGCTCGGGGCGGGCCGGGTTGTGGACGACGTGCACGACGACGGGGATGCTGATCACGCCGGTGCGGCTGACCATGCGGTTGCCGAGCCTGTACTGCGTCGCCTGGTTCTCGATGGACGCTCGCCGCGCGCGGTAGGACATGCTCTCGTTGAGCAACCGGCGGTGTACGGGCATCGTGCCGCACAGGTCTCGCGTGAGCGGTTCGGAAAATTCTGACTCGTCCATCATGATTTCCCCCAGGAGTGAAGCGAGGCAGGCCGCTCGTGCCGGATCGCGGTGCAGGGCGTGCCGCCACCCGGCCGGTCGGACGCTGATGCACTCGTACCGCGAACCGCCCGGTCGGAAGCCCAAAGGAGTGCATAGCTTCCGGCTCGGATCCACGCATCCGCCCCGCCCCTCGCCTCGCCCGTTGCCCCGCCCCGCGCCCCGGCCCGTACGTGCCGTCGGCCGGCGGATCGAGGCGTTGTGGGAGCATGACCCGCCCAAGACCGCCAGGACCATCGTCCAGTTCAAGGCGCCGCAGCTTCGCAAGCTCCTCGGTGGGCGCATCTGGACCAGCAGTTGACCCGGCTCCCGTCCCACCGGGCGGCTCGACGCATGACCGCCCGGCTTCTTCCGGGTTCGACCGGTCACGAGGTTTCCCGGCCGTCGGCCCAGAGGGCGGCGTAACGGCGCCCGGCCCCGCACACCTCGTAACCGTCTCCCTGGACAGAGCCTGGCCATGTGCGGAGGGTGGGGCCGGCCGCCGTGAGCGTAAAGGGTGGAAGCCCGAAGTGCGGACGGCACGCAGGCGACGCGCGCCCAGCCGAACCACCCCGCCCGGGCCCCGCCTCCAGGAGGCCGGCCGGATCACGGACGGCCCATAATTCTAATTACAAACCGCGCCCGTCCGAGTATCCTGTTTTCTCAAATGTCTCGGGGGATTAAGTAGCTTCACGGCCCACAGGGGGGATCTCCGTGGAACCTGCAGACGGTCGCGTCATTCTATTCATCATCATCGCGCTCGCCGTGTTCGCCCTCGGTCGCCGCTTCCAGACGATGATCATCATGCGTCAGGTCTGGAAGCAGAGCGCCAAGCAGGTCACAGCCAGGAAGGTAGTCGCGAACAACGCCGCGAGGTCGATGCTCGGGATCACCGTCCTCGCGATATTCGTGGTCTGGCTGGTGCTCAATCTCAACCGCGTAATGTGAAAAGCAATCAATAGCAATTGCGCGGCCGTTCGCAATCCTCCCGGCGACCCAGACGACCTATTTGCGGCGATTCCGTAGGGCCCAAGCCGTCAGCACGGCCGCTCCGGCGGCGGCCAGGCTGACGGCGCGCGTGAGGCGTACCGCGCGGCGGATGTCCTTGACGTCAGGCTCGGGCCCGTCGCCCATGGTCGGGCGGTGCTCGGTTCTGCCCTGGTAGACGTTCGTGCCGCCCAGGGTGACGCCGAGCGCCCCGGCGAACGCGGCCTCGCACCTGCCGGCGTTCGGGCTGGGGTGGCGGTGGCCGTCCCGCCTGAGCACCGCCAGGGCACGCCCGGGGTCCGGCCCGGTCAGGACCGTGAGCAGCCCCGTCACCCGGGCCGGTACGTAGTTCGCCACGTCGTCGAGCCTGGCCGCCGCCCAGCCGAACCGCTCGTAGCGCGGGGAGCGGTGGCCGACCATGGCGTCCAGCGTGTTGATCGCCCGGTACGCCAGCAGCCCCGGCACGCCCGCCACCGCGCCCCAGAGGAGCGGCGCCACGACGGCGTCGGAGGTGTTCTCGGCCAGCGACTCGACCGTGGCCCTGGCGAGTTCCTTGGCCTCGAGGTGGGAGGGGTCGCGGCCGCAGAGGTGGGGGAGCCGGGCCCTGGCGCGTTCCAGTTCGCCGCGTTCGAGGGCGTCCGCCATGTACTCGCCCTCGCGGGCGAGCGTGGTGCCGCCGAGCACCGCCCAGGTGGCGACGGCCGTGACGACGGTACGCGCGTGGGGGATCCGCTGTGCGAGAACACCGAGCGCGGCCGCGCCCCCGACACAGATGGCGACATGTGCCACTCCATGCGCCTTCTTGTCCGCGTACAGGGATTTCTCCACGCTCGCGGCGACACGCCCGAACACGGCGACCGGATGAGCGGCGCTCTGCGGGTCGGCGATCAGCCGGTCGAGGGCCACCCCGAGGGCGAGCCCCAGCGGGTCACACCAGGTGGGCATGGAGCTCGTCTTCGTGTGTGTCGAGCCAGGCCGCCGCGCGGCGGATGCGTTCGCCGGCGCCGCCCGCCCACATCTTCGCCCAGTTGCCGCCCGCCGAGGCGCGGGTTCGCATGACTTCGTAGGAGCGGTGGAAGCGGATCCTGGACAGGTCGAGGAGGCGGCGGCGGTCGCGGGGCGGCACCTCGTACGCGTCGCAGAACAGCCTCAGCCGCTCGCCCACGTCGAGGTTGCGGAGGAGCGGCGGCCGGTCGACGGGGTCGGCGATGGGGGCCCAGTGACGCAGCGTGGTGACGATGTCGAAGAGGCGCGTGGTGGGTCGGGCCAGATCGAAGTCGATCAGCGCGCGGGGCCTGCCATCGCGAAATATCACGTTTTCTGGCGTTAAATCGCAGTGTCCGATGACTTCTGGCGCTTTGTCGTCATTTGACCCGCCTTCCCAGCCCTTCAGGGACAGCGGGAACCCGACGGTCGCGTCATGATATTCCCGGAGCAACACCGCAAGCCCGGCCAGCGCGTCATCGCTCACGCTCTCGAGCCGCAACCCGGTCGTGCCCGGCACGTACGTGAGGATCTCGCGCCCGAGCCCGTCCATCCCCACCACCCGCGGCGCCCCCTCGAACCCGCGGGCCTCGAGGTGCCGGAGCAGCGCGTGCACGGCGGGTGTCGACGTACTGGCCGGTCTACGCACGGTGTCACCGACCCGTACCACCCCGTCAGTCACGTCCCCGCCCTGCAGTGGAATCTCATGCAGGAGCGTCGCGACCATGCCACGAGAGCTTAGACCCTTTTGCCCTACCCCCGCCCGGCCTTTTTCGCAGCTCGTGTGACGCGGCCCGGCCCTCTAACGTGGACTCCCATGCCGATCCTGCTCGCTCTGGCGGCGTTCCTCGTGACCCTCCTGGGCGGTCTGGTCGCCGCCCGCGTCGGTCCCCGCCGCCACCTGGTCCTCGGCGCCGCCGCGGGCGTGATGCTCGGCGTGGTCTCCTTCGACCTCCTCCCGGAGGCCCTGGCCCACGACGGGCTGCGGGTGTTCGGCGTGCCGCTGCCGATGCTGATGTTCGCCCTGGCGTTCCTGTCCATCCACATCGCCGAACGTTCGATGGCCATGCACGACGCCCACGAGACCGACTACGCCACCCACCGCCACGCCCACGCCGGCGTCGGCCTCGCCGCCGGCGCCGCCCTGGTCGTCCACAGCCTCCTGGACGGAGCCGCCATCGGCGCCGCGTACCAGACGGACGCCTCCCTGGCGGCGGCTGTGGCGACAGGAGTGATCGCTCACGACTTCACGGACGGCTTCAACACGTACACGGTCACATCCCTCTACGGCAACGCCCGCCGCCGCGCCCTCACCCTCCTCCTCCTGGACGCCCTGGCCCCCCTGACCGGCGCCACCCTGACCTCCCTTATCACCATCCCAGCCGGCGTCCTGAGCGCCTACCTGGGCCTTTTCGCCGGCTTCCTCCTCTACCTGGCCACCTCCGATATCCTCCCAGAGGCCCACACACCCCGCCGATCCACCGGCTGGACCCTTGCGGCTACGGTCTTGGGGACGCTGTTCATGTGGGGTGTGATCGGGCTGACAGGCTGACACGACGAAAACGTGTGCGTGACATGTCGCCGGATCATGCACAATAAGGCGGGAGCGCCCTTAGCTCAGCTGGATAGAGCACCGGACTTCTAATCCGTAGGTCGTAGGTTCGAATCCTACAGGGCGCGCTTTGATCATGTCCTGACCTGCGGTTTTGCGGGATCGGATGCGTTCTAGAATTTTCGTCTAGCGGTTGCGTGCTCCGTGCGTGCTCGCGCGCACCAACCCCGCACACACCATGATCCACTCACCGTCTCCGACTGCTGCGGGAAGAGCAGCGGCCCCGCCTCGCCACGAGCAGGTGGCGATTGCGGGGCCGGATGCTTAATCCGACTGTCAGCTCCTCAGCGAGATGACTTGCCCGGGTTCGGCCTGGTCTTCCTTGCCGAACAGCAAGGCCGCGGTCTTCTCGGCCGCAGCCGTGGCCACCTGCGGGTAGACGGAGGTGTAGGTGTCGGCGGTGAAGGCGCTGGAGGTGTGTCCCAGGGTTTCTTGTACCACCTTCATCTCCACTCCGGCGGCCAGCATGAGCGAGGCGGCGCCATGGCGGAGGTCATGGAGCCGGATGGGTGGCAGGCCGGCCAGGTAGGCCAGCCAGAGGAACTGGTCGGAGACGTGCTGGGGATGCAGGCGGCTGCCGTCGGGCTGGGTGAAGACGAACCCGCTGCCGGTCCACGCCTCGCCCATGGTCAGTCGTTCCTGGAGCTGCTGCTGCCGGTGGGCGCGCAGCACTTGAGCGGTGTCGGTGTCCAGTGCGATGGTCCGGACCGAGGCGTCGGTTTTCGGGGTGCCCTCATGAACCTCCCAGGCCAGCTGGACGAGTTGCCAGTTCACGGTCAAGGCCTGGCCGTCGAGGTCGACCTCCTTCCAGCGCAGCCCGCACGCCTCGCCCCGGCGTAGCCCGCGCAGCGCGATGAGCTGGTAGAGGGCGAACAGGCGGTGACGTCGTGCTTCTTCGAGGAACAGGCGGGTCTGGGCGGGCGTCCACACCATGACCGAGGAGGGACGGGTCACGCTGGTGTAGGCGTCGATCGGATCGACCCGCCGTCCACCCCGGCGTTGCTTCTCCCTCTCCCGGTACCTGCGGTAGTCCTGCTGCCAGGCGCGGACGCGGTCGTCGGTCCACACCAGCGGCTTGGGCCGGGTGTGGGCGGGCATCTCCAGCACGGCAGCGGGGTTGAAGTCGATCAGCCGGTCTTGCCGCATGGCCATGTTGAGCGCGTGGCGGAGGGTGGCGCGGATGCGGTGCATGGTGGCGATGCTGATCGGCCGCCGGTATTTGACGCTCGCCCGGACCGTCGGGTCGGGGTCGGCGCGGCGTTCGGCGATGGTGTCGTTGAACTCCTCGATCTGCTCGAACATCAACGCGATGTCGCTGACCTTGAGCTGATCCAGTCGCAGCCGCCCGAGATAAGGCGTGAGGTAGAGGCGGATGTGGCCCTCGTAGGAGCGGCGGGTGGTCTCCTCGATTTTCCGCTTGCGGTTGAGGAACTCCGCCAGCCACTGCTCGACGGTGATCTCCTGGGTCAGATGCTGCCCGGTCTTGATCTTGCGGCGGATGGTCTCCGCGTTCGGGAGGGTGTCGCTCTCGGCCAGCGTGCGTTTGATCAGGTCGGCGATCTGGGTGCGGGTGGCGGGCTCACGCGGGTCGGCCAGCGCGAGCAGGTCACGCACGTGGCCGAGTTCGTCTTTGGCAGCGTCCTGGGTGGCGAAGCCGCCGCGGCGCAGCGGCCCGCGCTGCTTGCCGCCGGGTCCGGGCGGGAGTTCGATCTGGTAGTTCCAGATGCCGTGCCGGTAGCTCCACCCGCCGTCGGAGCGGCGCAGCTTGGGGCATTTCTGCCCGAGCGCCTTGCCGTCGCTGTCGCGGCAGGAACAGCGTTTGAACGTGCGTCCCTCGGCCATCGTGGTGCCTGTCCTCTTCTCTTCGGTGCTGTTGGGTAGGGCTGGTGTGGCGGTGAGCAGGGGGAGCGGGGTGGCGCACGGCGCAGGGTTGCTGCCCCCGTCCCAAGCGGTTGGTGAAGGACTGGTCGCCCTGGTCAAAGGGCGCGCATTTGGATGTCCTGTTCCGAGCACTCATCCCGCGATGTCCCGCTCAGCCACGGCCCCGACAATCGCTGGACACGGGCGCACGGCGATCCTGTTGCCCGTGCCGCCGCCTGTATGGCGTGGAGCGCCGGGGTCGTCGTGTTCCCGTCCGGCGTGGCCGATGCGGTGGCGTGATCGGGCGAGCACGCCTGTGGTCGTCACCCGCCGCACTGATGGCCGCGCCGGACAGGGCGTATCGACGCCCACCTGGATGGCGACGGTCAAGGCCGAAT
Organism: Nonomuraea sp. NPDC005650; assembly: GCF_040605375.1. NCBI lineage: Bacteria > Bacillati > Actinomycetota > Actinomycetes > Streptosporangiales > Streptosporangiaceae > Nonomuraea > Nonomuraea sp. NPDC005650. The sequence continues at coordinate 87,822 of NZ_JBEXCR010000050.1, forward strand.
CCGACGGTCGACGCCGGGCCGGGGCGCCGGCGGTCTCCACGCGGCGTCGCCGCCATCTCACCGCGTATTGCTTCTCGGAGGCGCCACCGAGTAAGGGCGGATCTGGCGCGCAGGAACGCACCCACCCGTGCAGGCGAGATGAGAGAGCCGTTTCAGCACGTCGGCCCGGAATGACCGTGCGGTCGCTGCTGATGGGTCTCATCGATCGGCAGTTGAGCGCCGTCGGTCGTGCTAGACGGTATGGCCCGCGGTCGCGATGCACGGCCGATGATGTCGTTCGGTGGTGTTGCGTTGTGGCGAGGTGGTGTCATGTTGGTACGGCCCGATCACCCGGGCCACCTGATCCCTGTCACCTTTCTAAATACCTGTGATCAGGCCCTGATTCGGACAGCAGACGAAGCAAAGGTTCGACCATGATTACCGGACAAAGCATGCATATCCGGTGCACACTCATCGTCCTCGATCGGCAGGGGCACCCTCGGGGCGGGGGCAACGGTCATGGTGGCATACAGGATGCGAGCGACGATGCGCGGGGAGTCGTGCCTGGGGATCAAAAGTCCGCGGCGCTCCATCTCGGACGGTGATGGATAATGTCACGCTCCGATGTTCATGCAGGTAGATGACCTGCGCATTGGGAGAGTGGTGGCTCTACGGCTGGCTTGCATAGTTTGAACTGGGCGGATAGCTCACGCTGCCTACGCTGTCTCAAAGATCATCCCGCATATATCCCCGCAACTGGGGAGGCTGGCTATCACGTCACTCGGTGGCAAGCGGACCCGAGCTTCCGGGCGGCCTGGAGTCTTATGACCGGATACCGCACGGGTTGTATCTGTCGCCTTGGGCCACTTTGCGTCTATCAGTGCATAGAGATCATCCTTGCCCGAATCTGTAAGCATTACATGATCAGCTTCTGGCAAACGACGTTATGACGATGGCGCTTCATGATCGCTTCCGAAGAGGTCTGCGACGACCCGGCAATGAGGTTGGCTCGGAACGATTGGCGGCAAAGCGTAGCAGGCGAAAGGCGCGCTCACTAACACGCTCAGAACCGAATAGTGCGGCTCCGCCCACGACGAAAATGATGGTGATCTCAACGAAGAACATGGCAAGGCCCATCCGGGGCTCCGCCCACCAGCCAGCCGCTGTCGCGGTGGCGGCCGTGCCAGCGGCAGTCATAGATACCCACCTGCTATGTGAGGAGGGCGGGAGGCTCGGTTCCATGCTTCAAGCGTGGAGGAGGTTGCGGTTGACCGGCGAACACCCAAGACACATCCGGACGGGCCATGGTCACCATGCAGGTGCCGCCCTACACTGCCCGATCACAGTGTCCGGTGACGCCGGACACTCCCAGACAGCAAGCTAGACCGACGGAGGAGTAATCGATGGATGGCAGCCTTGGTGACCCTCGGCTGAGCTTCGCTCGCCGGCTGCGTGCGCTGCTGCGGGTTGCCCAGCTCTCGATACGGGGGCTGGAACGGTTGAGTGCAACGACCATGGGCCTGGACGGAAAACCTGCAGGCCCGCTGCGTCGAGGCACTATCGCTGGGATGATCAGCGAGAAGCGGCCAACACGTCCGGAATGGGGCAACGTCACCGCTTTCATCCTGACCTGCCTCCGTCATGCCAAAGAGCATGGTCACCCCGTGGCTGAAGAACTGGCCGATCTGGAGGGCTGGAGGACAGCGTATCTGGAGCTGTTGGAGCAACTGGACGCTGACCGTTCGGGTTTGCGGGCCGCTCGCCAGGCTTTTGATCGAAAGCTTCGGCTATCTGCGCCACCTATAACGGACTGGGATGCGGCGGAACTCGGGATACATCAGGCAATTGGAGGCGGGCCGCTGCCCGAGTACATCCCGCGTGACCATGACGAACAAATTCGCAATCGACTCGATGCGCAGAACTCCTCCGGGCGACTGGTGGTAATCCAAGGAGGCTCTTCCACCGGGAAGACACGCTCGGCGTACGAGGCTGTGATGGCCAAGCTTCCTGAATGGAACCTGTTGTATCCCCGTACTGCTGCAGACCTTTCGGATGTGCTGGATCAAGGTATTCCATCCCGAACAGTCCTTTGGCTTAACGAGCTCCGCCACTACATCGAAGAGCCCATCGGTTGCGAGGCGTTTGGACGTCTATTCAACGTGCTCCGGCAGGGGGCCAAGATCATCCCCATAACAACACTTTGGCCAGATTACTGGACTCGGATCATGAACGAGCCCGATCCGGGCAGCCCAGATCCATACTTGCGCCCGCGCCTTATGCTCAGGGGAGTGGAGCCAATTAGGGTTGCAAATGAGTTCACAGCAGCAGAAATGGCTAGGCTGAGGCAGCTGGCAAGAACGGATATCGTGTTGTCTAAAGCGACCACTACGGCGCATAGGGAGGGGGCGTCTAATCAGATTATTCAAGCCCTTGCGGGGGCACCCGACCTCCTTAAGCACTACTATGATGAAGGTGGGGATGCATACGGCCGTGCGTTGATCACGGCGGCCATAGATGCGCGTAGACTCGGGTACGAGGGGCTGCTCTCTGTCGAGCTCCTCGATGCCGCCACGCAGAACTATCTCACCGATCTTCAACGGGCCGGTGCTCCAACTAACTGGTTTTCACCTGCTCTGTCCTATGCCGGAAAAGCGCTTAAGGGTGCGATTCGTGCACTTGAACCAGTTCCGCCTCCGGCGGGCATGGGGATCTCAGGTTATCGTTTGGCCGATTATCTTGAACAACACGGTACTGAAGCGCGTGATTCGCTGATTGTTCCCGCTGGCATGTGGACTGCCCTCATCGAACACACAACGAACTCTCAGGATCAGATTCGAATTGCGAGTTCGGCCGCTGATCGAGGGCTGTACCAGGTATCTGCTCGACTATATCAGCTCGCTGCGGAGAGTGGAGATCCGTTCGCCGCGCGTGAGCTTGCTGTACATCTCGAAAGAATCGGGCGAATTGAGGAAGCTATCGTTTGGCTGCGTCAGGCGGCTGACGGTGGAGATACTGATGCGGCTCGGGATCTAATCAAAATCTTGGAGAAAATTGGGCGAAACGAAGATGCTATAGAGCGGCTGTTCGAGATGGTCGATTCTGGTGAGACTTCCGCTATTGCCAAACTTGCTGATCTCCTGGAGAGGTCTGGTCGAATTATGGAAGCTGAAGCCTGTCTGCACCGGGCCATTGAGGAGGGAGAAGTCGGCCTGAGGTGGCAGCTAACCTCAATGATGGATCGGCATGGATCGGTGGAGGACGATCTCGAAATCTGGTACCGATGGGTTGAATCGGGAAAAGTATTCGCAATGTGGGATCTAGCCGATTTTATGGTGGACGAAGGAAATGATGATGTTGTGGATTACTGGGTCCGTCGTGCTATTAGCGCTACTCGCGTCTCCGGTGCGCTCGACATGGTCTCTCTGTCTCAGAGGTTGCGAGGGCTGGGTCGGATAGGTGAGGCCGAGGAATGGCTAAGACGTGCCGCGGACATCGGTGATTTGTATGCTCAATCTGAGCTAGCCAATCTACTGGAGTCAACTGGGAGGACAGATGAAGCTAAGATCTGGTGGGGTAAGGTGGTCGACTCAAAGCCGCCTGTTGAACGCATGGACTATTTGGAAATGATAGGTGCAGCTATTGCGTCGGAGAATGCCGGACGCACCGAAGCTGCGGAAACGTTGTGGAGACGCGTAGGGGAGCTCGTGCCTGATGCTCTCTGGGGTCTAGTGGGTATGTGGGACCGAACAGGACATAGTGATGAAGCCGAAAATTGGATACGTCGTTCGGCGGTATCTGGTGACGCGAACGCCATGTACTTCCTGGCTAAGCGGATTGAAAAGAGTGGCAGTGCCGAGGAAGCGGAGTCGTGGTTGCGCCGGGCTGCCGACGCAGGCTACGACGCTGCCATTAAAGACATGGCTACGAATCTTGAGAATATGGGGCGATTTAGCGACGCTCAGACATGGTTGCGTCGTTCTGCAGAGGCTGGCAACGTCTCTGCTCTTGTGCATCTAGTTTCTCGATACAAGGTCGAGGGTGACCTAGATATCATAGAGAGAGATTTGCGTCACGCTGCTGTAGCGGGCCGGGCGGATGCCCTGAGCGCATTGAAGAAGCTTCTAGAAGACAATGGAAGATCTGAGGAAGCCGACCTACTAGAACGCTTCGGAATTGAACCCGGCGGAGATACTTCACAACCGTGGTAGCCGTCCGCTGTAGATCATGGTTCCGTTCTTAACGGAGTGCTGGTCGGTGATGACCGTACGAGCTGCTGTGTCACTGCGGTACCCCCTGTGGAACCACGCCGGCGCTCCACCGACCTTCATCCATGTAAGACGGGAATGGCCTCCGGGCAAGACGTGTGCCCCTGGCTCACCGATGAGTACGTCAAGGCGATAGCCAATCCCTCGCGGCTCTTGTTTGAGGATGGTCGGGGCCAAGGGTCGCCTCTGAGACGGCGAGCGCCCGCAGAAACAGTGGTGTTGCTTCTTCTGGTCTACCTGCATCCCTCAAGCTTGCCGCTAGGTTCATCAGCCGGATAGCGACTGATGGATGGCTAGGACCAAGTGCAGCCTCCATGATGGCTAGGGCCCGCTCCTCTAATGGCACCGCTTTTTCTGGCATTCCTAGCTCATAAAAAGTCAACGCCAGGTTGCCTAGCCGGATAGCAACCCGTGGGTGATCGAAGCCTAGGGCCGATTCGGTGAGACTTAGCGCTCGCTCCTCCAGCGGCACCGCCTCGCTAAGATTACCCAACTCTCGAAGGCTTACCGCCAAATTCCCCAGAGAGAGCGCTACGCGTGGATGTTCAGGCCCTAGCGCTGCCTCGGTTGTGGCAAGTGCGCGTGCCAACAGTGGGACCGCCTCGTGTACCCTGCCTAGGCTATGCAGGCTTAATCCCATGTTTCCTAGGCATCCTGCCACATCTGGATGATCAGGGCCGAGCGCCTTCTCCAAAATGGTCAGCGCTCGCTCTTCTAATGGCACTGATTCTCCGGGCCTGCCCAACTCTCGAAGACTGCCAGCAAGATTCATTAGGCACACCGCCACACTCGGGTGCTCAAGGCCTAGCGCGGCCTCCTTGATTGTGAGTGCACGGGTAAACAAGGGAACTGCGTCTCCCGGTCGTCCCAGCATGCGTAGAGTCGTGGCAAGATTTCCAATGGGCCCTGCTACATCCGGATGGTCAGGACCGAGCGTTTTCTCCGTGATGACGAGTGCCCGCTGCTCCAAGGGCAACGCCTCGCCTGGCCTACCGAGGTCGCGCATGATCGCAGCGAGACGCAGCAGTAAGACCACAGGCTCCGTGTGATCGGAGGCGAATACGGTCTCGGTGATTGCCATGGCTCGCCTCGCCATGGCTAACGCCTCTGCCGGTCTTCCCAGCATGCGTAGGGTTTCAGCGAGATTTCCCAGACAGACCGTCAGCTTCGGGTGCTCGCTACCAAGTATCGCCTCAGCGATGGCTAGTGCCCGGGTGGCGTAGGCGTAAGCCTGCTGATAGTGGCCCTGGGATCTGAGGGCAAAAATCCCTGCCCCGTTAAGGAGAACACCTAATCCCTCGGGTTCGTTTCCGCTTTCAAACCTGGAGCACAGAGCGTCGATATGCGGTATCAGCTTCTTCCAGAGCGGCCATCCGGACGGATCATCTGCGGAATTGCCGGCCACACTATCGATCAGGCCGTAAAGGGCGGCCTCCCTGGCTTCTTCCTGACAGGAGTTGTCGTAGGTAAACCGGAGGAGCACAACTGCTTGGAGAAGCCTATGGATGCTGACTGTTTCCGTGTGTCCTTCTCCTGAACGGCTGATCATGCTATAGGAGGTGAGGATCCGCAGCTCTTCTGAGATCTCTTCTGTTGCGGCATGTTCCAGCACCACACGCGGGACATTGTCTGGTGCAAGATGCGCTATAATCCGCAACACGTGTTCGGTATTCAGATTATGGGTTCGGTCTAAGTATTGGAGTGCGACCAAATGTAGTTCCCATAAGCGCGCGATTGTCCGCTCGGCTCTCGTTCCGAACGCTGTCTGAGTGTACATTCGGTTAGGCTGCTCATGCAGCTGTTGTAGGTAGTATTTTAGGCTAAATGTTCGTTCCTGGCAGATGAATGCGGCGGCCTGCTCTAGCGCCAATGGTAGATATCCCAGTTCGTGGGCGATCTGCTCGGCATATACGATCTCTGCTGCGTCTGTCCGTTCACTCACCGCAACAATTAATTGGGTAGCCGCCTCGCGACTGAGTAGGTCTAGGGTATGCACATGGGCGCCTGCCCAGTATGCGTCGCGGCGGGTGGTGATGATTACGTGACCGTTGGGATGGGTGAGTAGGTCGAGCCATTCTTCTGCGTCGGCAGGATCTTCCAGATTGTCCAAGACCACTAACCAGCCGGCATGCATCTGTAGCCATCTGGCCGCCCACCTGGCCGCATGCTCCGTGTCACTAGCCAGTGTGATCGGCGGATGCAAGGTCTCCGCTAGCCCTGCCAGTCCCTGCAGGATCCGGGTGCGCGTATCGGCGGTGATCCACACCATCACCTCATACCGGTCTCGATAACGGGCACCGTACTGGCGGACAAGCTCCGACTTGCCGATGCCGCCCATACCGTAGATGACCTGCTGCGCGATCATCGGCCGGACATCCGCTGCTGCCCTGCCCGCGGTGCTTAGTGCCTCGGCCAGTTCATCGAGATTATTGTCCCGGCCAACGAACACCGTTGACCGGGGCCATTCAAAAGGGCGGACATCCCGCGCCTCCACCTCAGCTGGCGATCTGATCTCCGCATGAATGTGACGGTTGTCGATCGGCGAATTCGCACCCGTCGTAAAGGGCGCGTTGACATTCCCGCCTACGGCCACGCCACCGTGGGATGCCTTTACGTGAACCCGTTCAGGAGCCTCCGCTTCGCGCAGCATCTGGCGAATCTCTGCAGCTAGCTCCGGATCTGCTCCCAAAGCCCTGCGTATCTGCACCCGTAGAGCTGCCTGGAGATCCTCATCCTCCGGATTGTCTCCAAGCTCTACGATCTCGGGCGGGGTCTCCTCCTGCTGGCGGGAGCCGAAGATCTGTCGGAGCATTCTCTGCCCCCAACTCACGGTGCTGTCCGCTGCCTGCTCTTGAGCTCTGGCCAGGACGGCAGCTCCGTAGGCCCCCACGGCGGAGCCTACGTACGGCCATATCTGTCCGACCAGTGCAGGAAGATCTTCGCCAGCCATACCCATCCTTTAGCGATTCCGGCGCCCTTGTCGGCGTATCACAGCCCGTTCGTGGCAATCTAACGCGTATCTGACCAACCCGCGCGCGTAAGTGGCATATGCGCCGAAACACCATTGGTGTCAAGCCGGCCGCACTACCGTCTCGGCTCCCTGCCCTGACAAAACGGCTGGTACTACGTCGAAGTCGCCTACGGAGGAGCGGGGGCTTTCGGTCGCCGTGTCGGTTGACCGAGCAGCAGATGGCATGCCTGGAATACGCGTTGGACGCCGGGCGGTGTCGTTTGTAGACCGTGATCCAGGAGCCGAACGGTTCGGGCAGGGCCCGCCAGGGTAGCCCGGTGCGGGCCCGGTGTAGCACGCCATTGATCGTCGTGCGGTGGTCGTTCGATCGCCCGCCCCGTTGGCCGCCCTCGGGCAGCAGCGACTGGAGTCGCTCCCACTCGGCGTTCGTTAAGTCACCACGTCCCATGAACTGATCGTGACAACATCGCCACGATCAGTCAGCAGATCTAAGAAACAGCTCTTAGGCGGAACACGATCAGGCTCATCCTCCCTTGCAGGAGGACTCGCAGCGGTGCCCGTCCGGTCTTACGGGTGGGCACTGTTCTATCTGGAGCTTTCAGCCCACATGGAGCGGTTCGGGGCGGTCGGCCGTGGTGGTGATCAAATGGTTGTGGAGGAACGCGCTGATGGCCTCGTACGCGGTCAGTTCGTTGGCGCGGTTGGTGAAGCCGTGTCCTTCGTCGGGGTAGATGTCGTAGCGGACTTCGACGCCGCGTTCGCGCAGCTGGGCGACGATCTGGTCGGATTCGGCTTGGGGGACGCGTGGGTCATGGGCTCCTTGGAGGACGAACAGGGGAGCGTTGATGCCGTCGGCGTGGGTGACGGGGCTGCGTGCCAGGAGGTGTTCGGCGCGCGTGTCAGGGGCGCCGAGGACTGTGGCGACAAAGGTCTTCCAGGTGGGGGGCGACGCCTTCGCCAGGGTGAGTAGGTTACTCGGACCGCACATGGAGACGCCCGCAGCCCAGGGGTAGGGGAGACGGGCCAGGCAGGACAGAGCAGCGAAACCACCGTAGGAAGCGCCCATGACGGCGAGGCGGTTCGGGTCGGTCCAGTCGAGGGTGTGGAGGTACTTGACGGCGTGGTCCAGGTCGTCAAGGTCGATGCCGCCCCAGTCGCAGTAGATGAGCTTCTGATGCGCGGTGCCGTAGCCGGTGGATCCGGCGAAGTTGGGGGCCAGGATGGCGATGCCCTGATGGAGAAGATGCTGGTAGAGACCAGAGCGAGCATAGAGCGGGCGTTCCTGGGATTCCGGACCGCCGTGGATGGACAGCAGGACCGGGTGAGGGCCGGGGCCGTCCGGCCGGTAGAGCAGAGCGTGGACGTCGCGTCCGTCGCGAGCCGGGTAGGTGATCAGCTCGGGGGCGACGGGGTCGATGACGTGCAGTGCCGGAGGGCGGGTGTCGGTGAGGTAGCGGAACTCGTGGCGGGCTAGATCCAGGACCGCTATTTCCGCCGGCCTCGCCGCGGAGTTGATCAGGACGACCGCGAAGGAGGCGTCAGGCGCCAGGGACAGCGCGGAGATGACGCCGGGCGGGATGCCGGGCAGCGCGATGGGGCTGCCGTCGCGGTCGGCGTGCAGGCGGGAGCTTGTGCGGTGCCAAAACGCGGACACTGCTGCTGAGCTGGGCGTTTGCCGGGTGATCAGGCTGCTCTGTGGTACTCGTTGATCAGGCCTGCGGCGGTCCTTCGACGGTGGATCCGGGAAGTCATGTCGATCACCTTGCTGGGATCGTGCAACGGCGGGCGAAGCGAACGGCCCTGATGCGGGCGATGATGGTTGAAGTGGTGTTCGTACTCGGCCAGGACCTTACGCAGGTGCCGCTCACCATGGATGAGTAGGTGATCGAGGCACTCACGGCGTAGCGTTCCCACGAACCGCTCCGCGAACGCGTTCGCTCGTGGCGACCGGACGGGCGTCTTGATGACCCGCACGCCATTGGCGGTGAACACCTCATCGAACGAGCGGGAGAACTTGCCGTCACGGTCTCGGATGAGAAACCTGAAGGCGTCGGCGCGCTCGTCCAGGTCCATCAGCAGGTTCCGGGCTTGCTGGGTGGTCCAAGCGCCGGTCGGGTTGGAGGTGAGGCCCAGTAGGTGTATGCGGCGTGTCTCGATCTCCATGACGAAGAAGACGTACAGGCGTTTGAGGAACACGGTGTCGATGTGCAGGAAGTCGCAGGCCAGGATGCCGGAGGCATGGGAGGTGAGGAACTGTCGCCAGGTCGGTGAGGTCTGGCGTGGCGCTGGGCCGAGGCCGGCCGCGGTGAGGATGCGGCGGATGGTGCCCTCCCCGATCCGATGGCCGAGGCCGAGCAGTTCGCCCTGGATCCGCCGGTGCCCCCATCGTGGATTCTCTCTGGCCAGCCGGATGACCAGCTCACGCAGTTCGTCCGGGATCGGCGGACGCCCGGTCGCGTTCGGGTAGGTCCAGCGTTGGCTGACCAGCTGTCGGTGCCAGGCCAACAAGGTGCCCGGCGTCACGATCCGATGGAGACGTAGCTGCGTGGGCAGTAGTCGCGCCAGCGCGGCCAGCAGCGCTCGGTCGGCCCAGTCTGGTCGTGGCCGGGAGACCTGACGATGCAGGACGGCGACCTCATGACGCAGCACCAAGATCTGCACGTCCTTGGAGGTGTCGTCCCGCGTGAGAAGCGTCAACCAGCCGAACAACCGGACCATCAGCAGATACAGCAGGCGTAGAAACACGAGTGCCGAGGATAGAAGGCCAGGCCAGATGCCATGGACAAGTTTTTGGCACCGCACAGGCGGGTGCGCACCGCTCCCGGCCCCTATCCACCAGGTTCGAGCCGGTCTCGCGTTGAGGGACGTAATGACGACGGTTCCTCGCGTACTCCTTTCCGCCTTGCTCACCGGACCCGCACCATCTGGCAGTACTGGCACGTCCCGGCTTTGTCAGGGCCGCTTGCCGCCCTCCCCAGCATCACCCGGATCGAGCTGCCCTCAGCTTCCCCGCCCTGCCACGACAGGACGGACGACGAAGGTCTTGCACCTTCGTACGGACCGTCAACGCCTCACGGCGCACGTCTCGCCCGCGAAATATTTGGCTGCCTTGCGGAGGATGTCGCGTTCCAGCTCCAGTTCCCGGATCCGGGCCTTGAGCTGCTTGTTCTCGGCTTCTAGCACGTCGTCGGAGGATAGCGGGCCGCCAGCCGGTTCCTTGGCCTGCCTCTTCCTCTGTTTGGCTCCGGCGGTGTCGTTCGCGCGGGCCTCGCGCACCCATAGATGTAGCGTCTCGGGGTGCACGCCGAGGTCCCGGCCCACCGACGCGTAGGTGCGGGACGGGTCAGACAGGTACAACGCGACGACGTCCGCCTTGAACTCCGGCGGATACGACTTCATCGCCACGTGGAACTCCTTGCCTCCGGATGTCCATCATCCGGCATTCAAGGTGTCCACACCTCAGGGGGAAGGCCCAAGGCCAGGTAGTTAAGGCTTTCGCGGTGCTGTCAAGACGTGTTCTCAGGACATAAGGACGGAGATCCAGTAGAACGGTGATCTTCCACAACCAGCCGTCGAAGAACTGGATCTCCGTTGATTGCCGAGTATGCCAGCTCTGCTGTTTCCCGCGCTGTCGAGACGGACTCTTCGTCCCGCCCAGCGGCCGGGCGATTGTTCGCTCCCGAGCATTTGGGGGAGCTGACCGCGCTCGTACCGGTCGAACTCGTCGATGCGGTCCTGGAGGAGACCCGCGGCGTTCAGCGCCGTCTGCGCGCTCTGCCCTCGCGTGTCGGGGTCTACTTCCTGCTGGCGATGTGTCTGTTCTCCGAGGTCGGCTACCTGCTGGTCTGGCAGAAACTGACAACCTCGCTGACCGCCTTGCCTGCCGTGACACCCACCGCCAAAGCGCTGCGTGACCTGCGCCGCAGAGTCGGCGGCGCGCCGATGCAGCGCCTGTTCGAGGTGCTGAGCGGGCCGCTGGCTCAGCCCCGAACTCCAGGAACGCGGTTGGGTGTAGCTCGCGCTCAGGGACTGTCTGACCTGGATTGTTGATGTCTATCAGAGGAGCTGCGGCTACCTCCGTCGCGGGTCTGGATGGTCACA
>NZ_JBEXCR010000051.1:0-98814 GCF_040605375.1 Nonomuraea sp. NPDC005650
CCTGCCCGACGTGATCGGGCACGCGCTGGAGGATCTGGATCGCGTTCAGGACATCATGACCGACCTGCTCCTGCTCGCCCGCCTGGGCGCCACTGGCCCGCAGGCCACTCAGCACGTCGATCTGACCAACCTGATCCGCGCCGAGACCAGCCGGCGTACCGATCGCCACCCGACAGCCTTGAACCTGGCCGACCGGGTCGTCGTGGACGCCGTGCCGGGGCAGATCGCGAGGGTGCTGACCAACCTGCTGGACAACGGGCAGCGGCACGCCACCAGCCAGGTACGAGTACGGCTTCGCCGCTCGGCAACCCACGCCGAACTGGCGGTGAACGACGACGGGGACGGCGTTCCCCCGGCCGACCGAGAACGGATCTTCCAGCGGTTCGTCCGCCTCGACGCCGCCCGCAGCCGCGACCGCGGAGGCACCGGCCTGGGCCTGGCCATCGCCCGGGACATCGCCACCGCCCACCAGGGCACCCTGCACGTCGAGCAGGCCGCGATCGGCGGGGCCAGCTTCATCCTGCGCCTGCCGCTGAGCGTCCCCGCCGAGCAGGCCGGCCCACAGCCGCAGGCCTGGCGGCAGACCGCCCCGTCGCACCCCGGCGCATGACAGCCCACCGTTTCGTAGGCGGATGGGTAGGTACGAGGGCTCTCAGGGCGGCGTGCAGGTCCTCCTGGGCTGGTTGCCGGTGAAGCGCAAGCGCGGCGAATGCGGTCAACTGGCTCGGGGGAGCGGCAAGAGTTGGACGCTGAGCCGCAGTTCGAGCGCTTCGGCCAGGCGTTCCAGCCTGGGGATGGTGGGCATGGTGCCGCCGGCCTCGAAGCGGGCCACCGCCGGTTGCTTGAGTCCTGCTCGCTCGGCGAGTTCGGCCTGAGTGAGCCCTAGTTCCTCGCGGCGGCGCCGTACGGTCTCGCCGAGTTCGAGCCGGATCCGGGCCGCCTCGTAGGCAACTCCGGCGCCGGGGCGGCTCATGATCTCAGCGCGCTTGTCAGACCATGCCTTGCGCTCGGCCATGCCGCTCACTCCTCGTCTGCGGTGTGGGCCTCGGCGACACATCGCTTCATGGCTCGCCCTGCCCGTTCGATCTCGGCTGTCTCACGCATTCGCTGCTTGCGGAAAACCGTTAACAGGATGATGCGCCTGCCTGGGCACGACTGTCGTCGCGGGAGAGGTGAATCCGTAGCGGAGTGGGGCCGTGGAGGGTGTCAGCGGGCCCACCCTCCAGGCTCCTACCCGGTCAGTTGGAGGGTTTGAGGGCGTGGGCGATGTTGAGCCAGGTGGTGACGTCCGAGGCGGTGAAGTGGCGGATGGCCCAGTCCACCATGCGCAGGCTCATGTGCGCCCAGCAGGCCAGGGCCGCCGCCGTGTCCGGGATGTGCGTCTGGAGGGCGGGGGTTCCGTGGGCAGGGTCGGGGGTTGCGTGGATCAGGGGGAGGGTTCGGCGGGCCAGGTCGGGGTCGCGGTGGGTCAGGTCGAAGCGGAGGGTGAACAGGTCGAAGTCCGCGTGGCCGCGGGTGGCGCCGTTCCAGTCGATCACGCCGGTGACCCTGCCCGCCGCGTCCACCAGGACGTTCTCCGGGTGGAAGTCGGTGTGGACCAGGTCGTCGCCCTCCAGGGTGTCAGGGAACGCCCGGCCGATCTCCTCCACCTGGTCGAGCAGGCGGCGGGTGCGGCTGTCGTACGCGCGCAGCGGGCCGTGCAGGCAGAAGCCCGGTCCGTCCTCGCGTAGGTGGAGCCGTAGTGCCGGCAGGTCGCTGCGGCCGGCGAGCACGCCGCGGCACCGCCGGTTGATCTCCAGCATGTCCTGTACGGTCGCCGCCGTGGGCGAGCGCGCGACGGTGCCGGGGAGCAGCTCCTGGACGACGACCGGTGGGTGGACCAGTTCGTAGCGCGGCGCCGGGACGCCTGCCGCCCGTGCCACCGACAGCAGTTCGCTCACGTCGGGGCCGCGGGTCAGGACCGAGAGGTGGCCGTCGGGCCAGCGTACGTAGGCCGCGCCCACCTGGCCGCCCGGGCAGGGGCCTTCGTAGGTGAGGGGTATGGGCAGTTCGGTCAGGTGCTCGTGGGCGTTGAGTCGTGGTACGGGGAGAAATGTCACAAATGCCTCGTATGTCGGATGGGAGTGCCGGGGCACAAAAGTATGCCTGACCGGCCCATCCGAACGCGCGAGGTATTAGCCTGATAATCGCATCCCGCATTTATCCGGCTGGGAGGGCGAATGAAGGCCGATCCCGTTGTTCTGCTTACGGCGGTGTTCAGTCTCGTTCTCGGTCTCGGTGCCTTCGCCTGGCAGTGGCGATCGCCGGACGGTGGAAACGAGCGGGTGCACATGATCTCCTGGACCCTGCTCGCCCTCTTTCCCGTCACCCTGCTATTTTCATTCTTCCCGCAGAGCCAATTCTCCGCCGAGATCAAGGGTGCCACGATGACGGGCGCCGTCGGGTTGTGGGCGTTCATCTGGTGGTACGGGCTGCGTTCGCTGCGCACCGCGGGCCGGGCCGACGAATATCGGAAGGAGATTCGCGCGCTGCGCGAGCAGGTCGACACGCAGGCCAAGCTGCGCCAGCCGCAGCCCATCGAGGAGACGCGCACGTACGAGTACGCCGTCCCCGGCCGTCCCGCCCGGCGGCTCACGCTCATCACCGGCGACCTGCGCAACGTCAAGGACGTGGACGTCTGGGTGAACTCCGAGAACACCGACATGCAGATGTCCAGGTTCCACGAGCGGTCGATCTCCGCCGTGATCCGGTACGAGGGCGCGCGGCGCGACCCCCTCACCGAGCGGGTGGTCGAGGACTGCGTGGCCGACGAGCTCGGCCGGCGGGTGGGCGCCAACGTGCCGGTGGAGCCGGGGACCGCCATCGTGACCGGGGCGCACCAGCTCGCCGAGCGCAACGGGGTCATGGGCATCGTGCACGCCGCCGCCGTCCACGGGGCCGCGGGCGTCGGGTACCGCCGGGTGGACAATCTCGGCACGTGCGTGCGCAACGTGTTCCTGAGGGCCGAGGAGATCGCCGGCGGCGGGCGGCAGGCGGGCTCGATCGTGTTTCCCATCTTCGGGACCGGCGAGGCGGCGGCCGACATCGAGTCCACGGTCCAGAGCATGCTGACGGCCATTGTCGCGCACCTGACCGACAGCCGCCCGCGGCACGTCGAAAGCGTCTATTTGCTGGCCTACACCGACGCGGAATTGGCGGTCTGTGAAAAAGCACTTGACGCGTGCCCGCATATCTCTCCGCTCGGGAAGGCTGGCAGGAAACGTACGCGTCAAAAATAGGTGTCGCGTGGCGGGGCCGATTCCTTAATCTCGATGACGTGGACACCCCGACTCTTCTCCAGCATTTCAGGACGCGCGACACCCCTTTGGTCCTGTCCAGGGGCGGCGATCCGGCCTGGGACGACGCGGAGCTCCACCGGAGTGCCCGGCTGAGCGACCCCGAGCGATACGCGCTGCTGGCGCTGGTGCCCGGTGTGCTCCCCTGGCAGCGGGCCCGCGTGCTGCTGTGCACGCTGGCCGCCTCGCAGGACGGCCTGGACGAGCGCACCCGCGCGACCCTGGCCAAGGTGACGAGGGCGCTCATGTTCGGCCTGCCGCCGGCGCACGCCGTCACCGCGCTCCTGGCGCTGCGGCGGCTGCGCGCCAACCACAAGCACACCACGCGGGCCGTCGTCACGTTCGTCCTGGAGCACCCGGACGCCGACGCGCTCATCGAGGCCCGCCGGCCGGCGCTGGTCGACTGCTTCGAGCACGCGCTCGGCAAGGCGACCGCCCGCGGGTGCGCCCGCCTGATCGCCGAGGGCCACACCGGCTCCGGACGGCTGCGCAGGAGCCTGCTGCGCTTCACCTCCGACCCGGCCGCGGCGATCGGGCGGGTGCGCGCGCTCTACGCGCCCGGCACGTACGGCGCGGTGGCCCCGCAGGAGCCGCCCGTGCGGCTCGACCCGGTCAGGGAGCTCCCGCCGATCGTGACCCCGACCAACCGGGGCGACATCGCGGCGACGCTGGTGCACCTCTATCGGGGCGGACCGGCGGCCGAGCTGCGCCCCGCGCTGGCGGGCTACGTGGCCGAGGCGACGCGCGGGCTGCCGCGCCTGGCCGGGCACGTGGCCGTGGTGCTCGACGCGTCGGGCTCCATGCGCGGGTACGGCGAGC
This sequence comes from Nonomuraea sp. NPDC005650, assembly GCF_040605375.1. Taxonomy (NCBI): domain Bacteria; kingdom Bacillati; phylum Actinomycetota; class Actinomycetes; order Streptosporangiales; family Streptosporangiaceae; genus Nonomuraea; species Nonomuraea sp. NPDC005650. The sequence goes on from NZ_JBEXCR010000051.1 coordinate 4,155, forward strand.
GCGAGTGGGCGGTCATGTCGCAGGCCGAGGCGCTGAGGCTGGTCCTGGGCGAGGTCTGCGAACGCCTCACGGTGATCGAGACCGCCGACGGTGCGACCGACCTGGCGACCGGGCTGCTGGACGCCCTGGACGCTCGTCCAGACCTGGCGACTGGGTTGCAGGATGCCTCGGATGCCCGTCCTGACCCGGTGACCGGGCGGCTCGACGCCCCGGACGCCCGTCCCGACCTGGTGGTGGTCGTGACCGACGGCTACGAGAACCTCATGCCGGGCGACCTGGCCAGGGTCGTGGCCACGCTGCCCCGCGCGGGCGTCACCACTCCGGTGGTGCTCTGCCAGGCCACGTTCACCGGCGGCGACGACCTGGCCCTGCGCGACCCGGCGCCGGAGCTGCCGCGGCAGCCGTTCTGGCATCAGGACGACTTCGCCGGGCTGCTGCCGTGGCTGTTCGGCCACTGCGCGCCCGGCCGTGACTGGATCCGTACGGCCATGCTGAGCCGACTGGAAGGAGGACGTACATGAGCGCACTCGAGACGCTCCTGCCCGCGCCGCTCGACCTGCGCGGCTACCGCGCGGGCACGCCGCAGCGCGGCGGAGCGCTGACCATGGTGCCGATCTGGGGCCCCGAGCGGCCCGGCATCGTGCCGCCCCGCTCCGGGCTGAAGCTCGAACGGGTCGTCGGGTACGGCCAGGTCGAGCTGCACAACGGCGCCCGCGAGGGCGTGGCGATCGTGCCCCTGCACATCGGCTACATCCAGGACGCCGCCCAGAACCACGCCCTGTGCTCCGCGGCGCTGATGGGCGCCGGGCAGACCAGGCGGTTCGACGACGCCTGCTGCGTCCAGTCCGGCCAGGGCGGCTACCTGGAGGGCCGCGCCCAGTGGTTCTTCGTGCTGCCTGCCGAGCTGCGGGCCAGGGCGCTGGAGCTGCGCGGGCGCCGCGACTACGCCAAGCTGTGGGGGGACATCTCCCGGCTCAACGCCGCGTGCGGGCTGCCCTCGCGCGGGCACCTGGAGCAGATCCTGTCGCGCAAGCGGGCGACGCTGACCCAGTTCCAGAGCCGGTTGGAGCTGCTGCCGGGCCAGCTCGGCGCGTTGTTCTTCGTCGGCGACAGGTTCGCGGGGCTGGAGCTGGCGCCCGACCCGGCGTACTTCGCCGAGATGTGGATGGCGCTGGTCTGCTTCGCGTACGGGGTCGCCGCCTGGCGGGCCGAGCCCGAGCGGGCCGGCGCGGAGCCGTACGACGCCGGCAGCCTGGCGGAGCTGCGCGCGGAGCTGGCGCGCGACCGGGCCGCGCGTCAGGCCGAGGTGGCCTCCTGGCTGCCCGCGCCCGCCGGTGACGTGCGCATGGTGGAGGAGGAGCGCTACCTCGACCTGCGGCTGTCCACTGTGACCGGCGGCGGGCTGGCCGGTCAGGTGGTCACCGAGCGCGGGCGCCCGGTGTACGCGTCGCTGTTCGCGAGCCGGTAAATCCGGTTGCGGCGGGTCAACGACGACAGGTTGAATGATCAGTGCGGGAACTGCGCCGGGCGCGGCAGACTGAACCCCTCATGCCATGTAAGGGCGTCGTTTCACTAAGGAAGCGGCTCTATGGTCTGTCGAGGCGCCGGCCACCGGTCCCGCACTGAGATCTTGCCAGCCTTCTGACTGGGTGTTACCTCTTGCGAGATGCGTGCAATCCGCGCATCCCTGAGACGCAGGAGGGAACCGTTGTCCTGGTTACGCAGCGCACTCGTCGCCGTCGCGCTCGTCGCGTCGGCACTACCCCTAGCCGGGCCCGCCTTGGGCGAACCCGGCGGGCAGGCCCCCGTACATGATTTCCAGGCCGAAGAGCACGGCAAGCCGGACGTGGACAACCGGCAGGGCCGGGTCGCCCCGCCCGCCGGGCTGAACGCCCGCAGCGCCGGGGCGGCGGCCGAGATCCGCTGGAACGCTCTCGGCACCCCGGCCGCCGTCACCAGCGCCGAACCGCTGGCCGAGGGCCTCGGAGCCGACCCCGAGCAGGCCGCCCGGACCTACCTCAAGAACAACCCCGCCGTGTTCGGCCTGTCCGCGCAGGCGGTGGACGCGCTGGAGCGGGTCGCGGTCAACCCGATCGGCGTGGGGCACGCCGTACTGCTGCGGCAGCGCTTCGGCGACCTGCCGGCCGGCGTGGACGGCCTCGTCACGATCGGCGTGGTGAACGGCCAGGTCAGGCACGTCACCTCCTCGCTGTCCCGCGAGACGGAGGCGCCCCCGGCCGCGACGATCACCGCGCAGCAGGCGCTGGAGATCGCGGCCAGGGACGGCGGCGTCGACCTGGCCACCGCGACCTCGAAGCAGGCCACGCCGGTGGCGGTGCCCGCTCCCGACGGGGTGCACAGCGCGTACCAGGTGGTCCTGATCGGCGGCTCGGACGGCGCGGTGGCGGGGTACACGACGCACGTGGACGCGGTCAGCGGCGCCGTCCTCGTTCGGGAGAACCTGGTCGACCACCTCGACCCCGAGAACCCCCGTTGGGCAGCCTTCCCGGCGAACCCGCGCGACGACTACTCCTCCCGCGACACCCGCCAGATCTGGTGCTTCGCGGCGGGCCCCGGCTGCGACTACGTGACCGGCGGCGACGCGGCGACCGGCAAGGCGTGGGACGTCGACCAGACCACGAACACCCCGACGAACACCAGCTCCGGCAACGCGACCAAGACCACCGAGAACCGGGCGAACGGCGACCCGTTCTCCGTCGGGACCCGCACCAACGTGCTCACCCCGAGCAGGAACTACCTCTTCCCGTGGAAGAACACCTGGCACGAGGCCAAGTGCGACCCGGCGGTGTTCGACCAGGACGGCGAGGCCGATCTGGAGGCCGCCATCGCCAACCTGAACGCCATGCACAACCGCATGCACGACTGGAGCTATCGCCTCGGCTTCACCGAGACTGCCTGGAACATGCAGGCGGACAACGGCGGGCGCGGCGGCCTGGGCGGCGACCCCGAGCAGGGGAACGCGCAGGCCGGCGCGCGGGTGCTGTCCGTGCGCGACAACGCCAACCAGATCACCGGCCCTGACGGGATCGCGCCGATCACGAACATGTACCTGTGGCAGCCGGTCGCCGGCTCGTTCTACTCGCCGTGCGTGGACGGCGACTACGACATGTCGGTCATCGGCCACGAATACACGCACGCGATCTCCGGGCGCATGATCGGCGGCCCGAACGCCGGCTGGAGCGGCGCCCAGGCCGGGGCCATGAACGAGAGCACCTCCGACCTGTTCGCGATGGAGCACCTCTTCGAGTACGGCTTCCGCCCCTCGGGCCTGACCCCGTACGTGACCGGCGGCTACGTGACCGGGGACAAGGAACGCGGCATCAGGAACTACGACATGTCCAGGTCGCCGCTGAACTACAGCGACGTCGCGTACGACATCGTCGGCCAGCAGGTGCACGCGGACGGCGAGATCTGGTCGGCCACCCAGTTCGACGTGCGCGCGGCGTTCGTCAAGCGGTACGGCGACGGCACGGCCAGGCAGCAGCGGGCCTGCGCGGACGGGCGGACGCCGGTCGAGCAGTGTCCGGGCAACCGGCGCTGGGCGCAGCTCTCGTTCGACGCCCTGCTGCTGATGGCCTCGGGCGCGGTCAGCTACGTCGACCACCGCGACGCGCTGCTGGCGGCCGACGCGATCCGGTTCGGGGGCAAGAACCAGGACATCATGTGGCGCGCGTTCGCCGAGCACGGCCTGGGCAAGGGCGCGGCCAGCAGCGGCTCGAACGACGCCGACCCGACGCCCAGCTTCGTCAACCCCGCGGGCAAGAACGGCTCGCTGCAGCTCAAGCCGCTGGGCGAGGCGAAGGGCGCGGCGCTGCGGCTGTACGTGGGCGACTACGAGGGCCGCGCGGTCCCGGTCGCCGACACCGACCCGGCGACGCCGCTGGGCGACACGGTGGAGATGACGCCCGGCGTGTACTCGTTCATCGTGGCGGGCAACGGGTTCGGGCACACGAGGCTGAAGTTCGTGGTGGTGGGCGGCGTGCAGCTGCCGCTCCCGCTGCCGCTGGCCCGCAACCTCGCCTCGGCGGCGGGCGGCGCGGCGGCCACGGGCGACGGCGTCAACCAGGCCAAGCTGATCGACGAGACCGAGGCCACGAACTGGGCCTCGCTCACCGGCGCGCCCGCCGGCAAGTCGGTCGTGGTGGACCTGGCGGGTGACGCGCCGGTCAAGGTCCGGCGCGTGCAGGTGAGCGCCATGCTGCGGCCCAACGTCGGCGACGCGGCCGACCCGGGCGGGCAGAACCGGTTCTCGAGCCTGCGCTCGTTCGAGGTGCTGGCCTGCAGCTCGGGCTGCACCGACCCGGCGAACTTCACGAAGATCTACACCAGCCCGTCCGACGCCTTCAAGTCGGGGCTGCCGCGTCCCCGGGGCGCCGACATGATCTTCAAGTCGTTCGACGTACGGGACACCAGTGCCACGCATCTGATGCTCCGGGTGCTCAGCACGCAGTGCACCGGCAATCCGCTGTACGCCGGTGAGCAGGACCGGGATCCGAACTCCGCGACGGACTGCGCCACGGCCAGCCCGCAGCGGGAGCAGGTGAGGGCGGCCGAGTTCCAGGCGTTCTCGCGCTGACGTCGTGACCCAGTGGCAAGGCCCGCGTCCGTGATCGGGCGCGGGCCTTGTTGCGGCTGTGTAGTTCGAGGTCGTACTATTCGATAGCAATTTAGTTAGACATCGAATTACTTGGGGGAGAAGCATGCGTACCCTGATCCGTGGCGTCCGCGTCTTCGACGGCGAGCGGACCGTGCCCGCCGCCGACGTGGTGATCGACGGCGACCGCATCGGCTCACCGGCGTCCGGTCCTGCGGACGTGGAGATCGACGGCACCGGGAAGACCCTGCTGCCGGGCCTGATCGACGCCCACGCGCACGCCTTCGACGGCGACCTGGCGGAGGCGCTGACGTTCGGCGTCACCACCGAGCTCGACATGAACAACCTGCCGCCCCTGCTCGCCGCCCAGCGCCGCCAGGCCGCCGAGCGCGACGACGTGGCCGATATCCGCAGCTCCAGCATGATCGCCACCGCCCCGAACGGGCACCCGACCCAGATCATGACCGCGGACGTGCTCAAGGCCCTCGGCACGGACCGCACCCTCGACACGGTGGCCGACTCGGGCGAGGCCAAGGCGTTCGTGGAGGCGCGGCTGGCCGAGGGCGTCGACTACCTCAAGATCGCCATCGACGACGGCGGGTCGTCGGGGATGCGGCTGCCCGCCCTCAGCCCCGAGCTCGCCGCCGTCCTGGTCGAGGCCGGGCACGCCGCCGGCCTGCGGGTCATCGCGCACACGGTCACCGCCAGGGAGGCGTTCATCGCCCTGGACGCGGGCGCCGACGGGCTGGCGCACCTGTACTCCGACGTGAACGAGGAGCAGGCAGAGGAGACGGCGGCCAGGATCGCCTCGTACGACGCGTTCGTGATCAGCACGATCACGTACATCGAGGCCGTCACCGGCGACCCGAACGGCCAGGAGCTGCTGCGGGACCCGCGGATCGCGGCGCGGATGTCGGACCGCTCGAAGGCCACGTTCGGCCGGGAGTGGGCGGACATCCCCATGCACTCCCAGGGCGTCATGAACGCCGCGCACGCGGCCGCGGCCCTGCGCCGGGCGGGGGTGCCGGTGCTGGCGGGCACGGACTGCACCCCGTTCGGGCCGGTGCACGGGGCGGGCCTGCACCACGAGCTGCTCCTGCTGACGGAGGCGGGCTGGACGGCGGAGCAGGCGCTCGCGGCGGCCACCGGTACGACGGCCCGCCTCTTCGGCCTCACGGACCGGGGCCGCATCGCCCCTGGCCTGCGAGCCGACCTGCTGCTCGTCAACGGCGACCCGACCACGGACATCACGGCGACCCGGGACATCGAGGAGGTGTGGCGCGGCGGCGCACGTCGCAGGTGGGCCGACTGACACCTACCCTGCCGAGAGGATCAGCACAGCCGGTTGACCGCGTGGCTGACAGGGCGGCTGTTACCCGCCCCGGCCCCGCACCTCGCGGGCGAACCGGAACCCGCTCATCCCCGCGATGCCCTGTCGCGCGAATACTCCCGGCGTCATAGTCCGGCCGGTCGTTGATCCCGGTGCGGTAGCGGCAAATGACTCCGCCTGTAGGACGCCTCCCGAACAGTAGCCGGACGACAATTCCGGTCATGAGAGCCCCAGCCAGTGCATCGCCGCCGCAGGCGGGCATGCCGGTCGAGCTGCGGCAATGGGCCGACGCCTGCCACGGGGGCGCAGGCGATCCTGCTCGCTGAGTCGTGGCGCTGAGGGCGGTGGCAGGAGGGCGGGAGGAGGGCTTTCACGCTTCCACGGGAGCGCACGGGCCTGCGGCCGCGACGAGATCGACGAAGACGGGAGAGCGATGACCACCACTGACCTCGCCGCGGCGAGGGAACAGGCCACGTCACCACCGGATACCGGCCTGGCACGGCTGCTGCGTCCGTACGGATGGAGTTTCGCCGCCGTCGTCGTCCTGCAGGTGATCGGCGCCGTCGCGGGCCTGGCGCCGCTGCTCGCGGTCGTCGAGCTGGGCCGCGTCCTGCTGTCGCCCGGCCCGGCCGATCACGGTCAGGTCTGGGCCGTCGTGGCCGTGGGTGCGGCCGGCCTGTTCGTCCGGCTGCTGTTCACGGCCGCGTCGTCCGGCATCGGGCACATTCTGGACGGCCAGGTGCAGCTGTCGTTCCGCCGGCTGCTGGCCGCGCGGCTGGGGCGCGTACCGATCGGCTGGTTCGCGCGGCGCCGGACCGGCGAGCTGGCGAAGGTCGTGGGCGAGGACGTGAGCGCCGTGCACCCGTTCATCGCCCACGCCCCCGGCGAGCTCATCGCCGCTTTCGTGGTGCCGCTGGTGTCGTTGGTCTACCTGTTCACCGTCGACTGGCGGCTCACGCTGATCACGCTGGTGCCGGTCGTGCTGGCGGTGGCGCTGGTCCCGCTGATGATGACCCCGACCCGGCTGCGCGAGCAGGAGGAGTTCGACGCGGGGATGGGGCGGATCGCGAGCTCGGTCGTCGAGTTCGTGCAGGGGATCGCGGTGGTCAAGGCGTTCGGCGGGTCCGAGCGCGCCCATCGCAGGTTCCGCACCGCAGTGGACGATTTCGTCGTCACCTTCTTCCGGTGGGTGCGCGGTCTCGCTCCGATCGCGGCGGGGATGCAGCTGGCGCTGTCGCCGCCGTTCGTGCTGCTGGTCGTGCTGATCGGCGGTGCGGCGCTGATCGCGGGCGGTGGCCTGGTCCCGGCAGACCTGCTGCCCTTCCTGCTGCTCGGCCTGGGCCTGACCGCCCCGGTGGCGGCCCTCGGCCACGGCTTCGACGACCTGCAGGCCGCCCGGCGCGCGGTCGGCCGGATCCGGGACGTGCTCGCGGTGCCGTCGCTGCCCGAGCCCGCGCGTCCGCGCGCACCGCAGGGGCACCGGGTGGAGCTGCGTGACGTTCGATTCGGTTACGAGCGGGCGGAGGGCGAGCTTGGTGTAGAGATCGGTGACGAGCGACGGGGGCGCGCGGAGCACGAGGTGCTGCGCGGGATCGACCTGGTGCTGGAGCCGGGGACGGTCACCGCGATCGTCGGGCCGTCGGGCAGCGGGAAGTCCACGCTGGTTCAGCTGCTGCCGCGGTTCTTCGACCCGACCCACGGCTCGGTCGTCCTGGGCGGTGTCGATCTGCGCGAGCTCGGCAGCGAGGAGCTGTATCGGACGGTCTCCTTCGTCTTCCAGGACGTTCGCCTGCTGCGCGCGTCCGTCGCGGACAACATCGCGCTGGCGGTGCCGCACGCCGACCCCGGGGACGTGGTCCGCGCCGCCCGGCTGGCGAACATCCATGAGCGGATCCTCGAGCTGCCGCGCGGATACGACACGGTGATCCATGAGGAGGCCGGGCTGTCGGGCGGCGAGGCGCAGCGGATCTCGATCGCGCGCGCACTGCTCGCCGCCACGCCCGTTCTGGTGCTCGACGAGGCGACCGCCTTCGCCGACCCGCCCACCGAACAGGCCGTGCGCCGGGCCCTGGCCACGCCGGCGGGCGATCGCACGATCCTGGTCATCGCCCATCGCCTGGAGACGGTCGCCGACGCCGACGACGTCGTGATGCTGGAGAACGGGTCGATCGTCGAGCGCGGCAGGCCCGCCGAGCTGCTGGCGAGGAACGGAAAGTTCGCCGCGTTCTGGCGGACCCACCGATCGGCGGTCGCCGACGGCGTACAACGAGGAGACGAGCCCCGATGATCCGAATGCTGCTGCGCGTGCTCGGACCCGAGTACGGCCGGCCGGTGCGCCGCACCGTGGCCCTGATGACGGCGACCGCGGTGGCCGAGGGGTTGTCCTACGCGCTGCTGGTCCCCGTGCTGCGGGCACTGTTCGGGAGCACGCCCGCGGCCGCCTGGCCGTGGCTGGTCGCGTTCGGGGCCGCGGTCGCGGTCTACGCGGCGCTGCGCTATCTCAGCGATCTGTCCGGTTTCCGCGCAGGGACCGTGCTGCTGCGTGGCATGTACCACCGCCTCGGCGATCACCTGGCCCGGTTGCCGCTGGGCTGGTACGGCGCCGGCCGGGTCGGCGAGGTGTCCGTCCTGGCCAGCCGCGGCGTCCTGCAGGCGATGGGCGTGATCGTGCACCTGCTGGCCCCGTACATCTCCGCCTGCGTGACTCCCCTGACGATCGTCGTCGTCATGCTCGCCTTCAACGCGCAACTGGGGCTGGCCGCGCTGGTCGCCGTCCCGGTCGTGGCGGCGGTCCAGGTCTGGACGGGACGCTCGATGGCCGCCACCGACGACGACCGTCACGAACGCGACCACGAGGCCGCCGGGCGGGTCATCGAATATCTCCAGGCCCAGCCGGTGCTGCGGGCCGGCGGCCGGACCCTCGAACGCTTCCGGCTGCTCGACGACTCGCTGCGGGAGGTCCAGCGCGCCTCGCGCCGTACCCTGCTGTCGGTGCTGCCCGGCGTGCTGGGCCTGGCGCTCACGGTGCAGGCGATGTTCACCGCGCTGCTGGTCCTGGGCGCCTACCTGGCGCTCGGCGGTGACATCGGCGCGGCGGAGCTGCTGGCGATCCTGGTGCTGGCCGCCCGCTGCGCCGACCCGCTGCTGTCGCTGGCGGACATCGGCGGCAAACTGCGCGGCGCACGTTCCGAGCTGGCGAGACTCGACACGGTGTTGCGCACCGAGCCGCTGCCGGAGCCTCGCGAACCGATCCGGCCGGCGGGCCACGGCCTGGAGCTCGACTCCGTCACCTTCCGGCATGGCGACCGTACGGTGATGGACGGGGTGTCGTTGTCCGTGCCGGCGGGTCAGCGGCTCGCCGTCGTCGGACCGTCGGGCTCGGGCAAGAGCACGCTGCTGCAGCTGCTCGCGCGCTTCTACGACGTGGACGCGGGCGCGGTGCGGGTGGGAGGTGTGGACGTACGCGCGATCGACACGGAGGCGTTGATGGCGCGGATCGCCATCGTCTTCCAGGACGTCTACCTCTTCGACGGCACGATCGAGGAGAACGTACGCCTCGGCCGTCCCGACGCCGACGAGGCCGAGGTGCGGGCGGCGGCGACCGCGGCGCGGCTGGACGAGGTGGTCGAGCGGCTGCCCGGCGGATGGGCGACGGACGTCGGCGAAGGCGGCGCGCTGCTGTCGGGCGGTGAACGCCAGCGGGTCTCGATCGCGCGGGCGCTGCTGAAGAACGCGCCCATCGTGCTGCTGGACGAGGTGACCTCCGCCCTCGACCCGGCGAACGAGGCGGCCGTCCACGAGGGCATCGAGCGCCTGATGGCCGGCCGGACGGTGGTGATGGTGGCGCATCGGCTGCGGACCGTCCAGCGCGCCGATCGCATCGTCTTCCTCGACGGCGGCCGGATCGTGGAGGAAGGCGGCCACGAGGAGCTCCTGCGCCGCGACGGTCGTTACGCCGACTTCTGGAACGTCTCCCTGACACCGGCGACGGGTGAATGAGCGCGGGGTTGTCACAGAACGGGTCGCTGCCCTGTCTTTCAGTCGGACCGGACGTTCGCGGAGCGACAGGAGCGAGACCTTGCCACCAGCCGGCATCACCATCCGGATCCGGGTCCGGATGAGCGCGCGGCCCATCGACGAGCCGCATCGTGTGTCGAGCCAGCTTGAGCTGCTGTTCGACCTCACCTTCGTGGTCGCGGTGGCGGCCGTCACGGCCGAGTTCGCGCACAGCGTCGCCGAGGGGCACGGCCTGGCCGGGCTGGTGCCGTTCCTGCAGGTGTTCTTCGCGATCTGGTGGGCGTGGATGAACTTCACGTGGTTCGCCTCGTCCTACGACACCGACGACGTCCTCTACCGGCTGCTGACCCTGGTGCAGATGGCCGGCGTGCTGACCCTGGCCGCCGGGGTGCCCGCCGCGGCCACGCACTCCGATTTCGGGATCGTCGCCCTGGGCTACGTGATCATGAGGATCGGGCTGGTGGCCCAGTGGGTGCGGGCCGGGGTGGAGGACCCGGCCCGGCGGCGTACCGCGCTGCGTTACGCCGCCGGGATGACCGTCGCGCAGTTGGGGTGGCTGCTCTGGCTGCTCGTCGCGGAGACGGGGGTCCTGCCCTCGTTCTCGGGGCTGCCGTTCTTCGTCTGCCTGGTCGTGCTGGAGCTGGCGGTGCCGCGGTGGGCGGAGCGGGCCAGGGCCACCGCCTGGCATCCGCATCACATCGCCGAGCGCTACGGCCTGTTCACGATCATTCTGCTCGGGGAGAGCGTGCTGGCCGTGAGCCGGGGCGTGGCGGGGGCGATCGAAGCGGACGGGGTCAAGGGGCCCCTGGTCGCCGTCGCCGGGTGCGGGCTGGTGCTGTTGTTCGCGCTGTGGTGGCTGTATTTCCTCGTCGAGGCGGGGGAAGGGCTGAGCGGTCGCCGGGATCGGTCGTTCCTGTGGGGATACGGCCATTACGTGATCTTCGCGGCGCTGGCGGCGCTGGGCGCGGGGCTGGAGGTGGCGGTGGAGCAGAGCGGGCACGCCGTCGCGGCCTCACCACTGGCCATCGGATACGCGGTCGCGATTCCGGTGGGGGTGTATCTGGCGGTGTTGTGGGCGGTGCACGCGCTGGTGGCCGGCGCGCCGGTCGTCCGTCCCGCCGCGGCCATGGGCTGCGTGGCGCTGATCTGGGCGTTGCCGCTCGCGGCGCCGTGGCTGGGGGTGGCGGGCGTGGTGACGGCGATCACGGCGGTCTGCGTCGTGCTGGTCGCCGTCTCGATCATGACCGCCGCGGCCGTGGGCCGCGCCGTGGCGCGCCGCCAGAGTCCGCAGGTCGTGGAGTCGTGAACCAGGAGGGGCCTAGGGACCTTCCGCGGCCTGCGGCGCCACTGCGGTGATCTTGGCCGGGTTCATCATCCACAGCACCTGGTCGATGCCCTCCTCCGAGGCGGTGACGGTGACGACCGCGAACACCTCTCCGTCGCGGCTCAGCAGCGCGGCGGTCTGGCCGTTCGCGCTCGCCCAGGACACGTCGACCCCGGCCCAGAACCGAAGGGCGAACGCCTTGTGGTACTTCGCCACCCGCGACACGCCCACCACGGGGAACCGGGAGGCGCGCACGGCGCCGCCGCCGTCGGAGTAGCTGATCACGTCCGCGGCGAAGAGCTCTTCCAGCGCGGTCATGTCGCCGGAGCGGGCGGCGGAGACGAAGGCCTTCAGCAGCCTGCGCTGTTCGGTCTTGGTCACGGGGGTGCGGCGTTCGACGAGCACGCGTTTGCGGGCCCTGCTGACCAGCTGGCGCACGGCCGGCTCGTTGAGCTCGATGATGTCGGCGATCTGCCGGTAGGGGTAGTCGAACGCCTCCCGCAGCACGTACGCCGCGCGCTCGGTGGGTGAGAGCCGTTCCAGGAGCAGCAGCACGGCGAACTCCAGGGCCTCGCCGCGCTCGGCGCCGAGGTGGGGATCGGCCCGGGTGTCGACGGGTTCGGGCAGCCACGGGCCGACGTAGGTCTCGCGGCGTACGCGTGCGGACTGGGTGACGTTGATGGCCAGCCGGGTGGTCATCGTGGCCAGGAACGCGGCCGGGTTGTCCACCGCGGCGCGGTCGTGGGACTGCCAGCGCAGCCAGACGTCCTGCACCAGGTCCTCGGCTTCGGTGACGCTGGCGAGCATCCGGTACGCGATCCCGAACAGGCGCGGCCGCACGCCGGCGAACTCCGCCACCGCCTGCTCAAGATCTGATCCAGGACCCGTCACTGCCATCCCCCCGCTTGGCCGGTGTCCATTCTCCAGCCCCTGCCTGCCGTCTACCCCTTGGGGGGCAACCTAAGGGCCGGACGAATTTCGCGGCACTTGTCACACGTACGGAGGCTGCCCGGTCTTAGCTGGCGATCGGCCGGCGCATGGGTGCCCCGGCAGGCGGAAGGGATTTGTGATGAAGATCGTCGTGATCGGCGGAACCGGCCTGATCGGGTCGAAGCTGGTGGCGAAGCTGGGCGAGCACGGCCACGAGGCGGTGGCGGCGGCGCCGAACACCGGGGTCAACACTCTCACCGGCGAAGGGCTGGCCGAGGCGCTGGCGGGCGCGCAGGTGGTGGTCGACGTGTCGAACTCGCCGTCGTTCGAGCCCGCCGCGGTGATGGAGTTCTTCCAGACCTCCACCGGCAACCTGCTGGCCGCGGAGGCGGCGGCCGGTGTCGGTCACCACGTCGCGCTGTCGGTGGTGGGCACCGAACGGCTGCCCGAGAGTGGCTACTTCCGGGCGAAGATCGCTCAGGAGCAGCTGATCGAGAAGTCGGGGGTCCCGTTCTCGCTGGTGCACGCGACCCAGTTCTTCGAGTTCGCCCGGAGCATCGCCGCCGAGGCCACGGACGGCGACACGGTGCGGATCGCGCCCGTGCTGTTCCAGCCCATCGCGGGTGACGAGGTCGCGCAGGCGGTCGGCCGGGCCGCGGTCGGCGCGCCGCTGAACGGCCGGGTCGAGGTCGGCGGGCCCGAGCAGTTCCGGATGGACGAGTTCTTCCGCGAGGCCCTGGCCATCTGGGGCGACCCGCGCCAGGTGGTCGCCGACCCGCACGCGCGCTACTTCGGCAGCGAGCTGGGCGAGCGGACGCTGGTGCCGGGCGACGGCGCGACGCTCGGCCAGATCCGCTACCGCGACTGGCCCGGCCGCACCGCCACGCCCAAGTAGTCGTGCGCGATTCACTGAGGAAGAACGATGAGCATCCCCAACGGTGAGAACGAATTTCTGTACGAGCTCCGGGTCGAGGTCGAGGCCGAAGTGACCCTGGTCGAGTCGAGCCATCCGGAGGAGGTGGCCGAACTGCCGGTCACCGACTGGCTGTTCGACCCGACGGACGCCGAACGCGAGGAGATCGCCCTGCGCGGCCTGCTGGACGCGGTCGAGGTGCTGGAAGAGGACTCCCAGCCGGGCGGCCGCAGTGGATTCCACCCCTTTCCCATAGCTGAGGATGACGACAAGTGACACACGAAGAACTGCCGGCGCCCCGCTCGACGGCGCGGATCGACACGCTCGACAGCCTGCGTGAACACCTGCAGTGGGCGATCGAGCTGGAACACGCGACCTTGCCGCCGTACCTGTGCGCGCTGTACTCGCTCGACCCGGAGCGCAACCCCGAGGCCGTGGACCTGGTGAGCAGCGTCTTCGTCGAGGAGATGCTGCACCTGGCGCTGGCCGCGAACCTGCTCAACGCCGTCGGCGGCCGGCCGCGGCTGGACACGCCGGAGCTGCTCCAGCCGCATCCCCGGCCGCTGCCGCACGGGGATCGCTCGCTGGAGTTGTCGCTGGTTCCCTTCGGGCCGGAAGCACTCGACATGTTCCTGCGGATCGAGCAGCCGTCCCCGCCCGGCGCCCCGGCGGAGGGCGACGCCTACGAGACGATCGGGCAGTTCTACGCCGCCATCGAGGAGGGCCTCCGGTACCTGTGTGAGCAGTTCGGCGAGCAGAAGGTCTTCTCCGGCGACCCGGCCCGACAGCTGACCTCCGATCACTTCCGGCACACCGCCGGACGCCTGGTCGCGGTCGACGGCCTGGCCTCGGCGCTGGCGGCGCTGGAGGAGATCGTCGAGCAGGGCGAGGGCACCGCCCGCGGCGGGGTCTGGGACGGCGACAAAGACGTCTTCCACCCCGAACGCGAAGAGGTCGGGCACTACTACCGGTTCCAGGAGCTCAAGCTCGGCCGGCGGTATCAGCGGGGCGACACCCCGGAGTCCGGGCCCACCGGCGAGAAGATCTGGGTGGATCTGGCCGGCGTACCTCCGATGCGGCGCAACCCGCGGCTGGCCGACCACGCTCCGGGCAGCGCCATCCGCACCGCCCAGGAGGAGTTCAACCACACCTACTGCACCCTCCTGAACCTGCTTGAGCGGGCCTTCAACGGCGATGCGAAGCAGCTCGCGGTCGCCACCGGCACCATGTACGCGCTCAAGGGCCAGGCCCAGGCCCTGATGCGGATGCCCGACGAGGACGGCACCACGGCCGGCCCGACCTTCGAGTACGTGGCGCCCGAACTACGCCGATGAAGCGTCCGGCGCCGACTCGCCATCGGCGGCCCGCGGGTCGAGACTGGCGTGGAGACGTTCCGGGCGAAGGAGGACGCGTGGCAGCGACACGAGTGCTGGTGATCGGTCTCGATCCCGCCAAGATCCAGGGTTGGGACCCGGAGCCGGTCCAGGCGGCGCTGGCCCGCGGGCGGGCCCGTTTCGACGAGTACGGCATCGAGGCCGACTGGTGCCTGGTGGTACTCGACGACAACCCAGAAGGCGCGATCGTGGAGGCGCTGACCGGCGGAGACTACGGCTGCGTGGTGATCGGGGGCGGCATCCGCACGCACGAGCCGTTGCTCGAACTCTTCGAGAAGGTGGTCAACCTGGTCCGGCGGCACGCGCCCGGCGCGGCCATCGCCTTCAACAGCAGCCCCGAGGACTGCGCCGACGCGGCCCTGCGGTGGTTGCGCTAGCCGGCGACCGCCCCCGCCGGCCCCGGCCCGGGTGACCGGTCAGAAGACGTTCTTCAGGAAGGGCAGCAGAGCCTCGACCGTCCGCCCGGGGAACTCCGACATCGGGTAATGGCCCGCGTCGTCGATCACGACGGCCTGCCCCCGCAGCAGCGACGCCTGGGTCCGCGCCTCCGCCGCCGGGTCGGGGAAGTCGGGGTCCTTGGCGCCCATGAGGACCAGGGCGAGGCAGCGGACCTGGGGGATGGCGTGCTCGGCGTCCGGTTCGCGGTTGAGGAGCATGGTGCGCATCGCCGCGCGCCGCTCGGGGTCGCGCAGCATGGCCACCAGCTTGGCGCGGTGTTCGGCCAGGTCGGCGGGCTTGGCGGTGGGGTGCGCCATGGCGTAGTAGAGGCTCCACAGCCGGGGGGACGAGGCGATCAGCCGGACGAGCGCGCGGACGGCGAGGTTGAGGGGGACGGCCCGGATGAAGCCGTCGATCGGGACGATGCCGGCCACCCGCTCGGGCGCCTGGGCGGCGGCGCGGATGACGGCGCCGCCGGCGTAGGAGTTGCCGAGCAGGACGGCGCCGGGCGCGTCCAGCTCCTCCAGCAGGGCCACGATGTCGCCGCCCACCGCCGACTGGGAGTAGTCGTCCCATCCCGCCGACGACTCCCCGTGGCCCCGCAGGTCCGCCGTCACCACCCGGTAGCCCGCCTCCACCAGCGGCGGGCGCAGCGACCGGTAGGCCTCGCGGGTGTCTCCCAGACCGGGTACGCACACCACGAGCGGCCCCTCGCCGGCGGAGTCGTAGGCCAGGCGACCGCCCGGTACGTCAACGAACATTCGCTACCTTCCCTAACTGACGATGTCCACGACGAGGCCCAGCGCGAGCAGCAGGGCCATGGCGCCGCCGGAGGCGATCGCGCGCCAGGTGGTCGAGGCGCGTTCCCGTACCGAGCGGAAGTACAGGACAGCTCCGACGACGATGAGGACCCCCTCCACCACGGCCGTGGCCCACGGGACCTGCCACAGCCCGAGGCCGAGCAGCGGCAGGTCGCCGGCGTTGCCGGGCAGCAGGGGCAGGTCGGCGCGGTGGACGAGCAGGTCGAGCACCCAGTGGCTGAACACCGTCGCGCCCAGCACCCACCCGGCCTTGCGGCCCCACCGCCAGGCGCCGAGGCCGCCGTACAGCGCCGACAGCAGCAGCGCGCCCAGCAACGAGTGGGTGTACTGGGCGTCGATCAGCGCCTCGCCGTAGGTGCCCGGGGCGACGGCCTTGAAGGACTCGATCCCGCCCGCCAGGTACAGGCCGACGAAGACGACGTCGAGGAACTGGGTGGCGAGCATGAGCGACCACAGCGGGACGCGCGGCTGGGCCGCCTTGACCGCGGCGGCCAGCCCGAAGTGTCCGACGAACATTTCAGCGTCCCCTCTTGGCGGCCTGAGCGGCCCAGTGGTCCAGCCCGCCGCACACCGCGACGAACAGCAGTAAAAAGATCAGGAAGTCCACGGCTCTCCTTACGTCTCCGTGTCTCGCGGTACGACGTTAGGGACGGGGAGCGTCTGCCCGGTATCGGACGATTGTCTGGTTAACCGGTCCGGCGGGGGACGGTACATTCTGATGGTGCTGCGGGGGCGTGAGACGGAGCAGGCGGCGATCGAGGCGCTGGTCGCGCAGGCCAGGGACGGCCGGAGCGGGAGCCTGATCCTGCGGGGCGAGCCCGGGATCGGCAAGTCCGCGCTCCTCGACCACGCCGCCCGGTTGTCCGACGGGATGCGTCCGCTGCGCGGCACCGGCATCGAGACCGAGGCCGAGCTGCCGTTCGCGGCGCTCCACCTGCTGCTCCACTCGGCCCTCGACCGGATCGGCAGGCTTCCGGCGCCGCAGGCCAGGGCGCTGGAGGGCGCGTTCGGCCTGGCCGCCGCCCCCGAGGACCGGTTGCTCATCGGCCTGGCCGCCCTGTCGCTGCTCACCGAACTGGCCGAGGACGGCCCGCTGCTCTGCCTGGTCGACGACGCCCAGTGGATGGACCGGTCGTCGGCCGAGGCCCTGCTGTTCGCGGCCCGGCGGCTGCACTCGGAGGGGATCGCCCTGCTGTTCGCGGCCAGGGACGGGTTCCACGCGCCCGGGGTGCCCGAGCTGCGGCTCGAAGGACTCCACCGGCAGGCCGCCGACGACCTGCTGCGCGAGCACACGCCCGGCCTAGGTCCGGCCGTACGGGAGAGGATCCTCGCCACGAGCGGCGGAAACCCCCTCGCCCTGATCGAGCTGCCCCGGATGTCCGACTCGTTCAAGAACGCGCAGGACGGGCTGCCGCTGCCGCGCCGGATCCAGGAGGCGTACGAGGCGCGGATCGCCGTCCTGCCCCCGGGCACCCAGACGATGTTGCTGATCGCGGCACTCGACGACGCCGGGGATCTCGACGTCGTCGTGCGCGCGGCCGGGACGCTGGGGATCGACGCCGCCGCCCTGGGTCCGGCCGAACGCGCCGGTTTCCTGTCCACCGCCGGCGGGCGGCTCGCCTTCGGCCACCCGCTGATGCGTACGGCGGCGGCCCGGCGGGCGGCCTACGACGAGCGCCTGGCCGCGAACCGCGCCCTGGCCGACGTGCTCGACGACGAGCAGGACGCCGACCGCCGCGCCTGGCACCTGGCCGCCGCCGCGACCGGCCGCGACGAACCGATCGCCGCCGCGCTCGAACAGGCGGCGGGCCGCGCCCGCGAGCGCGCCGGCCACGCCGCGGCCGCCGCGGCCCTGGAACGGTCGGCCCGGCTCACCCCCGGCCTGGCCGAACGTGCCCGGCGGCTGGCCCTGGCGGCCGAGGCCGCCGCGGACGCCGGCGCCCTGGAGCACGCGCAGATCCTGGCCGACCAGGCACGGCGGCTGGGCGACGACCCGCTGACCCTCGCCCGGCTGGCGGGGCTGCGCGGCCGGATCGCGTTCGACCGGGGCGCCGTGCACGACGCCCACCGGATCCTCCTCGACGGCGCCGCCTCCATCGCCGATCTGGACCGCAAGGGCGCGGCCCTCCTCCTGCTCGACGCGGTGCGCAACGCGTGGTACCTCAGCGATCCGACGGCCGTCGGCGAGTCCGCGGCGCTGCTCGGCGGCCTGCCGCTGACGCCGGAGGACGGGTTCGACGGGTTCGTCCGGGCGGCGCGCGCGATGGCCGACTTCCTGGCCGGCGACCTGGACCGGGCGCTCCCGCCGTTCCGCGAGCTCATCGCCATGGCCGCGGCGATTCCCTCCGGCCTGACGCCCCTGAGGATCAGCATCTGCTCGCTGGCCGGGATCTCGGGCGACTTCGACAACGGGCTCGCCATCGCCCGCGCGGCGATCGAGGAATGCCGGTCCGACGGCATGATCGGGCTGCTGCCGCTCGCCCAGGCGGTGCTCGCGATCCACCAGATGTACCTCGGGCACTTCCGAGACGCCGTCACGACCGCGACCGAGGGACGCCGGCTCGCCACCGACATCGGCCAGACGCACCGCATCGCCCACTTCGAGAGCGTCATGGCCATGGTGAGCGCCGTCCAGGGCCGCGAACAGGACTGCCGCGAGCTCGCCGAGCGGACGATCGCGCACGGCACCACCCATCCGGTGGCGACGATCGTCGGCTGGGCCGAGTGGGCGCTCGGCCTGCTGGATCTCGGCCAAGGCCGCTTCGAGGCCGCGCTGGAACGCTTCGAGACCGCCGCCCGCGGGCCGCTCCGGCACCAGGTCATGCCCATCTACTTCGCTCCCGACCAGATCGAGGCCGCCGTACGGCTGGGCCTGCCCGACCGCGCCGCGCGGCCGCTCGCCCGCTTCGAGTCCTGGGCCACGGCCGCCCGCCACCCGTGGGCGGACGCCGTACTGCACCGTTGCCGGGCCCTGCTCGCCCATGACGACGACGAGGCGGAACGGCATTGGGAGAGGGCCGCCCGGTCGCACGCCGACGCGAACCGGCCGTACGAACGGGCCCGCACCGACCTGCTCTATGGCGAGTGGCTGCGCCGCGCCCGCCGCAAGACCGAATCCCGGACCCGCCTGCGCGCCGCGCTGGAGACCTTCGAACGCGCCGGGGCCCTGCCGTGGGCCGAGCGGGCCCGCGCCGAGCTGCGCGCGGCCGGCGAGACCGTGGCCCAGGGCGCCCCCGAGCCGGCCGCCCTGCTCTCACCCCAGGAGCTGCAGGTGGCACGCCTCGCCGCCACGGGGGTCACCAACCGCGAGATCGCCGCGCAGCTGTTCATCAGCCCCAAGACCGTCAGCCACCACCTGTACCGGGCCTTCCCCAAGCTCGGCGTCAGCACCCGCACCGAGCTCGCCCGCCTCGACCTGGGCTGACCATGTAAGCCGTGACGGGCCCGTGCGCGAAGGGACCCGCCCGAAGCCGGCCGTGAAGAAAAACGGTCCGGCGCGAAGCGCCGGACCGTTCGGAGGCGGATTAGTAGATGCGGTACTTACGGCCGCAGTTGTCGGACTTGCCGGCCCAGCAGGTGAAGGTGTAGACCTTCTTGATCCCCTTGCCGCTCCAGCTCCCGACCACCTTGCCGTCGAACGAGCGGTTGAACTTGTGCCAGCGGCCGTTCTGGTAGAACTCGAACCACACCCAGCCCTTCTTCCCGCCGACCTTGTCCACGCCGTACCACTTCGTGTGGACCACACCGCCGCTCTTCCACGTCTTGCCGAACGTGTAGGCCTTGCGGTCACTGGAGAAGAACTTCCCCCAGCTCGTCCCCGTCCAGGTCGTGGTGGCGGCGGTCGTGGTGGTGGCGGCCTGGGCGGCGGCCGGGCTCAGGGCGAGGCCGGTGACGGCCATCGAACCGGCCAGAGCCGCGATCGCGAGGGTCTTACGCATTGGGTTCCTCCCCGTTTGTCGTGCGCCGGTTGACCCGGCAGCAGGGACATTACGGAGATTCCGTGCGATCAACTGTGGACAAATCCGCACTCCGGGAGTGACGGGCAGCACACATCAACGGACCGAGACCGCCAGCCTGTCCGCGGGGAACGGGGTGAGCGGGAGCCGGGAGGACTTGGCCTCGGGCGCGGTGGTGCCGCACAGGGACAGGAACAGGTGGTCGACCAGGGCGAAGTCGATCGGGCTCGGCACGAGCTGGCCGTTCTCGTCGATCTGCTGGTACTTCGCACGGTTGATCCCGAAGGACAGCTGGCGGCTGCCGTCCGGGCTGGACAGCGACTGCGTGATCATCCCGAACACGCCCCCGTCGTGTCCCCAGAAGCGGCCGCACGGCAGGTCGAGGGAGTAGAGGCCGAGGCCGTAGTTGATGGGGGCCCCGCCGGCCAGCACCGTCACCGTCTTCTGCATCTCGGCGACCTGCGCGGCGCCGACCAGCTCGCCGCGCAGCAGCGCGCGGTAGAAGCGGTTGAGGTCGTCCATCGTGGACACGATCGCGCCTGCCGTGCCGGCCCACGACATGTTGTAGACGCTGTAGTCGCGCGGCGGGTCGATCAGGCCGAACAGCGATTCGTACGCCTTGGAGTGCGGCCCCGGGATGGACGGGGTGCGCGGGAAGGACGTGTGCCGAAGGCCCGCCTTGCGGATGACGTTGCGGGTGATGTACTGCTGGGCGTCGGTGTCCGTCACCTTCTCCAGGAGCAGGCCGGCCAGGATGTAGTTGGTGTTCGAGTACGAGCCGGGCGTCGCCCCGGGCTCGCCGGTCGGGGCGGCGGCCAGGCCCAGCCCGACCAGCTCCTTCGGGGTGAACGTGCGGAAGCGGTTGTCGTCCAGGCTCTTGCCCGACGGCTCCAGCAGCGACGGGAACGCCGAGGCCACGTAGTCGCCGATGTGGCTGGTGTGGTTGAGCAGCATCCGCACGGTGATCCGCCGGCCGCGCTCGCCGGGGACGAGGTCGGGGAGATAGCGGCCGATCGGGGCGTCCAGGGCGATGGCGCCGCGTTCCACCTGCTGGAGGATGGCCACCGAGGTGAACGTCTTGGTGATGCTGCCCACCCGGTGCACCATGTCGGGCCGCACGGGGCGGCCGGTGTCGACGTCGGCCACGCCGGACGCGCCCTGCCAGACCTGCCCCTGATCGCGCACCTGCGAGTAGATGCCGTACATGCCCGCCTCGTGGACGGCGTCCAGGGACTTGCGGAGCGCCTGCCGGTCCAGCCCGCCATCCTGGCCGGTCGCGGTGGTGGTCGCCGTCTGGGCGGCGGCCGGCGCGGTGAGGGTCGCCGCGGCGAGCAGCACCCCCAGCCCGGTCGCGAGGGCCAGTCGTCTGGCGCGCCCCACGGCCGAGATCAATGTCCTGAATCGGAGGGATGTCATGGTCGTCAGCATGATTGAGCCGGGCTCGCGGGGTTAGTCCGCGGTGTCACCAGGTCCCCATGACACGGGTCACCCCGGTCCCATGACAATCTCGGCCTTCCGGATGACCTGTCTGGCTGGCGGGCCCGCGGACCCCGTACGGGTACTCTGCATAACCGGTCTGTTCGCCATCGGAAAGGACACCGCGCATGCCCCATGCGGCGAGGCCCACGGTCACGCTGCACGACGTGGCCGCGGCGGCCGGAGTCTCGATCGCCACCGCGTCCAGGGTCCTGGGCGGCAGCACACGGAAGGTGGCGCCCGAGAACGAGGCCCGCGTGCTGGCCGCGGCGGCGGCCCTGCGCTACACGGTGGACGCCTCGGCCAGGGCGATGCGCCGGGCGAGCGACTCGATCGCGCTCGTCGCCGACGACCTCACGACGCCGTCCATCGCCATGGTCGTGGCCGCGATGGAACGCGAGGCCCGCACGGCCGGCGCGTTCGTCACCGTGTCGTCCACCATGGCGTCGGTCGAGCGGCAGTTCGAGACGGTCCGGCTGCTGCGATCGCTGCGGCCGCGCGCGCTGGTGCTGACCTCCAGCCGGTTCATGGCGAACGCGCTCGGCGGGCGGCTGCTCAAGGAGCTCGTCTCGTACGAGCGCGAAGGCGGCCGGGTGGTGATCGTCGGCGAGACGGACATGACTTTCGACGCGATCGGATTCGACGATTTCGCGGCCGGGCGTTCGGCCGGCGCATTCGTCGCGGAAACCGGGCACCGGCGGGTGGCGATATTCGGCGGCGCTCGCGAGCGTCGCAACATGGGCTCGCGGACGGCCGGTTTTGTGGAGGGACTTCGCGCCGGAGGGGTTGACGAGCGGGATATCCGGGTCGTTTATTGTGAAGTCAGCCGCCAGGGTGGATTCGACGCGGCGCGGCGGCTGGCCGGGGAGGGGATGTCCGGCACGGACGCGGTTCTCGCGGTCAACGACACCGTCGCCATTGGCGCGATGTCGGGATTTCGCGCCGCCGGGCTGGCCGTTCCCGAGGACGTTTCCGTGACGGGCATCGACGATATTCCGCTCGCCGGGGATGTGACGCCGCGATTGACGACTGTCGCGCTTCCGCTGGCGCAGGCGGGGGCCGAGGCGATCCGTTTCGCATTGGGAAATGCGGGTGTGGGGCGGCGGCTCACGCTGGAAGGGCGGCTGATCGTGCGCGAAAGCACCCGTATGCGGTCGTAGCCCCCGTCACCCCGCCCCGCTCGATGCCCGTGGCGCCGCCTCACCATGGGTGCCCGGCCTCTGTAGTCGCTCGGTAACATCCTTGACGCGCAGGTAACGCGCGTGCAAACTGCGGAATACGTTTTCCAACGGAATACGTTTTCCAGCAACCCACGGAGGTCACGTGTGAGTGCTCTCGGCGAGCTCCAGCGCATGCGCAAGGGCAGCCGCGGACCCCTCGGCGGCGGCAAGCGGGACAACAGGGCCGCCTTCGCGTTCCTCGCCCCCTGGTTCGGCGGCCTGCTGTTCATCACGGCCGGCCCGATCGTGGCCTCCTTCGTGCTGGGCTTCACCGACTACAACCTCATCCAGCCGCCCACCTTCAACGGCCTGGACAACTTCGCCCGCATGCTCACCGACGTCCGCCTCCACCGGGCGCTCGGCGTCACGCTGATCTACGTCGTCGTCTCCGTCCCGCTGCAGCTGGCCGCCGCCCTGGGGCTGGCGCTGCTGCTCGACAAGGGCCTGCGCGGGCTGGCGTTCTACCGGTCGGCGTTCTACCTGCCGTCGCTGCTCGGCTCCAGCGTGGCCGTCGCGGTGCTGTGGCGGCAGATCTTCGGCGCGGACGGCCTGGTCAACCAGCTGTTCGGCATCGAGGGCCGGGGCTGGATCTCCGACCCGGACACCGCGCTGTCGACGCTGATCATCCTCAACGTGTGGACGTTCGGCGCCCCAATGGTGATCTTCCTGGCCGGGCTGCGCCAGATCCCGCGGATGTACTACGAGGCCGCGGCCACGGACGGGGCGGGGAAGTGGACGCAGTTCAGGAACATCACGATCCCGCTCCTGTCACCGATCGTCTTCTTCAACCTGGTCCTGCAGATAATCCACGCGTTCCAGTCGTTCACGCAGGCGTTCGTGGTCTCGGGCGGCACCGGCGGGCCGTCCGACTCGACCCTGTTCTACACGCTCTACCTGTACCAGCGCGGGTTCAACAACTTCGACATGGGATACGCCTCGGCGCTCGCCTGGCTGCTCCTGGTGATCATCGCCGGCTTCACCGCCGTCAACTTCTGGGCCGCCAAATTCTGGGTCGTTTACGATGACTGAACTCCGAAAGCCGATCAAGCACGCCGCCCTCATCCTCCTCGCGCTGGTCATGCTCTATCCGGTGCTGTGGATGGTGGTCAGCTCCCTGAGGCCCGACAACGAGATCTTCCGCCGCCCCGGCCTGATCCTCGACGGGCTCCGGATCCAGAACTACGGCGAAGGCTGGGCCGCCCTCGCGTCCCCGTTCGGCCACTACCTGGCCAACTCGGCGATCCTCGTGCTGGCCTGCATCATCGGCAACCTGGTGTCCTGCTCGATGGCCGCGTACGCGTTCGCCCGGCTGGAGTTCAGCGGCAAGCGCCTGTGGTTCGCGATCATGCTCGGCACCATAATGCTGCCGATCCACGTGATCATCGTGCCGCAGTACATCATGTTCTCCCAGCTCGACTGGGTGAACACGTTCCTGCCGCTGGTGGTGCCGAAGTTCCTGGCCACGGACGCGTTCTTCGTCTTCCTCATGGTGCAGTTCATCCGCGGCCTGCCGCGCGAGCTGGACGAGGCGGCCAGGATCGACGGCTGCGGCCATCCGAGGATCTTCCTGCGGATCATCCTGCCGCTGATGCTCCCGGCCCTCGCCACCACGGTGATCTTCACGTTCATCTGGACCTGGAACGACTTCTTCAGCCAGCTCATCTACCTGACGGACCCGGAGATGTACACGGTGCCGGTGGCGCTGCGCTCGTTCGTGGACGCCACCGTCTCGACCTCGTGGGGATCCATGTTCGCCATGAGCGTGGTGTCCCTGGCTCCGGTCTTCATCGCCTTCCTCGTCGGCCAGCGTTACCTCATCCGAGGCATCGCCACGACCGGCGGCAAGTAACCCCCCGCGAAGAGGAATCATCATGCGACGAACAGCCCTCGTCATGGCGTCGGTCCTCATGCTCAGCGCGTGCGGCAGCGGCGGCAGCGCCAGTCAGGAGTTGTCGAAGGACCCGGTCACCCTCCGCTTCACCTGGTGGGGCGCGGACGAACGGCACAAGCGCACCCAGCAGGTCATCGACCTCTTCCAGAAGAAGTACCCGAACATCACGGTCAAGGGCGAGTTCAAGGACTGGAACGGCTACTGGGAGAGCCTCGCGACCACGGTGGCGGCCAACGACGCGCCGGACGTCATCCAGATGGACGAGCTCTACCTCTCCTCGTACGCAGAGCGCGGCGCCCTGCTCGACCTCGGCACCGCGGGCAAGTATCTGAAGACCGCCGACTTCGACAAGTCCGCCCTGGACACGGGCGTCGTCAAGGGCAAGCAGTACGCGCTGCCCGTCGGCCTGTCCACGTACGCGATCGTCGCCAACACCGACCTCCTCGACCAGTTCAAGATCAAGCTCCCGGACGACGGCACCTGGTCGTGGGAGGACCTGAAGAAGGTCGGCGACGAGGTCTCGAAAGCGGGCGGCGGCAAGGTCACCGGCGTGCAGTCGCTCGGCTTCGATGCGGGCGGGCTCAACATCTGGGCCAGGCAGGCGGGCGCGGCCCTGTTCGACGCGAACGGCAAGGTCGCCGTCCCGCCGGAGGTGCTGACCTCGTACTGGACCTACCTCCGCGACCTGGCCAAGCAGGGCGTCACGCCGCCGCCGTCGGTCACCATCGAGCGGGCCGGCGGCTCGCTCGACCAGTCGGGCACGGCCACGAACGCGTCGGTCTTCGCCACCTGGTGGAACACCCAGCTCAGCTCGCTGACCACGGCGAGCGGCGCCAAGCTGAAGCTGCTCAGGCTCCCCGGCGAGTCCCAGGCCAAGTCGCCCGGCGCGTACTTCAAGTCCTCGATGTACTGGTCGATCTCGGCGCGCGGCAAGCACCCGGCCGAGGCCGCGCTGTTCGTGGACTTCCTGGCCAACAGCCAGGAGGCGGCCGACATCCTGCTGACCGACCGCGGCGTCCCCGCGAACAGGAAGATCCGCACGGCCATCACCCCGAAGCTCACCGAAACGGACAAAGCTGCAGCGGAGTACCTGGACACCGCCAAAGTCGGGCAAGCCCCTAGAGTGACCCCGAATGGCGCCAGCGATCTCGAGGCCATCATCAAGCGGCACACGGAAGAGGTGCTGTTCGACCGGGAGACCCCGGAGCAGGCGGCCAAGTCGTTCATCACGGAGCTGCAGGCCGAGATCGACGGCGCCTGACGCACCCCCACAGAGGAGCATCATCTTGAGTCAACGGAACTACCGGGCCGCGATCGTCGGGACCGGCGCGATCGCCCACGCGCACGCGCAGGCGCTGCTCGGGTCGGGGCGGGCGGAGCTCGTGGCGGTGGCGGACGTGGACGCCGGGCGGGCGGGCGAGTTCGCCGGGAAGTACGGCGGGCCGAGCACCCACGCGAGCCTGGACGACCTGCTGCGGGAGGAGCAGGTGGACCTCGTCCACCTGTGCACGCCGCCCCAGCTGCACGCCCCGCTGGCCATCGCGTGCCTGGAGGCCGGGGTCACG
Source organism: Nonomuraea sp. NPDC005650 (assembly GCF_040605375.1). Lineage (NCBI taxonomy): Bacteria > Bacillati > Actinomycetota > Actinomycetes > Streptosporangiales > Streptosporangiaceae > Nonomuraea > Nonomuraea sp. NPDC005650. The sequence goes on from NZ_JBEXCR010000051.1 coordinate 30,045, forward strand.
GCGCTGGTGGAGAAGCCGCCGACGCTCTCGCTCGCGGAGTTCGACGCGGTGATCGAGGCGGAGCGGCGCTCGACGGCGCACGTAGCGACCGTCCTGCAGCACCGCTTCGGGGCGGGCGCGCTGCGGCTGCGCCGCCTGCAGGAGGCCGGCGAGCTGGGCCGCCCGCTGCTGGCCACCTGCAACACCCAGTGGTACCGCGACGAGGCGTACTACGCGGTCCCGTGGCGCGGCACGTGGGAGTCGGAGGGCGGCGGCCCGACGATGGGGCACGGCATCCACCAGTTCGACCTGCTGTTCTCGGTGCTCGGCCCGTGGCGCGAGGTCACGGCCGTGGCCGCCCGCCAGGCGCGCCCGGTGGACACCGAGGACGTGTCGCTGGCGCTGGTGACGTTCGAGAGCGGCGCCGTGGCCACGATCGTGAACTCCGTCGTCTCCCCGAGGCAGACCTCCCAGCTCCGGTTCGACTACGAGCGCGCCACCGTCGAGGTGGAGCACCTGTACGGCTACACCGACGACGACTGGACCGTGACCCCGGCGCCGGGCCAGGAGGGCGTCCTGGACCTGTGGGCGCAAGGCCGCACCACCACGTCCAGCGGCCACGACGGCTGGCTCGCCGCCGTCTTCGACGCGCTCGACCGGGACGAGGCGCCGCCGGTCACCGCCGAGGACACCCGCCGGACGATGGAGTTCATCTCCGCGCTGTACGCCTCCGCCTTCACCGGCGAACGCGTACAGGCCGGACAGATCACTGCCGACAGCCCGTTCGCCCTGCGCATGGACGGCACGGGCGCCCCTTGGGAGAAGGTGAGGAACCCGTGAGCCTGCAGGCCACCCACGCGCTCGGCCGGTCGGTGACCGTCGCGGCCGGTGACGTCGAGCTGTTCACGTACGTCTACAGCCCCGACACGCCGGTGCTGGAGTCGCCCAAGCCGTACCTGCACCCGATCCGCACCCTCGGCGGCCGGCCGGTGTCGCTGTTCCGGCCGCACGACCACGTCTGGCACAAGGGCATCGCCTGGTCGCTGCCGCACGTGGGGGAGCACAACTTCTGGGGCGGGCCGACGTACGTGCACGGCCGGTTCTACGTGCAGCTGGAGAACAACGGCAGCGCCACGCACCGCGAGATGACCACTCTGGCGGCCACCGGCGAGCGCGTCGAGCTCGGGCACACGCTCGACTGGACCGCGCAGGCCGGCGACCCGGTCATCGAGGAGCGGCGCTCGCTGGCCGCGCACGTCGTGGACGAGGCCACGTGGGCGCTGGTGTTCGACACGGAGATGACGAACGTGTCGGGCGGCACGCTCTCGTTCGGCTCCCCGACCACGAAGGGCCGGGAGAACGCCGGGTACGGCGGGCTCTTCTGGCGCGGGCCCAGGTCGTTCACCGGCGGCGTCATCCAGTCGCCGGCCGGCGCGGGCGGGGACGAGCTGCGCGGCACGCGCGCCGAGTGGTTCGGCTTCCGCGGCCGGCACGACGAGACCGGCGACCACTCGACGGTCGTCATGGTGGACGCCGCCGACAACCCGCGGCACCCGCCGCAGTGGTTCGCGCGCAGCGAGGACTTCGCCTGCCTGTGCCCGGCGCCGTTCTTCAGCGAGGAGGTCGAGCTGCCGGACGGGCAGTCGCTGCGCTTCCGGTACGCGGTCGTGATCGCCGACGGCGACCGGGGCGAGGAGGGGACGGAGCTGCTGGCCAAGCAGGGGAGGGCGGCGCTGGCATGACGTTCCCCGGAGGCACGTCCGTCAGCCGCCTGACGGTCTACTCGGGCAGCCCGTGCGCCGACGGCCTGGAGGGCGGCACGCCGCACCTGCACACGGCCTCGACGGAGGCGTACGTGGTCGTCGGCGGGCACGGCACGCTGCAGACGCTCGACGTGCACGGGCTGCGCGAGACCTCGCTGAGCGCCGGGACGACCGTGTGGTTCACGCCCGGCACCATCCACCGGGCGGTCAACCACGGGGGCCTGGAGGTGGTGGTCGTGATGTCGAACGCGGGCCTGCCCGAGGCCGGGGACGCGGTCATGACGTTCCCCCCGGAGATCGTGGCCGACCCGGACCGCTACCGCCAGGCCGCCACCCTGCCCGCCGAGGGGCAGGAGGAGGCCGTACGGCGCCGGCGCGAGCTGGCCGTCGAGGGTTTCCTGCGCCTGGCCGACGCCGCAGCCGGCGGCGACCTGGCCCCGCTGCACCGCTTCTACGACCAGGCCCTCGCCCTCGTCCGCCCCAAGGCGGCCGCCTGGCGCGCGATCTGGGAGGACACGGTCGCCGAGGAGACCCGCCGCACCGCCGGGATCCTCGACGCCCTGGAGCGGGGCGACGGCGCGCACCTGCGGCGCTCCGCCCTGATGGAGAGCCCGCCGCACGACCGGTGGGGCATGTGCGGCAACCTGCGCGCGCACGACGTGGCCCACCCGATCGTCCACACCCCAGAACCGAGCTGATCGCCCACCGGCGCGCCCCCCGAGGGGGCGCGCCGCATCACCCCCCAGGAGCCCGGCGATGTTCCCCCAACTGCTGACCGCTGCTGCCATGATCCTGACCTTCGCCCAGCCCGCCACGGCCCCGGCCACGGCTACGGCCACGGCGGGCACCACGTACTACGTCGACGCCACGGCGGGCGACGACTCGGCCTCGGGCCTCGACCAGGCCCACCCCTGGAAGAGCCTGGGCAGGGTGAACGACACCACGTTCCGCCCGGGCGACCGCATCCTCCTGCGCGCCGGCGAGCGGTGGACCGGCCAGCTCTGGCCCAAGGGCTCGGGCGAGAGCGGCGCGCCGATCACCGTCGACCGGTACGGCGAAGGCGGTAAGCCCCGCATCGACGGCGCGGGCCAGGCCGGCGACGCCGTCCGGCTGTTCAACCAGGAGTTCTGGACCATCCGCAACCTGGAGGTCACGAACGAGGTGCCGCCGACGGGCACCCCCGGCGAGAACCTGCGCGACCTGCGCGGCATCCACGTCTCCGGCGACAACAGCCAGACCCTCGACGGCTTCGTCATCGACGCCGTGGACGTGCACGACGTCACCGGCCAGGTCAACTGGATCAGCGGCAGCACCGACGGCAACGCGCCCGGCGTGCGCTTCAAGACCGGGTGGGACGGCTCGAAGAAGACGGGCGGCATCGTGTTCGACACGACGGTGCCCGACATCCACGCGCCGCCGGACAGGGCGACCGTGCTGAACGACGTGGTCATCCAGAACTCCACGGTCGCCAACACCTCGTTCGCCGGGATCGTGGTCAAGCAGTACACCGGGGACGGCAAGAACGACGCGGGCGAGACGATCGCCACGGCAACCGGCTGGGGCACGCGGCAGAACGCGGACGACCCCAAGTTCACCCCGCACACGAACATCGTCATCAGGAACAACCACGTCACCCAGGCCGGCACGGCCTACGGCTGCAACGGCATGTACCTCACGAACGTCCGGGGCGCGCTGGTCGAGCACAACGTCGTCTACCGGGCGGGCACCTCGGGCATCGAGTCGTACTACGCCGACGACGTGACGTTCCAGTTCAACGAGGTGTACGAGACGCAGCAGAAGGCCGGCGGCGCCGACTCCAACGGGATCGACCCGGACAAGGGCACCACCCGGCAGGTCGTGCAGTACAACTACCTGCACGGCAACGGCGACGGCGTGCTGCTGTGCCAGTTCGCGTTCGGCGACGCCGTGGTCAGGAACAACGTGATCGCGAGCAACACCCGCTACCAGATCTACCTGCACTCCGACCGGGCCGCGACCGCCAAGGTCTACAACAACACGATCTACAACGACAAGAGCGACTACCTCATCTACGGGTACGGCTCCTACATCGAGGCCCGCTACGACATCTCCAACAACCTCCTGTACTCCACGCGCCCGGCGACGCTGACGACCAGCCCGACCATCGCCTACAGCCACAACCTGTACGGCGGCGCCGGCCTCGCGGTCCCGGCCGGCGACGCGGACGCCGTGGTGTCGGACCCGCTGTTCGCGAAGGCGCCGCCGACCGGCCCGTACGGCACGCCGGAGTCGGGTCCCCGGCTCGACACCGCGTACGGCCTGCGCGTCTCCTCCGGCTCGTACGCGATCGACGCGGGCGCCGAGATCGCCGGGAACGGCGGCCGCGACTACGCCGGGACCCCGCTCTACAACGGCGGCGCGGACCTCGGCGCCTTCGAGTACACCACCGCCCAGGACGCCACCACCGAGTCCGTCATCGGCGTCGCCCGCACCCCCTCGGGCGCCCCCGTCGCCGGGGCGACCGTGACGGCGGCCGGAAAGACCGCGACCACCGGGGCCGACGGCCGGTTCGCGATCAGGGACCTCCCCTTCGCCGACGGCGTCGAGGTGACCGCCACCAGGAACGGCTACGCGAGCGCCACGGAGACCGTGGACGTGCGCCCCGGCAACACCGTCACCGTCCGCCTGAGCATGGCCTCGGCCAGCACGGTCGGCTCGGTCACCGGGCGCGTGCTCGACCAGGCCGCCCGCCCGCTGGCCGGCGCCACGGTCACCGTCAAGGACGGCGGCCAGGCCCTCGCCACCGCGACCAGCGGCGCCGACGGAGCCTTCACCGTCGCGAACGTCCCGGTGGGAGAGGGGTACGCGGTCCAGGCCGCGTCCGGCGGGTACGTGACGGCCACCCGGTCAGGGGTATCCGTGGCGGCCGCCACGGCGACCGACGCGGGCGCGCTGCTCCTCGTCCGCCCGATCCCGGACTACGTGGCCGTGCACGACTTCGACGACCTGCCGGCCGGGCCGCTGACCGGCGGTGACGGCCTCACCGTGAGCGCCGCCGGCGGGAGCGTCGAGGTCGTCGAGACGCCGGGCGGCAAGAGCCTGAAGCTCACCCGCACCGCGAACACCGGCAGCACCAGCGTCTCCCAGGCGTTCGCGCTGAAGGGCGTCGTGACCGTCGAGGCCCGCGTCATGAGCGAGGAGCCCTACACCTCGGGCAACCATTGGTGGTCCGTCCCCTATGTCAGGAACGCGAGCGGCCAGAACGCCGTCAGCCTCGCCTTCACCAAGAACACGATCGTCGCCTACGCGGGCACGACCACGCGCACGGTGGGCGCGTACGAGCCGGGCCGCTGGTACCACGTCAAGGCCGTGATCGACACCGTCAACCAGCGCTTCGACCTGGTCATCGACGGCCGGAAGGCGATCGAGGGCGCCGCGTTCAGGACCGCGATGGACACCGTGGCGCAGATCGACTACTACGCCAACAGCAGCAACTACGGCGGCATCCACCTCGACGACCTCCGGGTCGCCCAGGGCGTCGGCCTCGCCCGCGACGACGCGGGCCTGCTCGGCGTCGACACCAGCCAGGGCGTGCCCGCCGGCGGCGTGCTGGACGTGCCCGCCAGGGTCGCCGAGGTGGAGGTGACCGCCGTGGCGCGCAGCCCGTTCGCCAGGTCGGTGAGCATCTCCGGCGAGCGCGCCGACGGCGCGCAGGTGACGCGGAAGGTCACGCTCGGCGCGACGGGAGCCGAGGTGCCCATCGTGGTCACCGCCGAGGACGGCACCGAGGCCACCCACACCCTCCAGATCAGGCGTCGCCCGCTCGCCCAGGACACCACCCTGTCCGCCCTCGTCCCGGACGCGGGCACGCTGGAGCCGGCCTTCGACCCCGACGTCCTCGGATACGCCCTGACCGTCCCCGGGGACCGGGTCGCGTTCACGCCGACCGCGCTCAACCCGAAGGCCGTCATCACGGTCCAGGGCCGGGAGGTCGCGAGCGGCGCCGCCTCCCCGCCCGTCGAGCTCCCCGTCGGCGACACCGAGGTCGCGGTCAGGGTGGTCGCCGAGGACGGCACGGCCGACGCCACGTACCGGATCAAGGTCACCCGTCCCGAGCCCCAGCTGCCGCAGGACGGCGCCACCGCGCCGCCCGCGCGGGCGGCGCTCTCGACCACGAGCGGGTGGCGGGACGGCCTCCACGACGGCACCTACGACGTGACCATGAAGCTCTGGTACGGCGTCAACGCCAGCGTGTTCGTCCTGTACGAGAACGGCAAGGAGATCGCCAGGCGCGACCTCACCCCGAAGACGCCGTCGGCCCAGAAGGCCACCGTCCCCGTCACCGGCCGCCGCAACGGCACCTACGTCTACACCGGCGAGCTGCTCAACCAGGCCGGCCGGACCGCCACCACGTCCGCGAAGGTCGTCGTGACCGACGCGAACCCCGGCAAACCCGTGCTCAGCTCCGACAACTGGGACGGCGACGGCGACTACACCATCCGCATGAACCTCTGGTGGGGCACCAACGCCACCGCCTACCGCCTCTACGAGGACGGCGTGCTGGTCGACACCCAGCAGCTCGACGCCGCCACCCCGGCCGCGCAGAGCGCCGCCACCGTCCTGTCCGGACGGCCGGCGGGGACGCGCACGTACGTGGCGGAGCTGGCGAACGCGGCAGGTGTGACCAGGAGCGATCCGCTGACTCTGGTGACAGAATGACAGATATGGAGGAGGGGTCCACGGCCCCGCCGACCCTGCACGACGTGGCCCGCGAGGCGGGCGTGTCCATCGCGACGGCGTCTCGCGCGCTCAACGGCAGCACGCGCAACGTCAGGTCCGAGAACGTCTCCAGGGTGCGCGCGGCGGCGGCCAAGCTCAACTACGAGCCGCACCTGTCGGCGCAGGCCATCGCGAGGGGTTCGACCAGGACCGTCGCGCTGGTGGTGCGCGACGTGGCGGACCCCTACTTCTCGGTCATCGCCGCCGGGGTCACCGAGGCGGCGGAGGCCGCGCAGCTCATCGTCACCATGGCGGTGGCGGACGGGTCGCCCGAGCGCGAGCTGGAGATCGTCAGGACGCTCCGGGGCCAGCGGCCGCGCGTCATCATCGTCGCGGGCAGCCGGGTCGCGGGTTCCGGGACCCGGGACGCGCTCGTCGAGGAGCTGGAGCAGTACCGGACGGCGGGCGGGCGGGTCGTCATGATCAGCCAGCGTGACCTGCCGTTCGGCACCGTCACGATCGACAACCACGGCGGCGCCCGCGACCTCGCGCGGGCGCTGCTGGCGGCGGGCTACCGGCGCTTCGCCGTCTTCCACGCCCCGGACGAGCTGCACACGTCCCGCGACCGCCGCGACGGCTTCCGCGCGGGGCTGGGCCCCGGCGCGGCCGAGCCGCTGGCGATTGAGACGGCCTTCACCCACGCGGGCGGCTACGACGCGGCACGCCGGCTGGTGGAGCGGGGGCCGGTGGAGGTGGAGGCGGTGTTCGCGGTCAACGACGTGATGGCGATCGGCGCCATGACGGCCTTCCGCGACGCCGGGGTGGTGCCGGGCAGGGACCTCGGGGTGGCGGGCTTCGACGACATCGCCTCGGCGCTGGACGTCGTGCCCGCCCTCACCTCCGTGGCCGTGCCCCTGCGGGAGGCGGGCCTGAGCGCGATGCGGCTGGCGCTGTCGGAGGACGAGGGCGCGCCCGACGTGCGGCTCCCGGCCCGCGTTGTCCTGCGCGACAGCACCCCCGGCATCGCTCTCCCGAGGGGGAAGTAGGCGGGCGAAAAGCACGTGCGGGACGGCCGCTCCCCGGGGGACGATCACGGCCATGGACTACGAGGAGCTGATCCGCGACGCGCTGGCCACGCCGTTCGAGGGGTGGGACTGGGCGGTGTTCCGCGGCCGGATGACCGCGGACGACGACCTGCCGTGGGACTACGAGCGGCTGGTGCGCGAGCGCCTGCCGCACACGCCGTCCCTGCTCGACCTCGGCACCGGCGGGGGCGAGCTGCTGTCGTCCCTGACGCCGCTCCCGCCGCGCACCGCCGCCACCGAGGGCCACCCGCCGAACCTGCCGATCGCCCGCGACCGCCTGGAGCCGCTGGGCGTCGAGGTGGCCGAGTCGGCCCGGCACTTCCCCGACGGCTCGTTCGGGCTGATCGCCGACCGGCACGAGGCGTTCGACCCGCACGAGATCCGCCGCCTCCTGGCCGAGGGCGGCACGTTCGTCACCCAGCAGGTGGCCGGGCGCGACCTGGAGGAGCTCAACGCGGCGCTGGGCGGCCCGCCGCACGAGGACCACACCTGGGACCTCGCCACCGCGACCGCCGCGCTCGACGCCGCCGGACTCGAGGTCACCTGGAGCGCGGAAGCCGCCTACCCCGTCGCGTTCCACGACGTCGGAGCGGTCGTGCTGTTCCTGCGGGTCGTCTCCTGGCAGGTGCCGGGCTTCGACGCGCGTGCGTACGAGGACCGCCTGCGCGCGCTGCACGGCGACATGCCGCTGAAAGCGACCGCCCGCCGGTTCGCCCTGACCGCCCGGCGGGCCTGACCGCCACGCTTCAACTTTTTCCGAAATGGAGCGCCTCCCCCGTACTCTCCCGTCGCAGAGACCCGGGAGGTACGGTGAACGACTTCGACCCCGAAGAGCTGGAACGGATCACCGCGCGGGCGGAGGACATGCTGGCCCGCGTCGAGGAGCTCAGGAGCGAGATCGACGTGGTCGTCGGCCACGGCGAGACGGCGGACGGGCTGGTACGCGTGACCGCCGGCTCCTCCGGCCGGCTCATGGACGTCGTCCTCGCGCCGCGCGCCATGCGCCTGGACAGCCACAAGCTGGCCGAGGCCATGCTGCTGGCCGCGCAACAGGCCCAGGACGACGTCGCCGCCAAGGTCGACGCGGTCATGGCCGAGTCGCTCGGCGGCGCGCTGCCCGGCAAGGAGCTGATCGACGAGGAGTTCGGCAGCGTGCTGGAGTCGTTCGAATCGTCCATGGACGAGCGGTTGCGGGCCATCGAGGACCGGACCCGTGACCACCGGTGATCGGACACTTCCAGGTTATTTGAAGGAACCTCGCGATCCGCGGCCGTCCCCCTAGGGTGACCGCGGGCACGTACACGTACGGGATGTGAGTCGGTGGCCATTCGGTGGCGTATTGCGGCGGGACGGCGGGCGGCGGGAATCGTCGCGGGCGCCCTCGTCGCCGTGCTGGTCGGCGTCGGCCTGTTCCTGGGCCAGGGCGTCTCCAGCGCCCGCCCCAAGCTCTCCGACGTCGGGGCGTGGCTCGGCAGCGCGCTCAACGGCGAGGTCGTGCACGCCAACGGCCTGTCCGGGCAGCTGGACGGCCGCGTGGACCTGGCCTCCGCCGAGGGCGAGCCGCTCAAGGTGGTGCAGGACGGCAACAACGTGCTCGTCATGGACTCCACGGGCAAGGTCGGCCGCATCGACCCCACCCAGCTTGAGGTCGCCCAGACCAACACGCTCGGCGCGGGCGGCATGCAGATCGTGATGGGCGGCGGGAAGGCGTACGGGGTCGACCCGCGGGCCGGCACCGTGCAGCAGCTCGACCCGATGACGGTGAGCACGATCGGCTCCCCGCTCACGCTCAAGGCGCCGCTCGGCCAGGCCGGCATCGGCAAGGACGGCACGCTGTGGGTGCCGGTGCCCGAGGAGGGCACGCTGGTCCAGGTCATGGACGGCCGGCAGGTCAAGGCCGTGACGGTCGGCGAGCCCGGCGACCCGCTCACCCTGACGATCGCGAACGGCGCCCCGCTGGTCACGAACTCCACCGCCGCCTCCGCCATGCTGATCGGCCCGGCGGGCACCAGGCTCCAGGTGGCCCTGCCCAGCACGGTGACGGGCGCCGGCGGCGCGGGTCTGCTGGTCCCGGCGGTGGCCGAGAGCCAGATCGTGCCGATCCTGGAGCCCAAGAAGGGCGCGCTCGTCCTGGTCGACACCGCCGGCGGCGGGCTGACCACGGTCTCGGTGAAGGGCGGCAAGCTGGGGGCGCCGCAGGCGCTCGGGCGGCGCGTCTACATCGCCGACGAGAGCACGGGCCGGCTCATCGTGTACGACACGGTGGCCAAGGCGTTCGAGCCCGAGAAGGTCGTCACCGGCAAGGCGGGGCCGCTGGAGGTGTTCGTCAAGGACGGGCTGCTCTGGGTGAACGACCAGTTCAGCGAGACCGCCCTGGTCATCGAGCAGGACGGCAGGGGGCACCGGGTCGGCAAGTACGACGAGGCGCTCGGCCAGAAGGACACGCCGACGCCGCTGCCGATCCCGAGCGACCTGCCCACGGTGGTGCAGCCGACCCAGGTGCCCACCCGGTCGACCAGGCAGCCCACCGGGAAGCCGACGTCCGTGCCGACGCAGACCAAGACGGCCGCGCCGACCGTGACCGTGACGAAGACCCCGACCCCCACCCCGACCCCGACCCCGACCCCGACGCCCACTCCGACGCCGACCCAGACCCCCGATCCGCCGGGAGCGGTGACGGCCAGGTCCGGGCCCGGCTGGATGGAGGTCACCTTCACGCCCTCCCGCCAGGGCACGGTCAAGGGCTACACGCTCAAGGGCGCCGCCGACGTCACGCCGTCCCGCGTGCAGCCCGACGGGCCGTACCAGTTCCGGGTGAACGGCGGCAGGTGCGACCAGGAGTACACCTTCACCGTGGTCGCCGTGTGGTCCGGCGGCGAGGTGGAGTCCCAGCCGTCGGTGCCCGTGCGCCCGTGCGTCGCGCCGGGCCGGCCGTCCGGCTTCACCGCCAAGGCCAAGAACCACGGCGCCGACCTGACCTGGTCGGCCCCGGAGAACGCGAAGGACGGCGGCGTCAGCTACACCCTGGACGGCCCCGGCAGCCACCCGGCGACCTCCGACGGCACCGGCGCCGAGGTCACCGGGCTCAAGAACGGCCAGTCCTACACCTGGACGCTGCGGGCCAAGAACGCGGCGGGCGAGAGCGAGGACCGCGCGGAGGCCACGGCCGACCTGCGCCCGCCGTCCGCGCAGTTCAACAACGCCAACAACAACGACAGGGACACGCTGATCCGGCCCGGGCCCGGCGGCGGCGGCGAGGCGGGGCGCATCCCCAAGGGCGAGTACATCACGATGACCGTGCTATGCCAGCAGAAGGGCGCCGCCTTCACCGACACGGACACGGGCCTGAGCAGCGACGTCTGGAACAAGGTGGAGTCCAGCCGGGGCAACGGCTGGCTCAACGACGTGCTGATGGCCACCCCGAAGGGGGGCTTCCCCGCGGCCCCGCTCTGGGAGTGCGAATGATCACCAGGGCGGGATGGGGCCTGGCGGCAGCATCGGTGCTGGTCTACGCCGTGGGGGCGCCGTTCGGGTACACCCAGGCGGCGGTCCTCGCCGTGGCGGGGCTGGCCGCCGTGGGCGCGAGCGCGCTGTGGACGCTCCGGGGCGCCGGGCTGGACGTGCGCCGGGAGCTGACGCCGGTGAAGGTGGCCAGGGGCGAGCCCGCGGTGGCCCTCCTGCACGTGCGCAACACCGGCCGCCGGCGCCACGCCGGGCTGGTGGCCCGCGACACCTGCCGGGGCACGTCCGTCACGGTCGAGGTGCCGGTGCTGGCGCGCGACACCGCGCGGACGGTGTCGTACCGGCTGCTCACCCGGCGGCGCGGGGAGACGCCCGTCGGGCCGCTGCTGCTCGACCGCACCGACCCGTTCGGGCTGGCGCGGCGCTCGATCGCGTACGGGCGCACCGACCTGCTCCTGGTCCGGCCGCGTACGGTGCCGCTCGCGCCCCCGCACGCCGGCCGCCGGCGGCACCTCGACGGGCTCGACTCGCGCTCCGCGCCGAGCGGGGCGATCAGCTTCAACGGGCTGCGCGACTACGTGATCGGCGACGACCTGCGGCACGTCCACTGGCGCTCCACGGCCCGCACCGGCGTCCTCATGGTCAAGGAGCTGACCGACGTCAACCTGCCGAGCACCGTCACCGTCCTGGACACCCGGCGCTCCTCGTACGAGGGGGACGACGAGTTCGAGCTGGCCGTGGACGTGGCGGCGTCGGTGGCCTGCGCCGTGACGCGCGACCGGTTCCCCGTGCGGCTGCTCACGGGGGAGGGGGAACTGCTGCACGCCAAGGGCGGGCCGGGCGAGGCCGAGGAGGTCCTGGACCGGCTCGCCGTGGTGGAGCGCTCCGAGCAGGCGGACGCGCCGCTCCACGCCCTGCGGCGGGCGGGCTCGGGCGGGGCGCTGGTGCTGGTCAGCGGCACGTTCGCGAGCCTCACGGACGCGGCCGCCGTGCGGCGCCGCTTCGACGAGGTGCTGTTCGTGCGGGTCGGCGACCCGGTGGAGGGCGGGCGGCCGGCGGCGGCCGGGGTGACGGTCATCGAGGTCAGCGACCTGGCGGAGCTGGCGGCGGCATGGCCCCGATAGCCCGCCCGGCGCCCGGCGACGTCGCGGTGCCACAGGGGCGCACCGCGACGTCGCCGGACGCCGGGCCGGGGGCGTCGGGGGCCGGGGCACGTGGGCCGGGGTCGGCGGTGCGCGGGTTGGCGTCCGTGGGGGTCGTGGCGCTGCTGGCCGCGACGGCCGGGCTCGCGTTCGACGGGGTGTTCGCGCCGGCCGCCCTGCTCCCCGTGGTCGGGGTGGCCGCCGGGGTGCCGTGCGTGCTGTCGCTGCTGCTGCACGGGCGGCTGCCGCTGTGGGGAACGGTCCCGGTCAGCGTGCTGGGCTGGCTGGTGGCGGTGTCGGCGACCCTCTTCAGGTCGGAGGCCTGGCTCGGGTTCCTGCCCGGCCCGGCCGCCGTGCGCGCGGCCCTGCTCGGCGTGCGCGACGCGGGCGGCCGGCTCCTGACCACGATTCTCCCCGCGGCGCCCGACAGCACGGCCATCGTGCTGGTCAGCTTCCTGGTCTGGGCCGCCGCCCTGGCCGGGGCCGAGATCGCGCTGCGGTCCAGGGCCGTCATGCTGCCCGCCCTGGCCGCGCTCCCCGTGCTCGCCGTCGCGGTCGTGCTGGGGGTCGCCGGGGGCGGGTCCGTGGTGCCGTACGCGGCGGCGTTCGCCGGGCTCACCCTGCTGCTCGGCCTGGTCAGGGCGGCCAGGTCGGCGGGGACGGCCGCGGTGGGCGTGCCGCTGCTGGCCGCCCTGGTGCTGGCCGCCGTCATCGCGGCGCCCGCCCTGCCCATGGCCTCCCACCCGTACGACGTGCGCCGGCTCGTCGAGCAGCCCCCGCCACGGCCGATCAGCGGCGTGAGCGCGCTCGACCAGGTGTCGGCCTGGCTGCAGAACCCGCAGCGCGAGCTGTTCACGGTCGCCACCCCCTCCGAGGCGAACCTGCGCCTGGCGGTCCTGGACACCTTCGACGGGGTCACGTGGACGTCGGGCGCGGGGTTCGTCCCCACGGGCGGGCGGGTGCCGGGGCAGGAGGGCGGCGGAGACCCGGTCACGCAACGGTTCACCCTGCAGAAGCTCCCGGGCCCGTGGCTGCCCGCCGCCGACCGTCCGACGCTGGCGAAGGGCGCGGGCATCGTGGTCGATCCCGCGACCGGCATGCTGGCGAGCACGCAGGCGCGCGAGGGCATGACGTACGAGGTGACCTCGGGGATCCGCCACTACACGGCGGAGGATCTGCGGGCGGCCGCCCCCGCCGCCGACCCGGCCGCGCTGCGGCTGCCGGACGGGCCGGACGGCCGTACGCCGCCGCAGCGGGCCCGCCTCCTCGCCATCGCCCGCCGGGCCACGGCCGGGGCGCAGAACCCGACGCAGCGGGCCGCCCGGCTGGCCGCCTACCTGCGCAAGCACGCGGTGAACGACGTCAACTCGGCTCCCGGGCACGGCTACCGCAGCATCGAGTTCTTCCTGACGGAGTCGCGCAGGGGGACGACGGAGCAGTTCGCCGCCTCGTTCGCGCTGCTGGCCCGCGCGATCGGGCTGCCGAGCCGGATCGTCGTGGGCTTCCGCCCGGGATCGGGCTCCGGCGGGGTGCGGCAGGTGCGCGGCGGGGACGTGCTGGCCTGGGCCGAGGTCGAGTTCGAGGGGATCGGGTGGGTGCCGTTCTACCCGACGCCCTCGCGTACGCGCTCGGGAGGGGGCGGCGACGTGGCCGAGGGCGCGCCGAAGCAGGCGCGGGAGATCGAGCAGGCGATCAACAGCGACTCCTCCGAGCCCAAACCGACCCCTACGGCCGCCAACCGGTCCACCCCGACCCCGGCGCCCCGCCCCGGCGGCTCCGCGGGCCCGCTCCTCTGGGTGGCCGTGGCCGCCGCCGCGCTCCTGGCGTACGTCCTCGCGGTGCTCGTCGTGCCGCCGCTGAGACGGATGCGCCGCCGCCGGGCCGCCGCGCCCGCCGCCCGGGTCGTCGGGGCGTGGCGGCAGACCGTGGCCAGGCTGCGCGTGGCCGGGATCCCGGTGCCCTCGGACGCGCTGACGGCCGGCGAGGTGGCGTCCTTGGCCGAGTCCGCGCTGGGCGCCGCCGCGCGGGAGCCGCTCACGACGCTCGCCGACCTGGCGAACCTGGCGACGTTCGGGGCGGCGCCCGTGGACCAGGCCGACGCCGACCTCGCCTGGCGCCACTTCGGCGGGGTGGACGCGCTGGTGCGGCGGCAGGTCGGCCTCGCGACCAGGATTGCGCACCGCCTGTCGCCGCGGTCCCTGGTGGGATAGCCCGGCTCAGGAGGGCGGCGGGGTGGCCAGGGGGAGCACGATCGGGGGCTGGACCTGGTCGTCCTGGCCGCCCGGGCTCGTCTCCGCGGCGCCGCGGATGCACAGGGCCGACGACCACGCCACCGACGAGGGCTGGCCCAGGGCGACCACGGCGCCGACCTTGAAGCAGTAGCCCGTGACCGGGTCCAGGCCGCCCAGGGTGTAGGTGTTGCCGCCGCTCGCCGCCGACACCAGTCGGTCGCCCGGGGCCTGCTGGATCACCACGGGATAGCCGCTCTTGCGCACCGCCTTCCATGCGAGCGTCACCGTGGTGCCGTTGTCGGAGACCACTTTGAGGCTCTTGGGGCGGTACGCGGCCACCGCCGCGGGGTCGACGGTCTGGCGGCGCGCGGGCTGCTCGGACGGCTGCGGCGGGGTCTTGCCCGGCGGTGTCTCGCCCGGTGGTGTCCGCTGGTCGGCCGGCTGCTCTGTCGACCGGTCCGTCGGCTGGTGGTCGGCCTGGGGTGGCGTGCCGGGGGTCGCGGTGACGCCGGTGTCGGGTGCGGCGGCGGTCGCGCCTACGGGCTGCGGGGTGTCGACGCCTGGCCGGCCGTTCATCGCCAGTGCCACGCTGCCCACGCCCGCCAGTACGGCCAGCACCGAGGCCGTGGTGACCAGCAGCGGGACCCGGCTGCTCCGGCCCGGCTCGGCGGCGGGTGCGTGGGGGGCGGAGACCTCGGGTTGAGGCTGGGAGAAGGGCTGGGGGCCGGTGGGCGGCCTGACCTGGGAACGGTCGGGATCCACCGTCCAGACCAGCTCACGCGGCCCCGACCGCTCCGCCGGCCCCGAGTCCTCCGGCGTGGGGGAGGGGAGGCGCGAGGTGAGGGGCTGGCCCGCGTCCCCGAGGGGCAGGCGGGCGGTTGCGGGCTGGCTCGCGTCGCCCGTGGGCAGGCGGTTCGGGTCTCCGAGGGGCAGGCGGGCCGTCAGGGGTGGGGCGGTGATGGGGGCGACGGCGGCCAGGTCGGCGGCCGTCGGGCGGGCGTCCGGGTCCTTGGCCATCGCCTTCAGCAGGGTCTCGGCCAGGTCCGCCGGCACCGCGGGCGGGAGCGGCGGCGGCGCCTCCGTCAGCACCCCGAGCGCGAACTTGGCCGTGCCCCCCGCCCCGTCCAGCGGGAACGCGGGCCGTCCCGCCAGCAGCTCGTACACCATCGACCCGAGCGAGTACACGTCGGAGGCCGGCACCGGCGGGCGGCCTTCCAGCTCCTCCGGCGCCGCGTGCACCGACGGGAGGGTGCCGTCGGGCAGCTCAACGATCGACATCAGCGCGGACATGGCGAACCCCGTGAGCATCACCCCGCGACCGGCCATGATGACGTTCCCGGGCGTGACCCGGCCGTGCGCGCCCCCTGCCGCGTGCGTCGCCGCGAGCGTGCCCGCCACCGCCCGCAGCAGTCCCACCGCCTGGTCGGGCGGCATCGGCAGGCTCCGCCCCGGCCGCTCGGCGAGCGTGATGCCGCCGTGGAGCGGCGTCACCAGGTACGGCCGCCCGTCGCCGGTGGCCCCCACCTCCAGCACCGGGATCACGCCGTCGTGGGCCGCCAGCGCCTCGGGGAAGCCGAAGCCGCGCACGATCCGCTTCAGCGCCCGCCGGTCCACCCGGTGGCACGTGAGGGTCTTGACCAGCACCTCGGCACCCGTGGTCGCGCTCTGCGCGAGATGCGCGGTCCACGGGCCGTCCTGGCCGGCCCGCTCCAGCAGCCGGTAGCCGCGGACCCGCTCGGTCGTCACCGTCATGCGATCACGGACGGGCCGCCCATGTCATCGGTCTCGAACGCCTCGTCCTCCACCATCGGGAGCCTGGTCTTGTCGCGGTCCCGCTCGTTCCCGTTCTGGCCGCCGCCCATCATCGGCGGCATCATGCCCATCGGCATGCCGGCGGCGCCCAGCCGGCCCGCGCCGCCCGCGGGCGATCCCGAGCCGCTGAGCTGCGTGGCCGGGGCGCTGCCCGGGAAGGTGCCGGGGCCGCCGCTGGTGGGCTGGCCGGTGGTCACGGCGGGCGGCAGGTTCGTCTGCGGCAGGGCCGTCTGGGGCGGCTGGCTCGCGAGTGTCGTGGTGGGCGTCTGGGGCAGGTTGGGGTTGTTCAGCTCGGGGCTCTTCAGGTCCGGGGTCTGCGGGCTCTGGAGCGAGGGGTCCTTCAACGAGGGGTCCTGCAGCGACGGATCCTTGAGCGAGGGATCCTTCAGCGAGGGGTCCTGGAGCGACGGGTTCTGCGGGGACGGGTCCTGGAGGCCGGGGGTGTCGAGGCCGGACGGGGTGCTCGGCAGGCCGAGACCGGAGGTCGCGTACGGGGAGCCCAGGTTGGAGCCCGCGTAGGGGCTGCCGGTCAGGCCGGCCGGCAGCGCCGGTCCGGTCCCGAGGGACGGGTCGGTCATCCCCACCTGCGGAGCCGAGGAACGCTGTTCCACATAGCCCGCGATGGACCCGTACACGTCCCCCATGAACCTGTTGAGCTGCCGCAGGTGATGGCGGGCGAGCGCATGGCCGTTGGTATCGCTGCCGAAGGCGTCGCCGATGTCGTCGTCGAGGCCGACGCTGCCCGTCCGCGGCACGTTGTTCTGGAACCAGGGGAGCACCTGGGCGCCGTACCACTCCAGGGGCACGCCGACGGAGTCGGCGGCGATGCTGATGCGCGCGAGGTCGCGCTGCAGCTCGCCGACGGTCTCGAAGATCTTCTGCAGGGACTCGCCGCCCAGCGTCTCCGCGATGCGCCCGGCCTGGTTGTGCAGCAGCTCCACGGAATCGGCGCACATCTCGGCGATCTCCTTGTACCGCCTGCCCGCGTCGGCGACGCGGCCCGGGTTGGTGCCCTGGATCAGGGCGGCGACGCCGTCGCTGCTGTCCGAGTCGCCGTTGGCGGTGGGCCCGATGTCGTCGATCTGCGGCGCCCGGGTGTCCTTGAGCGCATCTGTCCAGTAGTCGGTCATTCCGTCCCCCGTCAGGTACGCGTGCGCAGCCCGCCCGCGATGGACTGGTCGGCGCTCTTGGCGGTCTTGACGGTGTCGTCGAGCGCCTGCACCACTGCCGCGTACACCGAGTAGACCCGGTTGATGGCGGCGTCCAGCGTGCTGTGCGCCTTGTCGGTGGTCGCCTTCATGTCGGCGGCGGCCTGCCAGTTGCCGAGGTCGCGATCCGTCAGCCCGGCGAGCGTGAGCCGGACCTTGAGACTCTGGCCGCCCAACTCCCCCTGCAGGCGCTTGAGGTCCTGGCGGAGCTGCTCCACGGGCGACGACGGGAGCGGCTTGCCGGTGGCCGGGTCCTCGTACTCGCCGACCTTGATGAACATCTCCTTCTTCGCCGTCCCCGGGTCCACCGGGTTGCGGGCCAGCAGGGCCTCGCGGTCGGCGTCCGTCGGCGTCCTGGGCGTCTCGGGCGGATAGTCGCCGTTGCGGTGGAAGTGGATGTGGTCGGCGTACGACTCCTCGATGTTGTCCGGATCGAAGTCGTACTCGGTGCCGCTGAAACCGCCCTCGTACGTCTGGTTGATCTGCGGCCGCTGGTACACCGACAGGCCGAGTCCCGGCCTGGGGTTGCCGTGCGCGTCGCCTCCCTCGGGCGCAGGTGTCGACATGCTTCCTCTCCGCGGTCGAAGGACATACCGACACTTGCCTATCCCGCGCTCCACCCGGCGGCGCTTCATTTCAAGATATTTCTAAGAGACCAGCTAGATACCGGAAATGTCGGCAGACTGCCGTACCGTGCCCTTCTCCTGGTTCGGCGCCGCGGCCATCGGCCTGGTGCTGACGCTCACCCCGACCCCAGCGCCGACCGCTGGGTCGAGTGCTGCGCCGACTCCGGGGCCGACTTCCGCACCGACCACAGCGCCGACTCCGGGGGCGACGACCGGGCCGACCGCTGCGCCGACCACCGCGCCGACCACTGGGCCGACTCCTGGGCCCACGCGCGTGGTCTCGTGCGAGCCCGAGCCCGGGGTGGCGGAGGTCACCGGCAAGCCGTGGCCGCAGGAGCGGCTGAGGTTCGAGCGGGCCTGGCGCTTCACCAGGGGCGAGGGGGTGACCGTCGCCGTCGTGGACAGCGGCGTGGACGCCGCCCACCCCCAGCTCGCGGGCGCCGTCACCGCCCAGGTCGACCTCACGGGCACGGACCTGCGCGACTGCGTCGGGCACGGCACGGCAGTGGCCGGGATCATCGCGGGCCGCGACCTCACCTCGCGCGGCGTGCCCGTCATGGGGGTCGCGCCGGCCGCGCGGATCCTGTCGATCAAGCAGACCGAGGGGAGCTCGGGCGACGTGTCCAGGCTGGCCCAGGGCATCAGGCGCGCCGCGGACCTGAACGCGGACGTGATCAACGTGTCCGTGCAGGCCCACGACCATCCCGCGCTGAAGGCCGCGGTGGCGTACGCGCAGGCCAAGGACGCGGTGATCGTGGCCGCCGCGGGCAACGTGCGCCAGGACGACGGCGCGGTCACGCCCGCGTACCCGGCCGAGTACCCCGGGGTGATCGCGGTCGGCTCGGCCTCGCCGGACGGCGGCAAGTCGGAGTTCTCCAACAGCGTGACCCGCATCTCGGTGACCGCCCCCGGAGCCGGGATCACGAGCGCCTGGACCGGCGGCGGCTACCGTACGGAGCTGGACGGCACCAGCTTCGCCGCCCCCTTCGTGGCGGGCGTCGCCGCCCTGGTCAGGGCCCGGCACCCCGAGCTCGACCACTGGCAGGTCAAGCGCCGGCTGGAGCGCACGGCGGAGGGCGGCGGCGCGGCCGGGACCGGGGCCGGGCTGGTCAACCCGCTGCTCGCGGTCACCTCGGTGCTGCCCGCCACCGAGGAGAGCGCGCCCGCCGCGCCGCCGATCGTGCTGGCCAGGGCCCCGGTGCCGGACCCGCGCACGCGCGGCGTCGCGGTGGCGATCACGGCGGGCGCGGTGGGGGCCACCGCGCTGGTGGTGTTCCTGGCGTTGACGCTGCCCAGGGCCCGTCGCAGGGGCTGGCGGGCCGGCGGGGCCACAACATTTACAGGAAAATTGAAATCGTAGCCCTGCCCGCTTTGACACATTTAATTTGATTCGCAGTACGGAAACCCGGTCGAAAATTCGGGTTCACGAGATCCGAGAGGTGCACGTGGCAGAGCCGACACGTTATCAAGAGGGCAGCCAACATAGCGCGGCCGAACGCGCGCTCATCGCCCATCAGAACATCACGCAGATTCACAACAGGCTCACCCAGATTCCCACGACGCTGGGCGCCGCCTGGCAAGGCGAGTCCGCGAACGTCTACCGCCAGGTCCTCGACGAGTGGAACCCGCAGTTCAAGAAGGTCATCGACGCGCTGCACGCGATCGCCGAGAACCTCAAGAGCTCGGGCATCACCTACACCGAGGCGAACACTCAGGCCAGCGAGGTCGCCACGAAGCTCAAGGCCGCGCTCGGCGGCGGCCAGCTCTGAGGAACGGAGAATCACCATGACGGGTGGCGGAGACATTATTCTCGCCAATTTCGACGAGATGGACGAGATCGCGTCGGAGCTCGGCCGGGCCTACGCGAATCTGGTCGGCGAACTGGCCGACCTCGAAGACGACCTCAAGGTCCTGGAAACCTGGGACGGCTCCGCCAAGGAGGTCTACCGGACCGCCAAGGAGCAGTGGAACAACGCGGTCGTGGCCATGGGTGACACCATGCAGCGCTTCGGCCCCGCCCTGCACGACGCGACGGAGATCATGCGCGACGCGGAGGCGGTCAACATCCGCCGCTGGGGCACCTGAGGCCGGTGGATCAGCCGCTCATCGACCCGGCCACCGCGGGCGACACGGCCAGGTGCAGGCCGGAGGCCCTCCTCGACGTGGCCGGCAAGCTCGGCGACGGCCTGCTGCCCCGGTTGCGGACGGCCGCGTACCAGGTGCCCGACCTGTCGCCGGCCGCGCCGGGGAGCTGGGACATCGCCCAGGGGTACGGCGAGACCGCGCGCAGGGCCCGGGTGGCGACGGGCGATTCGCTGCAGTTCGTCATGGAGCAGGTCCAGCGGATCGTCGACGACCTGGCCGCCACCGCGAACACCGTGCGGGACGCCGACCAGCGGGCCGCCGGCGCGGTGCCGCGTACGTGATTCGAGGGGATGCGTTGCCGGAACCACGACCGATCAAGGACGGCTGCCTGCAGGGCGGGAACGTCAACGCGTACGGCGGGCGCGAGGAGATCCGGCGGCTGGTCATGGGGACCAGGCCGGAGGAGTTCGCGCCGGTCGTGGACGCGTACAAGAAGACGTCCCAGCTGCTCACCGACACGATCGCGGCGCTGGGTGACAGCGCGGCGCGTCTGGTGGCAGACGGGAACTGGGGCGGGGAGTCCGCCAGGGCCATGCTCACGCGCATGAACCGGCTCCAGACCTACCTGCAGTCGCTGCGGAACGGCGTGGACGGCCTGCCTCCCGGGCTGGAGACGATGAGCGGCGAGCTGACCTCGGCGAAGGAACGCTTCGACAAGGCCACGGAGCAGCAGGAGTACTGGGTGGAGGCGAGCGGCATGGGGGCGGGGTCGATGCAGCCGCTCAACGATCCGGACGCGGACGCGCGGGCCTTCATGCAGCAGCTCAACGGCGCCTACCAGCGGGCGTACACGGCCATGCCGGACCGGCTGGCGTGGGACGCGGAACTGGCCTCGCCGGCCCCCTACCTGCCGCCGCCGGTCGACCCCGTCCCGGGGCCGGCGCAGGGGGGCGACCTGCCGTACGAGAGCACGATCCCGGTGCGGTCCCGCACCGATCTGGCCGGCACGCCCGGCCACCCATCGACTCCCGCGGGCCCGCTACCCGGCCAAGCTGCGGTGCCGGGTGCGCCCGCGGGGACGTCACCGCCCGCCTCCCTGGCGAGCTCGCCGGGCGTGCCGCCCGCCGGCGGGCCCGTCATGGGAGCCGGGCGGCCCGGCCCGGCCGGGAACACGCCGCCCGCCGGGCCGCCGCCGTCCCCCGGCACGGCCCCCGCCCCGGCCGGGCGCGACCCCCGCACCACGGGGACGACCCCTGCCAGGACCGCGAGGCCGCCGGGCGACCTGGGCACGAACCGCCCGGCGGCCACCGACCCGGGCCACCCGGCGGACCCCTATCAGAGCCGCCCCGCCGACCCGCGCACCAGCGCCGCCCAGGAGCCGGCCGGGCCGTCCGTGCGGCCGGGCAGCGTCCCGGTCGTGGACGGCTCATGGCCCCCGGCCAGATCGCCCGTGGCAGGGGCCGAGCCAGGTGCGACGGCGTCCGGCGGCGTGCCGTTCCTGCCCATGGGCGCCGCCGCGGACGGCGGGCAGAACACCCGCAGGCCGATCGCGGCGAAGAGCGACGACGACTTCTTCCGCCCCGAGGTCGTCCACGGCCCGCCGGTGGTGGGGTGAGCCATGTCCGACGAATCCGTGGCGGCGCAGGTCGAATCCATCCGGCAGATGGGCCGCAACATGGCCGCCGCTCCCATGCGGGACCTGGAGCGGATGTACTCGGCCATCGGCTACGTCGATCTCTCCGCCGGCGCCTACGGCGCGTTCGGCGTGCTCGGCTTCTCGCTGGGGCAGGCGTTCGACGACGTCAGGAAGGCCGCGCAAGATTATCTGCGGGCCAAGCGGGCCGAGGTGGCCGGCATCCACGACAAGGCGTACAGCACGGCCAACACCTATGTGGACGGCGACGGCACCGCTGGTCAGGCGGCCGCGAACATCACCAGGACGTGAACATGCTCGAACAACCGTGGTCCGTCATCGAGGGCTCGGCGATGGCCGCGACCGGCTCCGTGCTCCTCGGCTGGAACCGCGCCCGGTACGCCACCCTGGTCCTGCCCCTCATGTACGGCGACACCGCCCAGCAGCGGGCGGCGGCCGAGGGGTGGGACGAGCTGACCGGCTACCTGCGGGCGCACCCGCAGGTCGTGGACGGCTCCGTCAAGAACGTCGAGTGGACCGCCCCCAGCGCCGAGCTCTACAAGGGCACCGTGCAGGAGTACTCCGACGACGCCGCGGACAAGTCCGCCTCGCCCAAGGCGTCGGCCGACACCCTGCGCCTCACGGCCGACGTGTACGACGTCCTCGGCAAGGCCGTCTTCCTCACCGGCGCGAGCATCCTCACGGCCGGGGTGATGCACAAGGTCGCCCAGATGAATCCGTTCACCAGGGTCGCCGCGGAGGTGGCCGCCACCGGGTTCGGCCGCCGGGCGGACCATCAGGCCGGGGCGATGGCGGCCAGGGCGCGGGCCTTCGCGGAGGGCGGCAAGGGCGTGCTGGGCAAGGTGGCGCAGAAGCTGGTGCAGATGTCGCCCCGCAAACAGGTGGTCCTGGGCGGCGCCGCGGCCCTCACGGCCGGGGCGATGGGGCAGTCGGCGGTCGCCGACCAGTTCAGCGGCACAAGACTTGAAACGACTCCGGAGGTCAAGCCGTGACGACGTTCGACGAGAGTGCCCTGGACCGGCTGATCGCCGAGGCCCAGCGGCCCGCGGGCGGGCTGGACGACCTGTACGAGCAGGTCCTCACGGTCAAGGGGGCCGCGCAGGACCCAGACAAACTGGTACGGGTCGAGTGCTCGGCGCAGGGGGTCACCGGGCTGGACATCGACCCGAGGGCCATGCGCTGGGGCTCGCAGCGCCTCGCCGAGACGATCCTGGTGCTGATCGCCGACGCCCTGTCCGACATGCAGGCCAAGTCCACCGAGCTCCTCGGGGACGTCCTGGGGGACGGCCCGCTGGACCTGGCCGCCGAGGACAACCCGGCCGACCTGCGCATGCGGGACGCGCGGGAGGCGTACGAGCAGGCCATGGACCAGGCGGTGGCCGAGCTGGGCCGCATCGAGCGCGACCTCGACCGCTAGCTAGGAACCCGGGTCCAGGTAGGCGGTCTGGACGAGCTTCTCGCCCGACCGCCGGTCCACGTAGAGCCCGCGCCCCGGCGGGAGCTGCCGGGGGCGCACGTTCCCGAACAGCTGGCCCTCGTCCCGGGGGCCCGACAGCATCACGGCGGGCGAGTTCATCTCCTTCAGCCGCCGCACGATCGGGTCCAGCATGCTCCGCCCGGCCCCGCCCATGGCGCGCGCCAGGACCAGGTGCAGCCCGATGTCGCGGGCCTGCGGCAGCAGCTCGCCGAGCACGGCCAGCGGGTTGGCCGAGGTCGCCACGAGGTCGTAGTCGTCCACGATGACGTACAGGTCCTGGCCGGTCCACCAGCTCCGCGTCCGCAGCTGCTCCGAGGTGAGGTCCGGCGGCGGCAGCCGCGTCTGCATCACCTCGTGGACGCCCTTGAGCAGCTCCGCGGCGGCGGCGCTGGAGGCCGCGTACCCGATCCGGTGCTCGGTGTCGGTCGCGTCCAGCAGCGAGCGCCGGTAGTCGATGACGAGGAAGCGCGCCTCCAGCGGCGTCTTCCCGCTCGCGATGCCCTGGGCGATCACCCGCAGCAGGTTGGTCTTGCCGCTCTCGGTGTCGCCGAACACCACGAAGTGCGGGTCGGCCTCGAAGTCCAGCAGTACGGGCGCCAGCGCGGCCTCGTCGATCCCGATCGGGATCCGGGTGCCGGTGCCAGTGCTGGTCTCCGGGGGAGCGGGCAGGGTGTGCGCGGGGAGCAGGGCGGGCAGCAGCCGCACGGGCGGCGCCGGATGCCCGCGCCAGGCCGCCGCCGCGGCCTCGACCAGGGCGGCGACCCCGTCCGCGAGGTCGTCCACGGTGGAGCGGCCGTCGATGCGCGGCAGCGCGGCCAGGAAGTGCAGGGACTCGCGGGTGAGCCCGCGCCCGGGGGCCCGCTCGGGCACGTTCGAGGCCGCCTTGCGGTCGATCTCCGAGTCGAAGGAGTCGCCGAGCCGCAGCTCCAGCCGGGTGCCGAGCAGGTCGCGCACCCCGGCCCTGAACTCCATCCACCGGTTCGCGGTGCCGATCACGTGGATGCCGAACCCCAGGCCCCGGGTGACCAGGTCGCCGAGGTCGGGTTCGAGCAGCTCGTACTCCTGGCGCAGGATCGCCCAGCCGTCCACCACGATGAACACGTCGCCCCAGCCGTCGCCTTCGTAGGCACCCGAGGCGACCATCCGCCGGTAGGTGGCCATGGAGTCGATCCCGCGCTCGACGAACAGCCGCTCGCGCCGGTCGAGCAGCGTCTTGACCTCGGCGACCGTCCTGCGCACGGCGTCGGCGTCCAGCCGGTTGGCCACCCCGCCGACGTGCGGCAGCCCGGCCAGCGACGACAGCGTGCCGCCGCCGAAGTCCAGGCAGTAGAACTGCGCCTCCTTGGGGGTGTGCGTGAGCGCGAGCGAGGCGATCAGCGTGCGCAGCAGCGTGCTCTTGCCGGTCTGCGGCGCGCCGACGATCGCGACGTGGCCCGCCGCTCCCGACAGATCCAGCCAGTACGGGTCCCGCCGCTGGTCGAACGGGCTGTCCACGATCCCCGCCACGGCGTGCAGCCGCCCCGGCCGGTCCTGGCCGGTGCCCGCGGCCGTCAGCCCGTGCTCCGGCGTGGCCTCGACGGACGGCAGCAGCCGGTCGAGCGAGGCGGGCTCCTTGAGCGGCGGCAGCCAGATCGGGTGCGCCGCGGGCCCCTGCCCGGCCAGCCGCCCCACCACGATCTCCAGCAGGCTGTCCTTCCGCCCCTTGTTCTCCTCCACCACAGGCGGCAACTGCTCCACGGGCGGCATCGGCACGCGTTCCGGCCCGTACCAGACGATCTTCCCGCGGTGCCCGGCGCGCGCCGTCACCGCCGGCCCCTGCGCCGTGGCCACCTGGTACGGCCCCGACACGTACGCCGCCTTGAACCGCGTCATGCCCGTGGTCTCGAACATCAGGTACGCGTTGCCCGGCTCGGGCGGCAGCGAGTACGCGTCCGCCACCCCCAGCACAGCCCGGCTCTCGGCCGCCGAGAACGTCCGCAGGCCGATCCGGTACGAAAGGTGCGTGTCAAGCCCGCGCAGCCGTCCCGACTCCAGCCGCTGCGAGGCCAGCAGCAGGTGCACGCCCAGCGACCGGCCGAGCCGCCCGATCATCACGAACAGCTCGATGAACTCCGGCTTGGCCGACAGCAGCTCGCTGAACTCGTCCAGCACGATGAACAGCGTCGGCAGCGGGCGCAGCTTCGCCCCCTGCTCGCGGGCCTGCTCGTAGTCGCGCAGCGAGGCGTGGTTGCCGGAGGCCCGCAGCAGCTCCTGGCGGCGCACCAGCTCGCCGTGGAGCGCGTCGTGCATGCGGTCCACCAGCGGCAGCTCGTCCTCCAGGTTCGTGATGACCGCCGAGACGTGCGGCAACGTGTCGAGCCCGAGGAAGGTGGCGCCGCCCTTGAAGTCGACGAGCACGAAGTTCAGGGTCTCGGAGGAGTGCGTGATCGCCAGCGCGAGCACGAGCGTGCGCAGCAGCTCCGACTTGCCGGAGCCGGTCGCGCCGACCACGAGGCCGTGCGGGCCCATGCCGCCCTGGGCGGCCTCCTTGATGTCCAGCTCGACGGGCCGCCCGTCGGCGCCCAGGCCGAGCGGCACCCGCAGCCGGTTCCTGACCGGGCGGGGCTGCCACGTCTGGGCGGGCGCCAGCCGCCGCGCGTCGCCGATCCTGAGCAGGTCGGTGAGCGTCGTGTTCGTGGCGAACACGTCCCGCACCTCCTCCGCGCCGGCTCCCGAGCCGGTCCGCATCGGCGCGAGCTGCCTGACCAGGGCGGCGAACGCGGGCGGGTCCAGCCGGTCCGGCCGCCCCAGCACCGACCTGACCTCCTTGCCGAGCTCGTCCTCGGCGACCCTGACCACCTCGTCCGCGCCGACCTCCAGCCGCAGCGTGAGCTGCGCGGGCACCTGCGCGGTGGCGCCGCCGACGTCGATCACGGTCACGCCCTCGATGACGTCCAGGCCGAGCTGGCTGCCCGCGGGCACCGTGCCGCCGTCCACGACGATCACGTGGTACGGCAGCGCGTCCGCCGAGAGCCCCTTGCTGAAGCGCGGCCGGTCCTTCAGCTCGAACCCCAGCAGGTCGTCCAGCTCGCCCAGGTCCCCCGCGACCAGCCGCACGGGCCCCGCCCCGTCCTCCTCCGTGGGGTGCAGGGCGTGCGGCAGCCACTTGACCGGCTCCCACTCGCGCGCCCGTTCGGCGCCCGCGCACACCGAGATCCGCAGGTCCTCCGGCGCGTGCAGCGCCGCCGCCTGGGCCAGCAGGGCCCGTACGAGCCCGCGCGCCGCCGCCGGGTCACCCGTGATCACGATCCTGGCGAACGAGTGCAGCGCCAGCGCCACCGGCAGCCCGGGAACGGTGGCGTGCGTGCGGACGAACCGCCGCAGCGCGCCCGCCGTCACCGGGTCGAGGTCCTCGATCGGCCTGGTCTCCGGCGGGATCATCGGCAGCGCCAGCCGCTGCGCCGAGGTGGCGATCCTGACCTGGGCGAAGTCGTCGTCGCGGGGCCGCCGCTCCCACAGCCGGGTGGTCATCACCAACGACCACAGGGCGGCCGGGTCGGGATGGTTCCAGGTCATGGCCTTGTGCTGCTGCGCGGCGGCGGCCCGCACCCGCTTCCTGACCTGCTCCAGGTAGCGGTAGTAGTCGCGGCGCTGGCCGTTGAGCTGGCTCTTGCGCTCGCCCGCGCCGCGCATCATCTGGCCCACGGTCATGCCGATCATCGAGACTGCGAACAGGCCGCTGGAGACCAGCATGATCGGGTTGTTCGTGGAGCCGCCGGTGAACATCAGCGCCATCGCGCCCGCGCCCGCCAGCATCGGCAGGTACGTCAGGAGCTGCGTCAGCCCGCCGCCCGTCACCGTCTCGGGGATCTCCGGCGGAGACTCCAGCAGGATCTCGCCGCCGGGGGGCTCGGGTGGCCGGCGCCGCTCGGGCCTGCGGACCACGATCAGGCTGCCGCTCACGAGGCCATACAAGCCGCTGACGTAGTGAAACAGGCGATATTTCAAAATTCCTGTACGTATTACACCCGTCGCGTTCGGTGTCCGGTCCATACACTCGTCCGGGTGAGCGCCACCGGAACCGACCTGTGCCGGGTCACCGTCGTGACCCCGCGTGGATTCCTGGACCTGGGCCTGCCGCCGGATGTCCCGCTCGGCAACATGCTGCCCACCCTGCTGCGCGTCGCCGGCGAAGGGCTCGCGGAGGCGGGCCTGGCCCACGGCGGCTGGGTGCTCCAGCGCCTGGGCGACCCGCCGTTCGACGTGAACGCCACCCTGTCGGAGCTCGCCGTGCACGACGGCGAGATGCTGCACCTGCGGCCGCGCGGCCACGAGCTGCCGGAGATCGCCTTCGACGACGTCGCAGACGCGGTCGCGGCCGGCGTGCTGGAGCGCACCGGCCGCTGGCAGCCGGCCACGACCAGGGCCTACGGGCTGCGCGCCGCCGCCGTCCTGCTGGGCGCGGGGGCCGCCGCGCTGCTGCTGACCGGCCCGCCCTGGCTGCCCACGGCTCTGGTCGCGGGCGCCGTCGCGCTCGTCCTGCTGCTGGTGGCCGTGGCGCTGTCGCGGGCCCTCGGCGACGCGCGGGCGGGCGCGGTGATCGGGTACGCGGCCCTGCCGTACGGGTTCGTCGCGGGCCTGACCGGACCGGCGTCGGCGGCCGTCGTCCAGCCGGACACCCTGCTGTCCGCCTGCGGGGTGGTGCTGATGCTGGCCACGGCGACCGGGTTCGCGGTGGCCCAGGGGCTGCCGACGTTCCTCGGCGTGGCCGCCGCCGCGCTGTCCGGGCTGCTGGCGTCCGGGCTGGTCATGGCCTTCGACCTGCCCGCGGCCGGGGTGGCGGCGGTGCTGGCGGCCCTCGCGGTGGGGCTGACCACGGCGATCCCGTCGGTGTCGTTCCGGCTGGCGGGCATGCCGCTGCCCGCGCTGCCGACCACGGCGGAGGAGCTGCGCCGCGAGAGCGGCGCCCTGGACGGCGAGCTGGTGATCGACAAGACCGTGCTCGCCGACCGCTTCTGCACGGGGCTGGTCGCCGGCGTGGCGGTGATCGTGCTCGCCGCCCAGGCGCTGCTGATGGTGGCGGGCACGTGGATCGCGCTCGCGATGAGCGCCGCGCTGTCGCTGTCGCTGCTCATGCGGGCCCGCGTGTTCGAGGGCCGCGGCCAGCGGGCCTGGCTGCTGACCGCGGCCCTGCTGGGGGTGGCACTGCCCGCCGCGGCGGCGGTGGTCACGGCGGCGGACGGCGTGGTGCTCTACGGGATCGTCCCCGGGCTGGTCGTGCTCGCCCTGGGCGTGGTGGGGACGGCGCTGTGGCTCACGTCCGCGCGGCCGTCCCCCTTCTGGGGCCGCGTGGGCGACATCTTCGACATCCTGCTGATGATCGCCCTGATCCCGCTGGCGCTGGCCGTGATGGACGTGTACGAGACCATCCGCGGCCTGGTGAGCTAGGTGCGGTTCTTGACCACGTCCTCGAGGCTCATGGTGCCGCCCGGCGCCTTGACCGTCCACTGGAAGGACTGCGTGACGGGCGGGAGCGGCTGCCCCTGCGGAGGCTCGGTGAACGTGCCCGCCTTGGCGGTGTCGATGGCCCCCGTGTTGAAGTCGATCGCCGCGCTTCCGGTCGGGCGCATGAAGGCCAGCTGCACCGCCGCCGTGCCGCCGACGCCCGCCGCGACGCCGCCCAGCACGTCCTTGAGCCCGAGCGAGCCGAGGAAGCGCTTGAGCGTGCTGGTCGAGGCGGCCAGCGACGCGCTCGCCTGGACCCCCGTCCTGCGCATGGCGACCCGGGCGGCCAGCCTGGTCTGCGGCGCCAGCGAGAGCGCCTGCAGCGCGGCCAGCCGCAGGTACGTCTCCTGCGCGATCTTGGCCGCGGCCCCCCAGTAGACCATGAACCCGTCGCCGATGCTGTCCACGTGCCCCGCCACCCACTGCACGTTGGTGCGGAAGGCGTCGAGCTCGGACCGCAGCCGGGTGGCCGCGCTCGCGAACGCCTTCTGGTCGTCGGCGATCCAGCTCTGCCCCGAGTTGTTGATCACCATGGTCAGCGTGTTGTTCGCGCCCTTGTCGAGCCGGCCGCCCGCGCCCGCCTGGAGGTTGGCGGCGGCCTCCCAGATACCGGGCACGTTCGCGACCGCGGGCACGGTGGCGAGCATGCCGACGACGACCGACGGCTCCATCCTGGCCGCCTTGCGCAGGATGCCCTGCACGGCCTCGGGGTCGGGCGGGTTCTTCGACAGGCGAAGGGGCGAGCCGTCCCTGGCGCGCCCGGCCACTCTGGGCCTCATGGCTTCTTCACCCGCTGGACGATCAGGTCCTCGGCGGTGCGCCAGTTGCCCTCCGCGTGGGTCAGGTCCTCGCCCTCCCACTTCCGCACCACGCCGAGGGCGGTCTGGGTGTCGCGGAGGAACGACTCGATCAGCGACCGGTAGAGCTCCCCGACCGTCCACTCGCCCAGCGGTCCCCATCCGGGGAAGCCCACTGCCCTGTTCTCCTCGAGGATCTGGCGGACCTGGTCGAAAACCGGCAGGAGGTCGTCCCTGATGTCCCGCCGAACCTTGGCGATCGCGTCAGGGGTGATATAACGCGTATCCGGATTCACGATGATCAGCCTGTAACGTGCCGGGCGCGCGGAACAGGTCCGTCATTCACTGGTCATTGATCATTCTCAATCGCGAAACCAGACAGCTTCTCCCCATTTATCCCGATAAATTGGGTTAAGTAGGGGAGACATGTGATCCAAGGGGCGGGAGTTGCACAGCCAGCGCGACCTTTATCAGGCGTACCGCCTCACCGTTCAGCGCATCGGCCTGGCGCTCCTGCGCGCCCAGCCGAACCAGCCCGAATGGCCGCTCCGCCGGCAGAACATCGGCTTCCTGGCCGGCATCATGGTCGCCGTCCTGCTCTGTGTCGGCTTCGCGGTCTTCGGGCTGCTGCGCCCGGGCGGCACGAAGGCGCTGGAGGAGCCCGGCACGCTGATCATCGAACGTGAGACCGGCGCGAGGTTCGTCTACAGCCAGGACCAGCGCAGGCTCATCCCCGTCGCCAACTACGCCTCCGCCCGCCTCGTGCTCGCCTCCCAGGACGTCAAGGAGCGCGTCGTCGCGCGGGAGGCGCTGGCCAAGTACGAGCGCGGCGCCCTCATCGGCATCCCCGAGGCCCCCGACTCGCTGCCAAGCCCCGCGAACCTGGCCCGCGGCCCCTGGGCGGCCTGCGTCCAGGAGCGCGCGGAACCGACCGGACGCAAGCCGTACGTCACGCTGGTGGCCGGGCGCGACCTCGGCGGCACGCCGGTCGCGGAGGGGCACGCGCTGCTGGTCGACGTGGGCGGCCGGCAGTGGGCGATCTGGCGGGGCACCCGCATGCGCGTCCCCACCGGCATCGCCCGCGGGCTCACCTCGGCCGTCCCCGCCGCCGTGCCCGTGGCCTGGCTGAACGCGCTGCCCGAAGGGCCCGACCTGGCCGCGCCCGACGTCCGCGGGCGCGGCCGGCCGGTGACTGGGCCCGGTGGCAGGACGGCGGCCGTGGGGCAGGTCTTCCGCGCGGGCGGCGTGGCCGGCGGCGAGGATCGCTGGTACGTGCTGCTGGACGACGGCCTGGCCCCCGTCACGCAGGCCCAGGCCACGTTGCTGCTGAGCGACCCCGACAGCAGGGCGGCCTACGGGGGCGGCGCGGTCAGGGAGATCGCCGTCGACGCCGCCTCCGCCAACGCCGCCCCCCGCTCGCGTACCGCGATCCCGGCCGACGGCCTGCCCGCCGTCATGCCGCGCATGACCGCGTACGACCCGGGCAGCCCCGTCTGCGTCGTCTACGCCGACACGGGCACCGGATCCACCCGCGCCCGGCTCACCACCGGCGCCAAGCTGCCTGAGCCGCGCGGCGACGCCACCGACCTGGTACGCCTGCCGCCGGGCCGGGCGGTGCTGGCCGGCGTCCTGCCCGGCGACGGGCAGCTGAACGCCGTCCAGTCCTACTACCTGGTCACCGCCGAGGGCCGCCGCTACGCCGTGCCCGGCGCCGACGTGCTGGCCAAGCTCGGCTACGCCCCCGGCCAGGCTACGCCGGTGCCCGCCAACGTGCTCCAGCTCATCCCCGAGGGGCCGGTGCTCGACCCGGCCAGGGCCGCCAAGCCCGTGCTCGAAGGGAGGGGACAGCAGGCCGCGGGTCAGTAGCCGCGGTAGCCGCCGCCGGTCTTCATCCCGACCACGCCGGGCACGTTCGAGACCGAGCCGTAGCGCTCGATGGCGTACCGGACGCCCGCGATGATGTTGTCCACCGGGTTGTACACGTTGTCGTGTCCCGGCAGCTTCCACCGCTGGAAGGTGGGGTCGATCGTCTGCATCAGCCCCTTGGACGGCGTGCCCCTGGCCGCGTTGGAGTCCCAGGTGTTGATGCTGTTCGGATTGCCGCCGGACTCGTGCCGGATGATCGTGTAGATGTCGTTGACGTTCATCTTCTCGACCGGGTAGCCGTTGGCCTTGAGGATCTCGACGGCCTGGTTGATCCAGTCGGCGACCTGTCCCTGCGGGGCGGGCCCGCCGCTGGGCGGGGGCGGGCCGCTGGAGCCGTACCCGCCGAAGCCCGCGCCCGGCGAGCCCGTGCCCGACGGGCCTGTGGCGGCGAGCGTCGTGGGGCGCGACTCCTGCTGCGCCGGTGACCAGCCGAGCGGCTTGCCCGGGCCGGGGGCGAACGGCTGCGCGTCCGGCTCGCCCAGCTCGTTGGCGACGTCCGGGATCGTGCCGAGCGCCTTCTGGATCTTTCCCGCCGTGTCGGACAGGACCGTGCCGGTGTCGCCGACGAGCCGCTGCAGCGTGCCGCGGGCCTGGTCCAGCGCGGGCTTCAGGCTCTGGGCGACCTGCTCCTCGGTGGGCGGCGGGTCGCCGCCCCGCACCTGCCGCGCGGCGGCGGTGTACGAGCGGCAGATCTCCAGCGCCGACGACTCGGCCGCGCGCAGGGTGCCCGCGGCGGCGTCGAGGTGGCCCGCGCACTCCTGCAGCGCCTGCCGCAGCCCGTCGCCGCAGCGCACCACCTGGCCCATGTAACCGGCGAACGCCTCCGCGCTGCCGCCCTGCCACGCGCCGCCCACCCCCGCGGTCGCGGTGCGGACCGCTTCGGTATGGCGCTGACCGGTGCCGGCGGCGGTGCGCCAGGCGTTCGCCGCGGCCGCGATCCCGCCCGGGTCGCCGATCACCTTGGCGGCCAGCTCGGCCAGCTCCGCACCGCCCGGCGCACCCCTGACCTCGTCGAGCGCACTCATGCTCGAACCACCGCACCACCCGGCGTCCTCATGCGCGGACCGCGCCCCCGTCGGCGGCGATGATCGTGCGCTGGACGGCGTCCAGCGTGCGCTCCACGCCGTCCAGCCGGCCGCCCAGGGTCCGCGCCGCCACCTCGGAGACCCGCGCCAGGTCGGCCACCGCCCCGGCCATGGCGGGGGACCCCGACACGTCCCCGAACGCCGCCGCGCCCGGCGCCGGGCCCTTCATGCTCGTGAACGCGCCCGACGCCTCACCGGCCGCCTCGGCACACGCGACCAGCGCGTCACGCTGGAACTTGAGCATCCCGCTCCTCCCGTCAACGCCGGAACAGCTCCAGCAGTTCTTCCGCCCGATGGGTGCGGGCGATCCACACCTCGCGCCCGCGGCGCTCCCGCGTGATCAGGCGCCCGGCCCGCAGCCGGTCGCAATGGTAGGTGAGCCCGCTGGGCGCGATCTTCATGTCGGTGGCCAGCATCGACATGGTCATGGGCTGGTCGAGCGCGCACAGCAGGTCGGCGCGGACCGGCCCCACCAGCGCCGACAGCTCGTCCACCGCGGGCGCGACGGGCTTGCGCCACAACGACTCCGCCCCGCGCACGGGGTAGGCGATCCACACCGCCTCCGGGTGGTCCAGGCTGAGGATCAGGGCGTCCTTGCCGGCCAGCATCGGCACCAGGACGATCTTGCGGTCGCCCAGCTCGAACGAGCCGGGTTCGAGGTCCGCGACGAGCAGGCCGTGCTCGCCGTACGCGATGCGGTCGCTGAGCGAGCCGAGCAGCAACTCGGGCCCGCCGCGCACGGTGGCGACGCCGACGCGTTCGATCTCCCTGTCCAGCAGCGGCCGGCCGCGCTTCCACAAGGGTTCGGTGGTGTTCCAGACGTCGGCCAGCGCGCCGGCGTACCCGCTCAGCCAGCGGGCCGGCCGCTGGGCCGCGGCCCGCCAGTGCGGGGGCAGCGGGCCCGAGCCGAACGCCTGCTCAAGGTCCCTGATCAGGTGGTCGGGAGATGTGTCGTGCAGGGCGCTGATCTGGGCCTGCATGGAGACGTCCTGGCCGACGGGCGTGAACGGCACCAGGCTGTCCGGCGCGACGGAGTGGCCGGGAGCGGCCAGCGGGCGCACGGCCTCGTGCCCCAGCGGGCCGACCCGCGAGCTGATCGCCCGCCGCCAGAGCTCGGGCAGACCGCGCCGGCGGCCGGCGAGGGCGTCGGCGATCATGGCGAGGACGGTCAGATTGGGCGAGATGGAGATATGGACCTGAGGCGTGGAACGCACGCGCAGCTCGCTCCACACCTTGGTACTTGTGACTTGGGCCCCCACAGGTAGGAACTGTAGACAGGAAGGACATCGCCGGAGGAATGCTTCGAGAATGCTCGAAACATCCGTAAGTTGGTGATCAACTTCTACGTGATGCGAACGCTCCGGCTTTCCGAGACACGCGCCGGTCGCTCCGGGGTCAAGGTCATGAGTGTGTCCTCTTTGTGGTGCTGTGCTGTGATTTATCGAGAACTTACGCCCCACCACTAACTTCTCGCTTAAAAAGCTCTTACAGCCGCTTGACCACCACTAGCCCCACATGTCCCACGGCGTTCCGGTCGGGGTCGGCAATCTTGCGCCCCGGGTCAAGAGATGGCCTCCCGTGAGTAGGTTTTTCCAACCGCCCTGCCCTCCGGCCCGGTGGCCGCTGCCCCCCTCGGGGTGGAAGGCTTCCCGCATCCGCCCCGGTCCCCCTGCGAACGGGTGGCCGGGGTGGGAACCTCGCAGGGCACTGGAAGGAGTGCGGATGAATCAAGTAGCCGGCCGCGTCGAGGCCAAGCGGATCAACGACCACGTGGAGCTCATTCACGTCGAAAACCCGGACGCGGTGTTGGAAGTACCGCGCCGCGACTGGGAGTCGTTCACCGCGGCGGTCAAGGCGGGCGCGTTCGACCTTGAGACGCTCAACCGGTTGGCCGAGGAGAACGTGGCCTGACGCCCCGCTGCACGAAGAGGCGCCCGCTCTCAGCGCAGTGGAGCGGGCGCCTCCGTGGTGCCGGGGCGGACGTCAGCCGCGGCCGGTCCAGTACGCCTTGGCGCGGTCCCACGCCGCCGTGCCGACCGCCCGGCCGAGGGCGCGGCCCTGCAGATCGCCCAGGCGGAAGTGGATGCCGCCGTAGCGGCGCGAGATCCCGGCCTCGTCGGCCGCGTCGGAGAACGTGGGCCAGCGCAACGTCACGTCCTGCGCCGGCGTCACGCCCGGCTCCACCTGCGACGAGCCCTTCGAGATCACGGCCTGGCCGCCGAACGCGTCGCCGCCGGTGAAGCGCTTGAGCACCTCGGCCGCCGCCCCGCTGAACGTGCTGTGACCCGAGACGTACTCGGGGAACGGCGGCGTCGGGAAGGTCGTCGCCTGGAACGGCACCCACGTGGCCCCGTCGATCACCCGGCCGCCCCACGTCGGGATCTGCTGCCCCTTGTAGAGGAACCGGATCGCGGTGATCGGGCGGGCGGAGTCGTGGTCGCGCTTGACCTCCCACGAGGCGATGCCGGCGTCCATGACCGAGTTGGCCAGCGCGAAGAACAGCTTCGCGTCCTGGTCGAGGCCGTGGTGGTCACGCGCCGAGATCTGCTGCGCGAACAGGCTCCAGTGGCCGGGCGGCGTCTCGCTGCTGGGGCCGTCGGCCCAGTATTCGGCGATCGCCTTCTGCCGGTCGGTCAGCGCGGCCGTGGTGGACAGGATCTCGGCGGCCTGCGTACGGAAGCCGGACGAGCCGTAGAGATAGGGCGCGGGCACGGCGTCGGCGAGAGCGCGGGCGGCGCCGCTGAAGGAGGCCA
The DNA here is from genome assembly GCF_040605375.1 of Nonomuraea sp. NPDC005650. NCBI lineage: Bacteria > Bacillati > Actinomycetota > Actinomycetes > Streptosporangiales > Streptosporangiaceae > Nonomuraea > Nonomuraea sp. NPDC005650. The sequence goes on from NZ_JBEXCR010000051.1 coordinate 65,312, forward strand.
CCTGGCCCCAGTGCGGCGCGAGGAACGGCGGCGTGACCGTCGCCCCGGCCCGGTTGACGAACGTCAGGGGCGCCCACCGGCTGGGGTCGTTGAGCGAGGTCAGCGGGTCGGCCACCACCATGGGGGCGTTGACGGGCGCGTAGCCGGTGGTGTCGGCGTAGCCGCCGAGCTGGTTGGAGCCGTCGGTGTGCCGCAGGTCGAGCACCGCCCGGCACGCGGTGACGCCGGTCTGGGCCGGGACGCTCGACGCGTCGGCCGGGTCGTAGCCCAGGTCGGCCATCAGCGCGTCGAACGTGGCCCGCTGCGCCGGATAGAGGTCGACCGCCGCCAGGTGGGCGGCGAAGCTGACGGCCTCGGCCTTGTTCGCGTCGGTGCGCTCCGGCGCGGGCCGCCGCAGCGAGCCGCCCAGCCGGGTGCCGACGGCGACCGCGTCGTAGGCGGCCCACGCGTCGTAGGCGCAGGTGTGCGCGATCGCCAGCGCCCTGGCCACCAGCGGCGGCCCCAGCGTGCCGCCGCGCACCGCGGTGAGCAGCGCCTGGTTCCACCGGACGACCACATTGGGGCCGGTGGCCTGCGCGGGCAGGGCGGGCAGGGCGGGCAGGGCGAGCGCGGCGGCGCACACCAGCGCGAGCGCGGTCGCGCGTAAGGATCTCAGAACGGGCAAGGCAGGTCTCCTCGCTGTCAGCGGGCCCCCGTGGTCCCGGGCATGATGACCTTTCCATGCTCGAACACGTTTTCGGGCTAGCCTTCCGGTGACACTCGCCTGCCGCTCCGGTGACCCCGGATCGCCCGGTTCCGAGCGCGTCCTGGAGGCGGCGTCGGGGCGGGCGACCTGGCCAGTGTGCCTGCGCGGGGACGCGGCCAGATTTTTCGCGATTTTCCTAGATAACGCCCCAGTCCGAAAGTTTCGGTGATCAGTCGAAATATTCTTGACGGCTTTCGCGGTGGGCACTTAGAGTCCGAATTCAATGATCGGAATGAGCTTTCGAAGGTTCCAGAAGGAAGGCCATGACATCAGTGAACGCGCCGGGCCTGGCGCCCTGGCGGGACAGCGCGCGGACGGTCGGCGAACGGGTCGAGTCCCTCCTCGCGGAGATGACGCTGGAGGAGAAGGTCGCGCAGCTCGGCTCCGTCTGGCTCAGGAACGGGCCCGAGCATGGCAACGTGGCCCCGGGGCAGGACCGCTTCGACAAGGCCGAAGGGCTCGACGAGCAACTGAGCCACGGGCTCGGCCACCTCACCCGCGTGTACGGCACCGCGCCGCTGTCGGCGGCCGAGGGCGCGGCCCGGCTGCGGAAGCTCCAGGAGCGGGTGATCACGTCGAACCGGCTCGGCATCCCGGCCATCGCCCACGAGGAGTGCCTCACGGGGTTCGCGACGTTCGGGGCGACGGCGTACCCGACGCCGCTGGCCTGGGCGGCGACGTTCGATCCCGGTCTCGTCGAGCGCATGGCCGCGGCGATCGGCGCCGACCTGCGGGCCGCGGGCGTGCATCAGGGCCTGTCGCCGGTGCTCGACGTCGTCCGCGACTACCGGTGGGGGCGGGTCGAGGAGAGCCTGGGCGAGGATCCGTACCTGGTGGGCAAGCTCGGCGCGGCCTACGTGCGCGGCCTCGAAGGGGCCGGGATCATCGCCACTCTGAAGCACTTCGCCGGGTACGCGGCCTCGCGGGCGGCCCGCAACCACGCCCCCGTCAGCATCGGGCCGCGCGAGCTCGCCGACGTCGTCCTTCCGCCGTTCGAGGTCGCGCTGCAGGAGGGCGGCGCGCGTTCGGTGATGAACTCCTACACCGACCTCGACGGCGTCCCGGCCGGGGCGAGCGCCGACCTGCTGCGGCGGCTGCTGCGCGAGGAGCTGGGGTTCGACGGGACCGTGGTGTCCGACTACTGGGCCGTCCCGTTCCTCGCCTCCAGGCACCGGGTGGCCGAGGACGACGCCGGGGCCGGGGCGGTCGCGCTGCCGGCGGGCATCGACGTGGAGCTGCCCGAGACGGTCTCGTACGGCGCGCACCTGGTCGCGAACGTCCGCGCGGGCCACGTCGACGAGGCGCTGGTGGACGAGTCGGTACGCCGGGTGCTCCGCCAGAAGATCGAGCTCGGCCTGCTGGACGGCGGCCCGCTCGTGCCCGACGGCGCGGACGACGTCGATCTGGACAGTCCGCGCAATCGCGGGATAGCTGCGGAGCTCGCGGAACGTTCCATCGTGCTCCTGAGCAACCCCGACGGCCTGCTGCCCATCGGTCCCGGCTCGACCGCCCGGCTCGCGGTCATCGGGCCGTGCGCCGACGACCCGCGTACCCTCATGGGCTGCTATGCCTTCCCCAACCACGTGCTCGACAGCTACCCGGAGCACGGCATGGGCCTGCCCATCCCGTCCATCAGGGAGGGCCTGACTCGGGAGTTCCCCTACGCCGACGTGCGGTACGCGCTCGGGGCCGAGGTGTCGGGCGACGACGGCTCGGGCATCGAGGCGGCGGCCGAGGTCGCGGCCGAGTCCGACCTCGCGCTCGTGTTCGTCGGCGACCGGGCCGGGCTGTTCGGCGGCGGCACGTCGGGCGAGGGCTGCGACGTGGCCGACCTGCGGCTGCCCGGACTCCAGCCCGACCTGGTGGAGGCGGTCCTGGCGACCGGCACGCCGGCCGTGCTGGTCGTGGTGTCGGGCCGGCCGTACGCGATCGGCGCCTACAAGGATCGGGTGGCCGCCATGGTCCAGGCGTTCTTCCCCGGCGTGGAGGGAGCGGCCGCGGTGGCGGGCGTGCTGAGCGGGCGGGTCAACCCGTCGGGACGGCTGCCCGTGCAGATCCCCGGCACGCCGCCGATCAGCCCGTCCACCTACCTCCAGCCGCCCCTGGGCAGGAAGGCGGAGGGCATCACGGTGCTCGACCCCACCCCGGCGTACGCGTTCGGGCACGGCCTGTCGTACTCGGTCATCGAGTACGCGGCCGTGACGACCGACCAGGCCGAATGCCCCACCGGCGGCTCGGTCGAGGTCCGGGTGACGGTCCGCAACGCCGGCGCCAGGGCCGCCGACGAGGTGGTGCAGCTCTACGCCTCAGACCCGGTCGCGCAGGTCGCCAGGCCCGCCGTGCAGCTCATCGGGTTCGCCAGGGTCAGGCTGGAGCCGGGGGAGGAGCGGGCGGTGGCGTTCGACGTGCCGGCGGACGCGTTCTCGTACACCGGTCCCGACCTGCGCCGCATCGTCGAGCCGGGGACGATCGTGCTCTCCGCCGGGCCCTCCGCCGAAGACCTGCCGCTGCGGGCCCCCATCCGGCTCACCGGCGAGACCGTCGTGCTCGGCTCCAGACGGCGGCACACCACACAGAAGTGAGCCGGGAAGGAGACCCCGCGGACGTGCCCGCCCGGCTACGGCAGGCGCAGCTCGGCGAACACGCCGCGGTGGTCGGTCCTGGGCACGTCCACGAGCTCGACCCGCCGCACGGCCCCCCGCCGGTCGGCCAGGACGTGGTCGATGGAGATGATGGGCGGCATCCCCCGGCCGTTCGGCCAGGTCGGGACCAGGCCCTTGCCCACCTGGTCGGCCGCGTCCACGTAACCGCGGTCGAGCAGGTCGCGGAAGGCGCGGTGGTCGAGGCTGGCGTTGAAGTCGCCGGCCAGCACCCGGACCGCCGACGGCGAGGCCGGGGGGAGCGCCCGCAGGGAGGCCTTCCACTCCTGCTCCATGCGCCCGAGCGGCGGATTGGGGTGGACGGCCACGAACTCGACCTTGCCGCCGCCGGGCAGCGCGACGGTGGCCGCGGGCATGTTGTGGCCGATCGGGGTGAACAGGCCGGTCAGCTCCGTCACCGGATGCTTGGAGAAGATGCCGCTCCCGGTGGCGCCGAAGTCGGCCTGCAGCACCCGGTACGGCATGAGCTGCTTCAGCCCGGCCGCGTCCAGGCGCTCGACCTCGGCCGGGGTGAGCTCCAGGGCGCTGAACACCTCGACGTCGAACCTGCGCACCAGGTCGACGACGGTCTGGGCGTCACCGCGGCCGAACAGGTTGATCGACAGCACCCGCAGCGCCGCGCCGTTCGCGGGCGGCTGCTCGGCGCTGAAGGCCCGCGGCGTCACGACCGACACCATCACCGCGCAGACGAGCGTGGCGGCGAGCGCGGCCGGACGATTGCGCCTGAGCAGCGACAGGATCGCGGTCAGCGCCGCCAGCCCGGCCCCGATGGGGGTCACGGTCATGAGCTGGGTGACGAACGAGCCGCCTTCCATGCCGGCGACCCTGATGACGGTCCACAGGGCCAGCAGCGCGACGACTGTCCAGGCCGGCCATCGCCTGCGCCGCCTCCTGGGAACGGGGGAACCAGCGGCCCGCCCGGTCTCCACCGTTGTGCTCACTCCGCCGTCCCGTTCCCGAGTCGCCATGCCGATTGAACCTTAAACCTTTCGGGAGCGGCCCGCATCGGGTCCACAGCTCGCTCTCAGGTTCGGCGTCCGCTTGGGTTTCGGGACTCCCGCGTGGGGACCTCAGGCCGTGACGTAGTCGGCGATGATCACCGTGGCGTCGTCCTTGGGATCGGCCACGGCCATCTCGTCGTACAGCCGGTCCAGGCACGCGGCAGGCGACATGCCCCCCGTTAACAGCTCCTTCATGCGCGCCGCGCCGAGCGCCCTGATCGCGCCGCTCGTGACGACCACGACGCGGTCGCCGGGACGGAGCGCGACGGCGCCGACCTCCGGGTTGAGCTCCGACGGCAGGCCGAGCCCGCGCAGCAGCGGGCCGTTCTCGAAGGAGTGCGGCGTGGTGAGCCGCTGCGGCTCGGTGCCCTTCGGGCAGTGCCAGATCGCTCCGTCACCGACGTGCGCGAAGCGAAGGCGCGGGTTCTCGCCCGGTTCGAGGACGATCACGTCCAGGGTGCTGACCAAGGTGTTTCGCGCCCGGCCGCGCAGGGACGCGGTCCGCACGGCGCGATGCGCCGTCTGCGCGCACTCGTCCAGGTCCTCCTGGTACTGCGGCCTGGCGCCGATCACCGCGCCCAGCGCCAGGGCCGCCGCCGCGCCGCCGCCCGTGCCGTGGGCCGCCGCGACCAGCCGCTCCTGGATGACGTACGCGTCCGACGGCCGCCCCCGCGAGCCCTCGTACGTGCCCCCCACCGCCACCAGGCGCGGCCGCGCCACCGGCATGCCGGCCGGCCAGTTCCCCTGACGGCCGCGGACCGTCATCACTGACAGGCAGCCGACCAGGATCGAGATCACCAGCAAGGTCATGAGGTCCCCTCTCGCCGCATCGTCGCGACCCGCAGCCCAGTACACGTGTTACTGACCAGTCGCGACTGACGGCTGATCGGCCGTCGTAGCGGTTGACGGCCGATCAGCCGTCATGCCGCAGGACGCGCCGCGGGACAGGGTGCGGGAAGGCGGTCAACACCGCGAGCAGAGCCGGCACGAGGGAAATGACCATGCGATCCATGTCTCCACCCGCCGCCACAGAGACGCTCTTGCGTTATTGTGAAGCCCGTCTTGTGCTGTCATCGCGAGCGGGCGGCTCATGTCTCTCCCCGGTACCACGAGTTACGACTCCGCGACCAGGCACATGGAGCGGACCATCGCGCGCACCGGTGCGGGGGCGCGGGGCGTGGTGGGCTTCGTGGCGATCGTCGCCGCGACCCTCGGAGCCGTTCCGCCCGTGTCCGTCGCCTGGCTGGCGCCCGCGCTCGCGGCCGACCTCGTGTGGACGGGGCTGTTCCTGCGGGTGGCCTGGCGCGGTCAACGGCTTCCGGTCTGGCTGGTGGCCGGTGACGCGGTCATCACCGTCGCGCTCTGCCTCGCGCAGGGTCACCTCGTCGGCGGGGCCGCGCTCGAGGGCGGGTCTAGCTGGATCGCGGGGCTGGTGACGATGACCATCGTCGTCTCGGGGGTCGCGTGGCGGCCGTGGGCGGCCGTGTCCGCCGGGCTCGTCGTGGCGGGGGCGTACCTGGCCGGGATGCGGCTGGCGGTCCCGTACCAGGAGGTGGCCGGGACGCTGGGGATCCACCTCGTGCAGATCCTGTGCGTCGTGCTGCTGATGACGCTGCTGCGCCGCTCCGCCGCCTCGGCGGACGCCTTCCTGCGGGAGAGCGCCCGCGCCGAGATCGCGCTCATCGTCGAGCGGCTGCGCCGCGAGGACGAGCTGCGCCAGGTCGGCAGCATCCACGAGACGTCGCTGCACACGCTGACGATGGTCGGGCTGGGCACGTACGACCAGCCCTCGCCCACCCTGCGCCGGCAGGCGGTGGCCGACCTCGCGGCGCTGGAGAAGCTGCGCGACAGGCCGAGCGCCGAGTCCACTCCCATCGCCCTCGACGCCCTGCTCGACGAGGTGGCCGGGCGGGCGACGGGGCTGGCCGTCCGCAGGCGGCTGACGCCGGAGACGGTGCCGGGGGAGGTCGCGGAGCGGTTCGCCCGCGCGGTCACCGAGGCGCTGGCCAACGTGGCGCTGCACGCCGGCGTGCGCGAGGCCGAGCTGGTCTCCCGCCGGTGCGACGGCGAGATCAGGGTGGAGGTCGCGGACGCGGGCGGCGGCTTCGACGTGGAACGGGTGCCGTCGGACCGGTTCGGCGTGCGCGGGTCGATCCTCGACACGATGCGCTCGCTCCCGAACGCGGGCGCCGACATCCGCTCCGGCGACCAGGGCACCCGGGTGAGCCTGTGGTGGCGGCCATGACCGGCGGCGTTCGGGGGCGGGGGCGGTCATGACGGACGACATCGAAGAGGTGGCGCAGCGGTACGCCCGCTACACCGCGATCGGCGCGGTCGTGATCACCGCGGTCTGGCACACCGGCTACGACCTCACCGTCACCGTCTCGGGCTGGTCGGCCTTCCGCTGGCCGTGGCTGGTGGCGTTGGCCTGGACCGCCTACACGGTGGTCGTCGTGATCGCCGCACGGTCGCTGGTCCGGGTGTTCGAGGGGCCGGCCAGGGCCCGCGAGCTGGCCGCCGTCGTGCTGGCCGCGGACGTCGCGGTGATCGTGTCCGGCCGCCCCGAGGACCTGCTCGGCCCCAGCGACTGGGGCTGGGGCTCGGTGGGCTGGGTCGGCGTCCTGCTCATGTGGAACCGGCCGGCCTGGCGGCGCGAGCTGATCGCGTTCCTCTCGCTCAATGCCGGGATCATGCTGACGGCGATGATCGTGACGGGGACCGTCGACCGGGTCTCCATCGCCAAATACCTCATGGTCATGGTCGGCAGCATCACGCTCCAGCTCGGCTACGCGGCGGGCTGCCACACGCTGCGCGTCCGCGCCGAGGACGCCGCGCTGCTGGCCCGCCGGCTGGCCGCCGACGACGCCTGGCGGATGTCGGCCCAGCGCATCCACGCCGACCGGCTCCGCCGCTACGCCGCGATCCGTGACGTGGCGGAGTCGCTGCTCGAACAGCTCGCCGACGGGGCCGACCCGGGGGATCCCCGGGTGCGCGAGGACTGCACGGCCGGGGCCATGCGGCTGCGGCGGCTCATCACGGAGCGGGAGGACGTACCGGACGAGCTGGTGTCGGTGCTGCGCGAGCGTATCGACGCGGCCGAGCGGCGCCAGGTCCTGGTGACGGCGCCGCCGTTCGGGGAGCGCATGCCCACGCTGCCGGACGGCGTACGTGAGGATCTGCTCAGAGCGCCCGTGCGGGTGCTGGACGGGGCGAGGTCGCGGGCGAGGGTCACGGTGTCCGCGATGTCCACAATGGTGAGTGTGGCCGTCGTGGCCGACAACGACGACCTGCCCGTTAGCACCGTCCCGGTACGCGAGCCGAGCGGGGTCGTCGTCACCTATCAGCGACAGGGAGGGGAGGTATGGGTCAACAGCATCTGGGAGGGCCCGTCGGCGGCGCGGCAGGGCGTGTGACGGTCGCCCTGGTTGAGGACCATCAGGTGGTGGTGGACGGCGTCAGGTCGTGGTTCGGGGCGCCGAGCCCGGTGGAGCTGGTCGCGCAGGGGCCGACCATCGAGTCCGTCCGCGGCGTCCGGGCCGACGTGCTCCTGCTGGACCTCAACCTCAACGGCACCATGGTCGTGGACCGGGTCGCCGAGCTGTGCGCGGGCGGCCAGCGGGTCATCGTCTTCTCGGAGCACGAGGAGCCGGAGACGGTCCGCGCGGTGCTGGACGCGGGGGCCTCGGCGTTCATCGGCAAGGGCCGGGCCACCCGGGAGTCCTGCCTGGAGACCATCCTGGAGGTGGCGGCCGACCGGCCGTCCGTCACGCCGCCCATGGCCCAGGCGATCGCCACGGACGAGCGCCCGCACCGGCCGCAGCTGTCCGACAAGGAGCGGGCGGCGCTGCTGTACTGGTTCCAGTCGATGTCGAAGGCGTCGGTGGCGGCCAGGATGGGGATCAAGGAGCGCACCGTGCGCCAGTACATCGACCGCGCCAGGGTCAAGTACGCCGCCGCCGGCCGCCCCGCGCCGACCAAGGAGAAACTCCTCATCTGCGCCATCCAGGACGGGCTGGTCCAGCCGGACGAGGTGACCGTCTACACCTCGTTGGCCGCCCGCGATACGTCGTCCGAGGGTTTCCGCCCTGGGTGAAGACGTTATGCCGTGGGCGATGCGGGGCTGACCCGGCCGAGCCGTAAGGGCAAGGTGGATCCCGAACGGTCGGCCGATCGAGAGGTGGTGCCACGTCATGGCGGTCGCGGAGGCGCTGGGGCCGGGGGAGTGGCTGGGGTCGGAGCTCCGGGGCGACGACACCTGGCGGATCCCGCTCACGCGGGCGCACCGGCAGGAGGTGCTCGCCGCCGTCCACGCGGCGGGGAACGAGGCCAGGGAGGCGCACGGGCAGGAGGCGCTCGCCGCCGTCCAAGCGGCGGGGAGCGAGGTGTCGCAAGAGAGCTTCCGGCTGCCGACGCTCGCCCCCGTCCTGCGCCGGGTGCGCGACGAGCTCACGCACGGCCGCGGCTTCGCCCTCATCCAGGGGGTGCCCGTCGAGGAGCTGAGCGAGCGCCAGTGCGAGACGGCCGCCCTCGGCCTCGCCGCCCACGTGGGCGCCATCGTCCCCCAGGGGCCGGAGGGGGCGCCGCTCATGCACGTACGCGACACGGGCGCCGACCCGGCCCGGGCGCGGACCAAGAGCTACCAGCACAGCGGCCGGCTCGGCTATCACAGCGACCCGGCCGACGTCGTGGCCCTCCTCTGCGTCCGCCCGGCCGAGTCCGGCGGCCTCAGCTCCGTCGTCAGCTCCGTGGCGGTGCACAACGAGGTCGTGCGCACCCGTCCTGACCTGGCGGAGCTCCTCTACGAGCCGTGGTGGCACGATCGCCGCACCGGCGACGGCCCCGACAGCTTCTACACCAAGCCGATCTGCACGGTCCGGCCCGGGGGCGGGGTGTCCATCGCGTACGGCCCCGACTACCTACGCTCTGCCCAGCGCGGCGCCACCGTGCCGCCGTTCACCCCGGCGCAGGAGGAGGTCATGACCCTCCTCGACGACCTGACCAACGACCCCCGCTTCGCGCTCACCATGGATTTCCGGCCGGGCGACCTGCAGTTCCTCAACAACCACGTGACCTTGCACAGCCGCACCGCCTACGCGGACCACCCTGACCCCGCCCGCCGCCGCCACTTACTCCGCCTCTGGCTCAGCGTCGAGGGCGCTCGAGATCGCCGGGATCGAAACTGACGGGGAACGGCGTCGTCAGGCTCGCGACCTGACCGGCCTTGTAGGCGGTCGGCGGGTCGTAGGTGTCGCCGTTGAGCTCATAGGCGTAGAGCGTCGGCCCTTCGTCCAGCTCGATCCGCCAATAGTTGGGGATGCCCGCCGCTGCGTACGCGTCGGCCTTGAGGACCCTGTCCCTGCGCTTGGTGCTCGGACTGACCACCTCCACCGCGAGCAGGAGTTCTTCCGGCGCGAACATGAGCGGGTCGGTGTCCAGCGACTCTTCGGTCGCGATGACAAGGTCGGGGATGAAGAAGTCCTTGTCGGTAATCCGCAGATTGACGGTCGAAAAGACCTCCAGCTCTGGTGGTGCCTCATCGTCGAGAATGCACTGCAGTAGGAAGATCGCACGTTGGTGCAGCTTTGTGGGGGCAGGGCTCACCAGTAGGCTCCCGTTGAAGAGCTCGTAGCGGTTCCCGTCGTCGGGGAACTCGAGCAGGTCGTCGACTGTGTACGGCGGCGCAGGAATGACAATCTCGCGCCTCGTGGTCGGTTCGATCGTCGCCATTGCGGTCACCCACCAAGTATCGGGAGCCTTGCCCTCGCTCACATGCTACTTGCCCCAATCTCATCACTTTAAGTTTCTGGCCAGTCACGTATTGATACATCTCCTCCGGATCGGACATAACTGAAAGTTTCAGTCAATCTGGAGGCTTGGCGGGAAAGCCCTTTCCGCTGCTCATCCGGCACGTGGACCTGGGCCCGCGAAATGATGACCATGAGCTGACACGGCTCGTCATTTGTGTGGACTTGCGGGGTCAGATACGGTCGCCCCGCGGAGCGCTCCCCCTTCCCGGAACCCCCGACCGGAACACGGAGATCGCACTATGCCCCAAGCCGGATCCCACCGCTGGGCGCGGCGCGCCCTCGCTGTGCTGCTGTCAACGGCGATGATCTTCGCCGTCCCCCTGGCCGACTCCGCCTCGGCACACGGCTCGGTCGTCGACCCCGCCTCCCGCAACTACGGCTGCTGGCTGCGCTGGGGCAACGACTTCCAGAACCCCGCCATGCAGCAGCAGGACCCCATGTGCTGGCAGGCGTGGCAGGACAACACCAACGCCATGTGGAACTGGAACGGGCTCTACCGCAACGGGGTCGGCGGCAACCATGAGGCGGTCATCCCCAACGGCCAGCTGTGCAGCGCCGGCCTGACCGAAGGCGGTCGCTACCGCTCCATGGACACGCCGGGAGCGTGGACGATGGCCAACCTCGCCAGCACGTTCAACATCCGCCTGAACGACCAGGCCAGGCACGGTGCGGACTACATCAGGGTCTACATCACCCGCCAGGGCTACAACGCCCTCACCACGCCCTTGGGGTGGAACAACCTGGAGCTCGTCCGTACGACCCCCAAATACGCGCCCGGTGACGTGTACATGATCAACAACCTCAGCAAGGGCTCGCGTACCGGCCGTCACGTGATCTACGTGATCTGGCAGGCCTCGCACATGGACCAGTCGTTCTACTTCTGCAGCGACGTCAACTTCGGCTGATCCGCTGGAGGCGGGGGCGGGTCGAGGCGCGGACGGAGAGCTCTATCGGGTGCACGCGCTCCGTGCCCACGGGCGCGGCCCCGGACAGCAGCTCGAACAGCAACTCCGCGCAGCTCGCCCCCGCCTCCTTCGGGCGCAGGTCGATCGCGGTGATCGGCGGGTCGGCCAGGCGGGTGGCGGCGCTGTCGACGCACGAGGCGAGCAGCACGTTCACGCCGGCCTCCCGCAACAGCGGCGCCACCTCGGTCGCCGCCCCGGCCGGCGCGCACACCAGGGCGTCCAGAGGCCCGTCACCGCCCCGCCCCAGAGCCGCCTCATCCGGCCCCTGACCGACGTCCCGGCTGGCGGACCGGCCATCGCCCCGCCCGACCCCGCGACCGGATGGACGCCCGTCCCCCTGCTCGGCCCCTCGGCCGGAGCCCCCGGCGGCGTCGAGGAGGGCGCGGGCGGCGGCGCGTACCTCGTCGCCCGGTGCGTCGAAGGACACCCGCCGCACCAGCGGCACGACCCCGTGCGCCGCGCACCACTCCAGGTAGCCCCGGTGCACGCTCCCCGCCCAGTCGCTCTCGTCCCCCGCCACGATGAGCGCGGGCCGTGATGCGCCCGACTCGCGCAGGTGGTCGAGGAGGCGGGCCAGCATCGAGGCGTGCTCCGACCACACCACCCCGTCCGCCTGCCGGGAGCCGGGGAAGCGCTCGCATGAGACCGTCGGCAGCCCCGTCGCCATCAGGCTCTCCACCACGGGGTCGCCGCCCAGCGGGTCCCCGAGCACGAGGCCGTCCACGCGGGGCGGCCGGGAGCGGCGCTGGCCGGACGTGATCAGCGTGACGTCGTAGTCGTGCCGCGCCGCCTGCTCCACCACGCCGAACACGAACGACATGTAGTAATTGGAGCGGGTCAGGACCTCGGGCACGTGCAGGCCGATGGTGCCGGTGCTGGCCTTGCGCAGGTGCCTGGCCGAGCCGTTGGGCACGTAGCCGAGCCGCTCGGCGACCTGCGCGACCGCCTCCCGGGTGCGCTCCGAGACCCGCCCGGAGCCGCGCAGCGCGTCGGAGGCCGTCGTCTTCGACACCCCCGCCTCCCTGGCGACGGTGAGGATCGTGACCGGCTCCTCCGCGCGCACGCCTGCCTGCTCGCGCTCCTCGTCTGCTCGCACGCCCCGATGGTAGCCCTCCTGATCGCCCACTTCCGCCGCCCGCGACGCCCGATCCGGCTGCCGCCCGCGACGCCCGATCCGGCTGCCGCCGTCGCCGTCGCCGCCGCTGCCCTGTCGCTGCCTGCCGCTGTCGCTGTCGGGGCCGAGGCCGGGGCCGCTGCCGGGCCGCTGCCGGGGTCGGGGGAGATGGCGGGAGCCGGTCGGGCGAGGCGGTAGGAGCCCGCCGGGCCCTGCAGCGTTCCCCGTGCTCGTCGACGGACGCCGGGAGCGGGAGGGGCCCGCGCGGACGGCGGGGCTTCGGTAAACGCTCTGTTTCGGGTGGCTCCTGGGTCTTGTCTCGGTCCGGTGGTCGCAACTAAGTTAGCCCAAACCTTGCCGGAACGTTCCGGCATCAGAAAGGGGCGGAACGTTGCACCTGACCACCGGGAAGCACCCCCATCCTCTCGATCCCCTCGCCGCACCGGAGATCGACGAGGTCAGGCGGATCCTGATGCAGGAGTGCCTGCTGACCGACACGGTGCGGGTGGCCTACCTCGGCCTCGAAGAGCCGGGGAAGGGCGAGGTCCTGGCGTACGAGCCGGGCGTCCCCGTCGGCCGCCGGGCCCGCGCGTTCCTCCTGGACCTGGCCACCGAGACGGCCGAGGACGTGATCGTGTCGATCGGCGCGGGCACGGTCGAGGAGCGCAGGCCCATCGACCCGGTCACCGACGGCCAGGTGCCCATGCTGGACGAGGAGCACGCCCTGGTCAGGCAGGTGCTGAGGGAGGACCCGGCCTGGGCCGAGGCGCTGCGGCGCAGGGGGATCGAGGACCCGGCGGGCGTCTACCTGGCCGCGCTGAGCGCGGGCAACTTCGGCCTCCCCAAGGAGGAGGGCAGGCGGGTGGCGAGGGTGCTGGCGCACCTGATGCCCACGCCCGAGAGCCTCCCGTGGGCCCACCCCGTGGACGGCCTGGTCGCGTACGTGGACCTGGTCAAGGGCGAGGTCATGGAGATCGTGGACACCGGCCCCCAGCCGATCCCCGCCGAGCCCGGCGACTACCACCTCGGCCCGCACCGGACCACGCAGAAGCCCATCCACATCACCCAGCCGGACGGCCCCAGCTTCACGGTCGACGGGCCCCTGGTCACCTGGGAGAAGTGGAACCTGCGCCTCGGGTACGACATGCGCGAAGGGCTCACCCTGCACCAGATCGGCTTCGAGGACGACGGCCGCACCAGGCCGATCGTCTACCGGGCGTCGGTGGCCGAGATGCTGGTCCCGTACGGCGACCCGAGCCCGATCCGGTTCTGGCAGAACTACTTCGACACCGGCGAGTACCAGCTCGGCAAGCTGGCCAACTCCCTGGAGCTCGGCTGCGACTGCCTCGGCGAGATCACGTACTTCGACGCCGTCGTGACGGACGGTGCCGGCGTGCCCAAGGTGATCACGAACGCGATCTGCATGCACGAGGAGGACTACGGCGTGCTGTGGAAGCACACCGATCCGGCCAACGGCTCCAGGGAGACCCGCAGGCAGCGGCGCCTGGTGATCTCGTTCTTCGTCACGGTGGGCAACTACGACTACGGCTTCTACTGGTACCTCTACCTCGACGGGACCATCGAGCTGGAGGTCAAGGCCACCGGCATCGTCTTCACCGGCGCCTACGACGACCGCGCCGCGCCCTACAGCTCCGAGGTCGCGCCGGGGCTGGCGGCGCCGTACCACCAGCACCTGTTCAGCGCCCGGCTGGACATGACGGTGGACGGCGTGGCGAACGCGGTCGACGAGGTCGAGGCGGTCAGGATCGCGAGCCCGCACGGCAACGCCGTCGGCCGCGCCGTGAAGCGGCTGCGCACCGAGGGGGAGGCGCGGCGCGACGCCGACCTCGCCAAGGAGCGCACCTGGCACGTCGTCAACCCCGAGGTACGCAACCGCCTCGGCCGTCCGGTCGGCTACGCCCTGCACCCCGAGGGAAAGCCGACCCTGCTCGCGAGCCCGGAGTCGTCCATCAGCAGGCGGGCCGAGTTCGCGACCAGGCATCTGTGGGTGACGCGGTACCATCCCGCAGAGCGCTATCCTGCCGGTGACCTGGTCAACCAGCATCCCGGCGGCGCGGGACTGCCCGCCTACACCAGGGCCGACCGCGACATCGACGGGCAGGACATCGTGCTGTGGCACACGTTCGGCCTGACACATTTCCCCCGCACCGAGGACTGGCCGATCATGCCGGTCGACACCTGCGGGTTCGTACTCAAGCCGGTCGGGTTCTTCGACCGCAACCCCACGCTCGACGTCCCGCCGAGCGCCGCCGAACGTTCCTGCCACTAGAGGAGAAGAGGCCCATGCGTCCCATACGCCTGGCCTGCGGTGTCATGGCAGCCCTGCTGGCCTCGGCCTGCGCCGCCACCGGTACGACCACCACCCCCGCCTCAGCCCCCGACCAGCCCAATCCGACCGGCTACCTCGCGACGGCCGACCAGTCGCTGCCCACCGGGGGCACGCTCAACCTGGCCGTGCACATCGACAGCGGCGCCGCGACCGGCTACGACCCGCAGTTCGCCGACGTCGCCACCACCTGGCAACTGCTCTCGCTGTCCTACGAGACGCTGGTCACGGTGGGCCCCGACTTCAGCGTGCAGCCCATGCTGGCCGAGAAGTGGGACACCCCCGACCCCAAGACGTACGTCTTCCACCTGCGCGACGGCGTCGCCTTCTCCAACGGCCGCGAGATGACGGCCGACGACGTGGTGGGCAGCCTGAAGCGGCTGCTGGCCTCCAAGTCGGTCTGGCGCGGTCAGCTCGGCCCGGTCAAGTCGGTCACCAAGGACGGCGACCGCGCGGTCAAGGTCACCCTGAGCGAGCCGTACACGCCGTTCCTGGCCGCCCTCGCCAACATCCCCGCCGCGGTCCTGCCCATGAAGGAGATCGACGACAAGTCGGTCGACCCGGCCAAGACGCTGCTCGGCACCGGCCCGTACGTGGTGGAGAACCACCGCCAGGACGTGTCGTGGACCTTCAAGCGCAACGACAAGTACTGGGCCAAGGGCAAGCCGGTCGCCGACGCCGTCAACGTGACGATCGCCCCCGAGGAGGCCGCGCGCATCGCCGCCCTCCAGAACGGCAGCGCCGCCCTGGCCACGCTGGGCAACGTCGACTCGGCGACCATGCTGGCCGGGGCGAAGAACGTCCAGGTCGTCACCCAGGCCACCACGGACTTCTACTACCTCATGCTCAACACCCAGGCCCCGAGCTCCAAGTTCGCCGACCCGAGGGTGCGCCAGGCCGTCAACATCGCGCTCGACCAGAAGCAGATCGCCGACGTGGCGCTCGGCGGCAAGGGCAGGCCGACGGCCGTCACCCCGGCGGGCCTGCCGGGCGCGTGCGACCCGGCCGCGCTGCCGTCGGCGTCCAAGAGCGTCGACGAGGCGAAGAAACTGCTGGCCGACGCGGGCGCCCAGAACCTCACGTTCACGCTCAGCATCTTCTCCACCGAGCCCGCCCCGGCGGTCGCCCAGGTGATCCAGCAGAACCTCCAGCAGGCCGGCATCACCATGAAGATCGAGCAGCTGGACGAGGCGAGCTGGTCGGGCAAGGTGTACGGCAAGGCTCCAGCCGAGTTCGACGCCGCGATGTCCTGGTTCGCCGGTTACGCCGACCCCGGGATGGTCACCAAGTGGTGGAACCCGGAGACGGCCGGCTTCAACGTCGGCTTCATGAAGCCGGACAAGGAGCTGAACACGCTCATCGACGCCGCCGGCAAGGAGCCCGCGGGTGCCGCCCGCGACCAGGCGCTGGCGGCCGTCTGCGCCAAGGCCGACGCCGACGCGCAGATGATCCCGCTGGTCACCCGCCCGGCCACGGTCGCCTTCCGGACCGACGCGCTCAGCCCCAGCCTGTACGCCACCGAGGGGTACGGCAACGTGCTGCGCCTGGTCGCCGACGCCCGCGTGAAGAAGACCCAGTAGCCATGCGCCTGCTGATGTGGTGGGCCGGCCGGGCGCTCAGCTCGGCCGCCACACTCCTGGGCGTCTCCGTGCTGATCTTCGCGGCCGTGCGCCTGATGCCCGGCGGCTTCGCGGAGACCGTGCTGGGGCCGTTCGCCACGGCCGAGCAGAAGGCGGAGCTGGCCGCCCGCTACGGGCTCGACCAGCCGGTGTTCATGCAGTACGGGCACTGGCTGGCCGCCGTCGGGGGCGGCGACTTCGGCATCTCCATGATCAGCCGCCAGCCGGTCGGCGCGGAGCTCCTGGCCCGGCTGCCGGTGACCGGCGAGCTGACCGCGCTGGCGGTGCTCGCCAGCGCGCTGGCGGGGGTGCCCCTGGGGGTGCTCACCGCCGTGCGCGCCAGGCCGGGCGGCGGCGGCGCGGCGGGGCGGCTGCTCAGCGGGCTCGGCGTCAGCGTGCCGGAGTTCGTGCTGGGCAGCCTGGTCGTGTTCGTGTTCTCCCGGTACGCGCTCGGCCTGGAGGTCGGCACGTGGGTGCCGTTCACCCAGGACCCCGCCGCGAACCTGGCCACGATGGTGCTGCCGGCCGCCGTCCTGTCGGTGTTCGCGATCTCCGTCACCGCCAGGACCACCCGGGACGCCGTGCTCGGCGTGCTGGTCGAGCCATACGTCACGGCCGCCGTCGGGCGCGGCGAGTCGCCGTGGTTCATCGTCCGGCACCACATCCTGCGCAACGCCGCCACCCCGGTGGTGACGCTGCTCGGCACCATCACCGCGTACCTGCTGGGCGGGGCGCTGATCGTGGAGCACGTGTTCAACCTGCCGGGCATCGGCTCGTACATCGTGCAGGCCGTCGGCCGCCGCGACTACGCGGTCGTGCAGGCGGGCGTGCTGCTGGCGGCGGCGGTGTTCATCGTGATGAACGTGCTGATCGACCTGCTCGTCGGCGTCCTGGATCCCAGGCTCGGCGTGCTGGCGGGGAGGCGCTCATGAGGAAGCTGGACCGGTTGTCCGTCGCCGGGCTCGTCTGCCTGGCGGTCCTGGTGGTGTTCGCGCTGGGCTCGCTGGTCGGCGCCGGGGGAGACCCGGACGCGATCGTCGGCCCGCGCCTGCAGCCGCCGGGGCCCGGCTGGTGGCTGGGCACCGACAACCTCGGCCGCTCGGTGCTGCCGCGCGTCATGGAGGGCGTGGGCACGACGCTGCTGCTGTCGTCCGTCGCGGTGCTGGTGACGGCGGCGCTGAGCGCGACGTTCGGCATCATCGCCGGATATCGCGGCGGCTACCTGAACGAGCTGGTGATGCGCCTGGTGGAGGTGCTCTACTCCTTCCCCGCCATCGTGCTCGCGATCCTGGTCGCCGCCGTGCTCGGCCCCGGGCAGACGGCGGCGCTGGCCAGCATCGTGCTGGTGACGATCCCGCTGATGACCCGGCTGGTGCGGGCCGCCGCCGTGGCCGTCTCGCAGCGCGACTACGTCACCTCGGCGGTCATCAGCGGGGCCCGGCTGCCGCGCGTGCTCGGCCGGCACGTCCTGCCCAACGTGGCGGGCACGATCGCGGTGCAGGGCACGTACGCGCTGTCGGTCGGGATCGCGGTCGAGGGCGGGCTGAGCTTCCTCGGGTTCGGCGTGCAGCCGCCGCAGGCCTCGCTCGGCGTGCTGATCCAGCAGGGCGGCACCTACATGATCGCCGCGCCCTGGCTGATCCTCGGCCCTGGGGTCGTGCTCGTGGCGGCGATCCTGGCGATCAACGTGGTGGGCGACGGGCTGCGCGACCGGCTCGAACCCCGGGAGACGAGGTCACTGACATGAGCCTGCTCACGGTGCGGAACCTGGTGATCGACTACGCCGCGACCAGGGCCCTGGACGGCGCCGACCTGGAGGTGGCGCGGGGCGAGACGGTCGGCCTGGTCGGCGAGAGCGGCTCCGGCAAGTCCACGCTCGGCTCGGCCGTCGGCCGGCTGCTGCCCGGGACGGCCCGGCGGAGCGAGGGGGAGGTCGTGGTGTCCGGGGAGCCGGTCTTCGACCTGCCGCCCAAGCGCCTGCGCCAACTGCGGAAACGGCAGCTCGGGTTCGTCTTCCAGGACCCGATCGCCTCGCTCGACCCGACCATGCGCGTCGGCGACCAGCTCCGCCTGATGCTCGGGCGCGGCGCCGACGTGCGCTTCCACCTGGGGCGGGTCAAGCTCGACGACCCGCGCGTCATGCGCTCGTACCCGCACCAGCTCTCCGGCGGCATGGCGCAGCGGGTGGCCATCGCGATGGCCATGGCCACCTCGCCCGAGCTGCTCGTCGCGGACGAGCCGACCGCCGCGCTGGACAGCCAGGTGCGCGAGGAGGTGCTGAACGTGGTCTTCTCCCTGGCCGCCGAGGCCGGGACGAGCATCCTGTGGCTCAGCCACGACCTGCCCGCCGTCGCCCGCAGGTGCGACCGGGTGGCGGTCATGTACGGCGGCCGGGTGGTCGAGTCCGGGCCCGCCCGCGAGGTGCTGGGCAAGCCCGCCCACCCGTACACGGCGGCGCTGGCCGGGTCGGCGCCCGCTGCCGCGGCCCAGGGCGTCCGCCTGGAGCCCGTGCCCGGCCGTCCGCCCGTCCTGACCGGGCCGTCCCCGGGGTGCGCCTTCGCGCCGCGCTGCCCGTTCGCGGAGGAGCGCTGCGAGCACGAGCGGCCGGCCCCGGTCCGGGTCCGCGAGCAGGACGTGCTCTGCCATCGTGCGCCGCGAGTGAGCGCCGTCGCCTGGACTGAGGAGCGCAGGGAGCGGAGCGACCGGAGCGACGAGGGAAGGCGACGGACTCCAGCGAGCGAGCCGCCGAACGGAGTGAGGCCATGAGCAGGGGTGGCGGCGTGATCCTCGAACTCGACGACGTCACCGTCACCTTCGCCGCCGGGCCGCCGCTGCGGCGGATCCACCTGGACGCCATGAGGCACGTCTCCCTGTCCGTCGCCGAGGGGGAGACGCTCGGCCTGGTCGGCGAGTCCGGGTCGGGCAAGACGACCACCAGCCGGGTCGCGCTCGGCCTGCAGCGGCCCACGTCCGGCACGGTCAGGTTCGACGGCCGCCCCTTCCCCAAGCGGCGGCGGGAGCTGGCGGGCCGGATGCAGGCCGTGCTGCAGCACCCTCACTGGTCGCTCAACCCGCGCATGCGCGTCGGCCAGAGCGTGGCCGAGCCGCTGGCCGTGCTCGGCCGGCCGGCCGGCGACGCGGTCACCGAGATGCTGGAGCACGTGGGGCTGGAGGCGTCGTTCGCCTCCCGCTACCCCCATGAGCTGTCCGGCGGCCAGCGCCAGCGCGTCTCCATCGCCCGCGCGCTGGTCACCAGGCCGAGGTTCATCGTCTTCGACGAGGCCGTCAGCGCGCTGGACGTCTCCGTGCAGGTGCAGATACTCAACCTCATCAAGGACCTGCAGGCCGAGTACGGCTTCAGCGCCCTGTTCATCTCCCACGACCTCGGCGCGGTCCGCTACGTCGCCGACCGGATCGCGGTCATGCGCAGGGGCGAGATCGTCGAGACCGCCGACACGGCCACCTTCTACACGGCACCCGCCCACGAGTATTCGAAGCAGCTTCTGGAGGCCCTATGAATGACACTGTGACCAGTGAGCCCCGGCTCGCGACCCCATCGTCGTTCGCGCCCGGCGTGCCGCGCAACGCGGACCTGCCGCTGGCCCCGCAGGCCAGCCCCGGGCGCGGGTCCGTCGCGTTCGACCTGCCCGGCGTGCTCGTCGGCACGGCCGAGTACGCGGAGGGCCCCACCGGGTGCACCGTGATCCACGTCCCGGCCGGCGCGCGCACGGCGGTGGACGCGCGCGGCGGCGCGGTCGGCGTGAGCGGCGGGTACGACTTCAACCACGCCATCTGCTTCGCCGGCGGCTCGGTGTACGGGCTGGCCGCCGCGGCGGGCGTGAGCGACGAACTGCTGGCCCGCAGGCACAACCGGACCCGGTGGGACGACCTCCAGCTCGTGTCCGGCGCGGTGATCTACGACTTCTCGGCCAGGGACACCGCTGTCTACCCGGACGGCGAGCTGGGCAGGGCCGCGCTGCGCAACGCCGTCGAAGGCGAGTTCCCGGTGGGCCGGTGCGGCGCGGGACGCACGGCGAGCGCCGGCAAGGTCGACTTCGGCCGGGCCGAGTTCGCCGGCCAGGGGGCCGCGTTCGGCGCGTTCGGCGAGGCCAAGGTGCTGGTGGCGACCGTGGTCAACGCCGTCGGCGCGGTCGTCGACCGGCAGGGCGGGATCGTGCGCGGCAACTACCACGCCGAGGACGGCGCCCGCCGCCACCCCGGCGCCGACTACGCCGCGATGGTCGGCGACCCGGCCCCGGCCGTCATGGGCAACACCACGCTGACCGTCATGGTGACGAACGTGAAGCTGACGGACGTCGAGCTGCTCCAGGTGGGCCGCCAGGTGCACAGCTCCATGCACCGCGGCATCCAGCCGTTCCACACCATGAACGACGGCGACGTGCTGTTCGCGATGACCACGGACGAGGTGGACCTGGTGAGCGTCAAGCCCACCGGCCTCGGGACGCTCGCCTCCGAGCTCGCCTGGGACGCCATCCTGGGCGCGGTGGAGTAGCCCTCATGCACGTCTTCCCGCGTTACGCCGCCAAGGACCCGGCCCAGGCGGTCGAACTGGTCAGGCGGAACCCGTTCGCCCTGGTCGTCAGCACGGTGGACGGCGTACCCGCCGCCACGCACGTCCCCGTCATCCTGGAGGGCGACACCCTCGAAGGCGGCGCCCTGCTCGGCCACATGGCCCGCGCCAACCCCCACTGGCGCTCCTTCGAGTCCTCGTCCGAGGTGCTCGTGGTCTTCTCCAGCGCGCACGGGTACGTCTCGCCCACCGTGTACGAGACCGATCCGGCCGTTCCGACCTGGGACTACGCGGCCGTGCACGTGACGGGCCGGGTGGAACTGATCGACGACGCGCTCGACGTGGTGGAGCGGACCGTCGCGGCGGCGGAGTCGCTCCGCTCGCCCTCCTGGGAGCCGACCCCTGCGTCCAGGGAGAGGTTCGCCGCGCTCTTGCCTGGGGTAGTGGCTTTTCGGGTGCATGTGCATACCGAGAAGAGCATGTTCAAACTGAGCCAGGACATCGACGCCGAGCGGTACGCGCGGGTCCGCGCCTCGTTCGCGGCCGAGAACCCCAGGCTCGCCGACCTGATGGATGGTTCATGACTTTCCCCAGCTTCACGTCCACGCAGATTGACCCCCGAGCCCGCGGCAAAGAACTCGGCACGCACCGGAGCAGGGCGATCCTCGCCAACCTGGCCGGTTACTCCGACCTGTTCAGCGTCGCGGGCGCCACCGCGACGCAGGTCCGGACGTGGGGCGAGCTGGCCTTGGAGCGCACCGCCGACTGGGCGCCGCACCTGGCGGAGGAGATCGCGGGGATCGCGTCCGGAGTCGGCCTGGAGCCCTGGCAGGTCGCCGTCGTCAACGCGCGCACGGAGATCCTGGCCGCCATCGACGCGACCGGGGAGGGGGAGTGCTCCACCTCCGTCGTGCTGCCGGGGGCGGGGGAGGCGCCGCGTACGGTGCAGACCTGGGACTGGCACGACCACCTGCGCGACGCGCCCATGCTCTGGGAGCTGGAGCCGCGTCCTGGACACGTCGTGCGCACGTTCACCGAGGCCGGGGCGCTGGCCAAGATCGGGGTGAACACGGCCGGGCTCGGCATCCACTTCAACATCCTGCGCCACGACTCCGACACGGCCGACCTCGGCGTGCCCGTCCACCTGATCGCCCGCAGGATCCTGGACGAGGCCACCACGGTCGAGGAGGCCGCCGACATCGCGCGCTCCGCCACCGTCTCCGCCTCGACCGTCATCACGGCCGTGACCATGTCGGACGCGGCCTCGATCGAGATCTCCCCGGCCGGCGTCGCGGTCGTGCCGCCGGAGCCGGACGGCGTGCTGCAGCACTGCAACCACTTCCTCGACCCCGCGCTGGCCAAGGACGAGCGGCACTCCACCGACCGGCCCAGCACGTACGTCAGGTTCCAGCACCTGAGGGCCAACACCGAGGGCCTGAGCAGCGACGACCACACCACGCGGGCGCTGGCCATGCTCAGCCACGGCCCCGACGACGCGCCCGTCTGCGCCCACCCGGACCAGTCGATGCCGATCAACCAGCGGTGGGAGACCGTCGCGACGATCGCGCTGGACCTCGCCGACGCGCGGCTGCGGGTCCACCAGGGCGGGCCGTGCCAGGTCACCGAGGCGACCTGGCAGACGTTCTGATCAGTGGAACGCGGCGATCCCGGTTAGCGCCTTGCCCAGGACCAGGGAGTGGATCTCGGAGGTGCCCTCGTAGGTCAGCACCGACTCGAGGTTCACGGAGTGCCTGATCACCGGGTATTCGAGGGTGATGCCGCTCGCTCCGAGCAGCGTGCGGCACTTCCTGGCGATCTCCAGGGCCTCGCGCACGTTGTTCAGCTTGCCGGCGCTCACCTGCTCGGGGGTGATCGTCCCGGCCTCCTTCAGCCGGCCCAGGTGCACGGCGAGCAGCAGGCCCTTGCCCAGCTCCAGCGCCATGTCGGCGAGCTTCTCCTGGGTGAGCTGGAACGAGGCCAGCGGCCTGGCGAACACCTCGCGGTCGCCCGCGTACGCGATGGCCGTCTCCAGGCAGTCGAGCGCGGCCCCCATCGCCCCGAACACGATCCCGAACCGCGCCTCGTTCAGGCAGCCGAGCGGCCCCGACAGGCCCCTCGCGCCGGGCAGCATGGCCGCGTCCGGCAGGCGCACGCCGTCAAGGACCAGCTCGCTCGTCACGCTCGCGCGCAGCGAGATCTTGTGCTTGACGTCGTTCACGGTGAAGCCCGGCGTGCCCGCCGGGACCAGGAAGCCCCTGACGCCCTCGTCCGTACGCGCCCACACCACCGCCACGTCCGAGACCGAGCCGTTGGTGATCCACATCTTGGTGCCGTTCAGCACCCAGTCGCCGCCCTCGCGCTTGGCCGTGGTCCGCATGCCCCCCGGGTCGGAGCCGAAGTCCGGCTCGGTCAGGCCGAAGCAGCCGATGCGCTCGCCGGCCGCCATCGCGGGCAGCCACTCCTGCTTCTGCTCCTCGCTGCCGTACTTCCAGATGGCGTACATCGCGAGGGAGCCCTGCACCGACACCAGGCTGCGCAGCCCGGAGTCGGCCGCCTCCAGCTCAAGGCAGGCCAGCCCGTACGAGACCGCGCCCATGCCCGCGCAGCCGTAGCCGTCGAGGTGCATGCCGAGCACGCCGACCGAGCCGAGCGTGCGGGCCAGCTCGCGGGCCGGCAGCTCGCCGGTCTCGAACCACTCCGCGACGTGCGGGCGGATCTCCCGGTCGCAGACGCGCCTGACCGTGTTCCTGATCTCGCGCTCCTCCTCGGTGAGCAGCGTGTCGAAGGCGAACAGCGCGGTCGGGGTGATCATCGGATGGCCTCCGTATTTTGGATCCAATATTGAAAATCCAATATTGCACAGTTAGGGTGCGTTGACCATGGACCTTCTGAATCTCATCGGCGGCCGCTGGGTCGAGGGCGACGGCGAGGAGTTCGCCGACACCAACCCGGCCCGGCCCAGTGAAGTGGTCGCGCGGGGGCGTTTCGCCTCCGCCGCCGAGGTGGAGCGGGCCGTCGCGGCGGCCCGTTCGGCTGCGCCCGGGTGGGCGGCGACACCGCACCACGCCCGCGCGGCGGTGCTCGTGGCCGCCGCGGACATCGTGGACGCCGCCGCCGACGAGTGGGGCGCCGAGCTGGCCCGCGAGGAGGGCAAGACGCTGCCGGAGGCGGTCGCCGAGGTGCGGGGCTCGGCCCGGATCCTGCGCTACTACGCGGGCGAGGCCGACCGCGAGAGCGGCGAGCTCTTCGCCTCCCCCCGGCCCGGCGAGAACGTCCTCGTGGTCCGCAAGCCGATCGGCGTGGCCGGGTTGATCACGCCGTTCAACTTCCCGATCGTCATCCCCGCCTGGAAGATCGCTCCGGCCCTGAGCTACGGCAACACCGTCGTGTGGAAGCCGTCGTCGCTGGTGCCGCTGCTGGCGTACCGGCTGGCGCAGGCGCTGACGTCGGCGGGGCTGCCGGACGGCGTGCTCAACCTCGTGTACGGCGAGGCCGACGCCGGCTCGGCCATCGTGGACCACCCCGGCGTGGACGCGATCTCGTTCACCGGCTCCACCGCCGTCGGGCGGGCCGTGATCGCGCGCTGCGGCGAGCTGGGCAAGCCGGTGCAGACGGAGATGGGCGGCAAGAACGCCTCCGTCGTGCTCGCCGACGCCGACCTCGACCATGCGGCCGAGCAGGTCTGCCTCGGCGCGTTCCGCTCCACGGGGCAGAAGTGCACGGCCACCTCGCGGCTCATCGTGGCCTCCCAGGTCGCGGACGAACTGCTGGAACGGGTGGCCGACCGGGCCGCCCGCCTCGTGGTCGGCGACCCCCTGTCGCCGGACGTCGAGATGGGCCCCCTGGTCAGCTCGGCCGCCCGGGACCGGGTGACGTCCGGGGTGGCGCGGGCCGTGGACGAGGGGGCCAAGCCGCTGGCAGGCTCCTCGCCGTACGACGGGGCCAAGCCGCTGGCGGGCTCCTCGCCGTACGAGGGGGCCAAGCCGCTGGCGGGCTCCTCGCCGTACGACGGCGACGGCTGGTTCGTGCCGCCGACCGTGCTCGACCTGCCCGGGACCGGGGTGGACTTCTGGCGTACCGAGCTGTTCGGCCCCGTGGTGGGCGCGGTGCGGGCGTCGGGGACCGAGGAGGCGCTGGCGCTGGCCAACCTCAGCGACCACGGCCTGTCGGCGGCCATCTTCACCAGGGACCTGGGCGTGGCCCTGCGGTCGATCGAGCGGCTGGACGTCGGCGTGCTGCACGTCAACTCCGAGTCGGCCGGGACCTTCCCGTACGTGCCGTTCGGCGGAGTCAAGCAGAGCGGCTTCGGGCCTAAGGAGCAGGGGCGGGCGGCACGCGAGTTCTTCACCCACACGATGACCGTCTACCTCGGGGCGCCGGCGTGAGCGAGCGTAGCGAGCGAACAATCAGACGCAGCAGTATGCTCACGCGACCGACGAAGGAGGGCGCGTGAGCGGTGCACTGTCGGGGTTGCTGGTGGCGGACTTCAGCCGGGTGCTGGCGGGGCCCTACGCCACGATGCTGCTGGCCGATCTGGGCGCCGAGGTGGTCAAGGTGGAGCGGCCGGGCGCCGGGGACGACACCCGCGCCTGGGGGCCGCCGTACGCGCCCGACGGCGAGGCGACGTACTTCCTCGGCGTCAACCGCAACAAGCGCTCGATCGCCCTCGACCTGCGCGCGGACATCGAGGTCGCGCGGGCCCTGGCCGCCCGGGCGGACGTGCTGGTCCAGAACTTCCGGCCCGGCACGATGGACCGGCTCGGGCTCGGCTACTCCGACCTGCGCGAGCTCAACCCCGGGCTCGTCTACTGCTCGATCGACGGGTTCGGGTCGGGGCCAGGGGCCGGGCTGCCCGGCTACGACCTGATCGCGCAGGCGGTGGGCGGGCTGATGAGCGTCACGGGCGAGCCCGGCGGCCCCGGCACGAAGGCCGGCGTCGCGCTGGTGGACGTGATCACCGGCCTGCACGCCGGGCTGGGCATCCTGGCCGCGCTCCGCCACCGGGACCGCACCGGCGAGGGGCAGCACGTCGAGGTCTCGCTGCTGTCGTCGCTCCTCTCGGCGCTCACCAACCACGCCTCCGCCTACGCCGCCGCCGGAGTGGTCCCCCAGGCGATGGGCAACCGGCATCCCAGCATCGTCCCGTACGAGGTCTTCGAGGCCGCCGACCGCCCGATCGTGATCGCGGCCGGCAACGACCGCCAGTTCCAGGCGCTCTGCGCGGCGCTGAGCCGCCCGGACCTCGCCGGTGACCCCCGCTACGCCACCAACGCGGGCCGGGTCGCCGCCCGCACCGGGCTCGTCGCCGAGATCAACGCGGCGCTGTCGGAGCGCACGGCCGACGAATGGTTCGAGACGCTCACCGCCGCCGGGGTGCCCTGCGGCCCGATCAACGACCTCGCCGCCGCCTTCGCCCTGGCCGATGAGCTCGGCCTGGAACCGTCCGTACGGCTGGACGGGGTCGGCCAGGTCGCCAACCCCGTACGGCTCAGCGCCACCCCGCCCTCCTACCGCCGCCCACCACCCAGGCTCGGGCAGGACGAGGCGTGGGTTCTTGACTTCCTCCCCCGCTAGTACTGGCGGCGGGGGATTCCGGCCCTCACAGGCTGGGGTTCCTGCTTCAAGGCCGACCGCATCCGAGGGGACCCGGAATGTCTTACATCAGCTCCACAGGCCGACACGGCAAGACCTGCCGCCAGGATGTTCTTTGCGGCGTTGATGTCCCGATCGTGCCGGGTGCCGCAGCCCGGGCACGTCCAGTGCCGGGTATTGAGATGCAGTTCGGCGAGCAGATGGCCGCACGCCGAGCAGGTCTTGCTGGAGGGGATCCAGCGGTCGATGATGATCAGGTGGCGGCCGCGCTTGGCCCCCTTGTACGCCAGCTGACGGCGGAATTCCCCCCAGCCGCAGTCGGAGATCGCTCTCGCGAGCGACCGGTTGCGGACCATGTTCTTTACGGCGAGGTCTTCGATCACGATCATGCTGTGGTCGTGCACCAGCCGCGTGCTGGTTTTGTGGAGGAAGTCGGCGCGGGCTGCCTTGACCTTGCGGTGCGCGCGGGCGACCTTGGCCTTAGCCTTGGCCCGGTTGCTCGAGCCACGCTGTTTGCGGGCCATGCGCCGTTGGTAGCGGGCCAGGTTGCGGGCCTTGCGGTCCAGATGGCGGGGGTTGGCGATCTTCTCGCCGGTGGAGCAGACCGCGAAATGCTTCACCCCCAAGTCCACGCCGACCGTGGTGCCTGTCACCGTGGCCTGCGCGGGCTCGTCGCACTTTTCGATAGACAAGGATGCGTACCAGCGTCCGTCGGGATCGCGGGAGATGGTCACGGTGGTCGGTTCGAGGGTGGCCGGGTCGATGCCGGGCCAGGACCACACGTACGTCAACGGCCCGTCCAGCTTCGCCAGCGTAAGCACGCCGTCGCGCCAGCGGAATGCCGACCGGGTGTAGGTCGCCGACTGCTTGCCGTGCCGAGACTTGTAACGGGGGTGAA
The DNA here is from genome assembly GCF_040605375.1 of Nonomuraea sp. NPDC005650. Lineage (NCBI taxonomy): Bacteria > Bacillati > Actinomycetota > Actinomycetes > Streptosporangiales > Streptosporangiaceae > Nonomuraea > Nonomuraea sp. NPDC005650. The sequence goes on from NZ_JBEXCR010000051.1 coordinate 92,591, forward strand.
GGGCACGCCCGGCGACGAAGTTCACGAACGCCCTGTACTGGTGTCGCAGCGTCTGCTGCAGCGGCACCGACGAAACCTCGAGCAAGAACCCGAACTGCGGATCGCGCTTCAACTCTGTAAGGTACCGGTCTGTCTGAGCGTAAGACGTTTTGATCCCTTCGGAGCGGTAGCGCTGTTGCCGCCACGCCAGGATCTGATTCCACGCCAGGCGTACGCAGCCGAACGTGCGGTTCAGCACCGCCGCCTGCTGTGGGGCGGGGTAAACCCGTACCTTGTATGCCGTACGCATGTTCGTATTTTGCCGCATCGAAGGCTGATCATTGCGCGAAAGGGGGAAGACGATGCGCACCTCGCGCTCTGAGTTGCTCTGGATTCGCCGGGCCACGCTCTTCGGAGGCCGTGTCCCTCCCCTGTCTGAAGGCCAGGACTTTCTCGGGAGGCTCAGGTGAGTCCGGACCAGGCACGACGCAGGCCGCCGACGGCCCAGCAGTTCGTGCTGGCCGAGCTCCGGCGCGCCATCACCACCGGGCGCCTGCGCCCCGGCGCCCCCATCCGGCAGGACGCGCTGGCCGAGGAGCTGGAGGTCAGCCGCGTCCCGCTGCGCGAGGCGCTCAAGACGCTGCAGGGTGAGGGGCTGGTTCGATACGAGGCGCATCGGGGCTATTTCGTCGAGACGCTCTCGCTCGACGACCTGCGCGAGGTCTACCGCATCCGCGAGCTGCTGGAGGAGGAGGCCGTACGCCGGGCCATCGAGCAGCTCACGGACGCCGACCTCGCCCGGCTGGAGTCGGCCCAGGACGAGGTCGAACGGGCCGCGGCGGCGGGTGACGTGCCGGCCATGGCGGCGGCCAACCGGCTGTTCCACATGACGCTGTTCGACTGCGCGGGAATGCCCCGGCTGGTCCGGCTGATCAGGACTTTGTGGGACACCACGGACGCCTACCGTTCGATGTACTACGGCGACGCGGGCAACCGGGAGCGGGTCGTCAAGGAGCACCGCGCCACCCTCGACGCCCTGCGCCGGCGCGCCGCCGACGAGGCCGTGACGACCCTCGACGTCCACCGCGCCCACGCGGTCACCGAACTCGAGTCCCTCCTCAACCCCCCGACCTGACCTACCGGCCCCCGCGCCCGACCCCGGCTCAGGCGCCCGCCCGACCTCCGCGCCCGACCTCCGCGCCCGGGCCTCCGCTCGGCGGCCTGGGCGGGTCAGGGGGCGCAGTAGTCGCGGCAGCCGCCGAAACGGGCCGCGTCGGGCTTCGTGAACGCCGTCTCCGCGACGCCCGCCAGGGCCTCCGTCATCGAGGATTTCCAGATGGGCCCAGGGATCGACGCGCCCTCGACGTGCCGGTAGCGGCGCCCGCCGATGGTGAGGTCCGACAGCTTGTGCATGACCGGGCCGCGCGGGTCGCCGAGCGCGACGGCGGAGGCCAGATCGGGGGTGTAGCCGGCGTACCAGGCGGTGGAGAACTCGTCGGCGGTGCCCTCCATGCCCGCCGCGTCCCGGCCGAGCCCCTTGAGCGGGCCCTCGGCCAGCGCCTCAGACAGCACGCCGGTCACCGCGTCGGCGATCGCGGGCTCCAGCACGTCCTGGCACCGCGCGGGGAAGGAGCGGATGAGGCCCGCGTCGCCCCTCACCTCCGTGACCAGCCGCGGCTCGCACTGCTTGCCGTGCGCCGAGAGGGTGGCGTACGAGCCGGCGACCGAGATCGGGTCCACCTCGTTGACTCCCAACGGGAACGTCTCGTACTCGGTCAGCGGCATCTCGTCGGCCCGTTCGAGCCCGAGGCGCTTGGCGGCCCGCACGCTTTCGCACAGGCCGACCTTCTCCGTCAGCTTCATGTAGAACGTGTTCTCGGCGATGCGGGTGCCCGAGCGGAGGGTCGTGAACGCGCCGTGCTCGCGTTCCCTGTTGACGATTGTGAACGACGGCTCGCCGACCGCGTCGCCCTTGCAGTTCTTGAACGCCTCGCGACTCGGCGCCTGATGCCGGCTGAGGTAGGGGAAACCGTCGTCGTATCGCATGCCGCCCTCCAGCGCGGCCGTCAGCGTGTACACCATCGCCGTGGTGCCCTGCTGGAAGCCGAACCGGTCGGCGGGCCGGCTGCTGCCGTCCCCGGGCGCGCGGCTGGCGGCCAGGGCCCTGATCTCGCCGGTGCCCGGCACGATCATGGCCTGGGCGGCGACCGGCGCGTCCTCGCGGCGCACGTGCCGGTCGATGCCCTGCTGGGCGGCGCGCTGCATGCGCTGGTCGATCGCCGTTCCGATGGTCAGGCCGCCGCGATGGAGCAGCTCTTCGTCGAGTTCGTCCCGCACCCGCATGCACACGTACGGGTAGCGGCTGGCCGTGCAGTCGCCGGTGAACTCCTCCAGGACCGCGCCTTGGGCGTCCACCAGCACGTTGGGACGCACGACCGTGGGCGCGACTGCCAGCCGGTCACGCGCCGGAGCGGCGTCGTCGCCGCCACGCAGCAACAGGAAACCGCCGGCCAGGAGCGCTCCCGCGCCGAGTGCGGCCAGGACGACGCGGAGCGGCTGCACGGCTCACCTCGGCGGGGGTCGCGGATCTTCAGGGTCCATCCGCATTATGCGCCCTCATGGCCGCAGGGAGCTCCAGAAGGCGCAGTTGCTCTCGGCGGCGGTGTCGGCCGGGTGGATGCCGCCGCGTCCCGGCGCCAGGCTGAGTACGTCGCCGGAGCCGCGGAACTGCGGCCAGCTCGGGGCGCGGGCGGCTCGCGGGCGGCCGTCGCGGGCGAACGACGTCCAGTAGCCGACCATGGCGTCCGACAGCCGCCGCTGCTCGGCGTTCAGGCGGCCGAGCAGGCCGGGGAACAGGTAGATCAGCTCCGTCGTGTGCTCGGCGCCCTCCTCGAAGCCGGGCACGTCCATCAGCGGCGGCGCGGTGCGGTCGGCGAACTGGTAGGCGTAGACCGGGGCCCCGGCCCGGGAGAGCAGGGCGAACGCGTCCTGGTGCGCGCAGGTGGCGAGCGGGCCTGTGCCGTGGGTCATCATGGTGGCCAGCCCGATCCGCAGGTCGGGGTAGCCGGTGGCGGGATAGCGGGCCAGGACCTGGGCGGCGTTCGCCCCGTACGTCGCGCGCGCGATCTGCTCGTACTGCGCCTGGGTGATCGGCTTCGGGTAGGTCAGGCCGGCGTACAGGCGCATCTCGTCGAGCGTGTTGCCGTGCATGACGGGCACGCGGTTGAACCGGCCGCTCTCGAACGCCGCGCGGGGCTGCAGGGGAAGCACGTGGTCGCCGCCCACGACCGGGTAAGGGTTCTGGCCCCGGAACGCCTCCATCAGCTTCTTGGCCGGCAGCGCCCGCAGGCAGGCGGCGGGGCCGGCGGTGCAGCCCACGGCCTCGGCGAACCTGACGCCCTCGGCCTCCGCCTGCTCCTCGGTGCGGGTGGCGGAGGAGCAGCTGAAGCTCTGCGCGATCGCCTTGTCGAACAGCCCGGCGGCGGTGGGCGAGGCCAGCCCGGCGCAGATGTCGGCGGCCCCGGCGGACTCGCCGAACAGCGTCACGTTGCGGGGGTCGCCGCCGAACGCCGCGATGTTCCGCCGCACCCAGCGCAGCGCCGCCTGCTGGTCGAGCAGCCCGTAGTTGCCGCTCTGGTAGCGCTCGCCCGCCTCCAGCGCGGGGTGGGCCAGCCAGCCGAGCGCGCCGAGCCGGTAGTTGACGCTCACGACCACGACGTCGCCCCGGGTCGCCAGCTTGGTCAGGTCGTAGAGGGCGGGGTTGCCGCTGGCGTTGCCGCCGCCGTGCAGCCACACCATGACCGGCCGGTCGCGGCCCCGGCGCGGGGCGGTGATGTTGAGGTAGAGGCAGTCCTCGCCGTACGACGTCCGGCCGCCGTAGAACTCGGCGAGCTGCGCGCACTGGCTGCCGAACTTCGTCGCGTCGCGGACGCCCGTCCACGGCTTGGCCGGTTGCGGCGGACGCCAGCGGAGCGGGCCTGTGGGCGGCTCGGCGTACGGGATGCCGCGGAAGACGCGGTGGTCCTTGCGCACCTCGCCCTTGACCACGCCCGTGTCGGTGCGCACCTTAGGCGACGGGGCCGATGCCGCGGGGGCGGGGGTGGCGGCGATCATGACCAGGGAGAGCGTTGCCGCTGCGATGCGAACGAGCCTCACCGGACCCCCTTTGACTACCATGTGTGAGCGACTCGCTCCTGACCGTACACGTGGAGTGGACGGTGGCACTAGCGATTTACGCGCTCGGCCAGGTTGACCACGGCGCCCACGACGTCGTCGCCGGTCAGCATGACCAGGTCGTTGTGGCCCGCGCCGGCGACCTCGACGGTCGTGGCCCGCTCTCCCGCCGCCTGGGCGACCGCCCTGCTGAGCCGCGGGGGCACGATCGTGTCCCGGGTGCCGTACACGACGACGACCGGCGCCCGCACCCGCCGGATGCCCTCCACGACCGGGAAGCGGTCCCGCAACAGTGGCCTGACCGGGAGGAACGGGTAGTTGACCTGACCGGCGGCGGCCAGGTCGGTGAACGGGGAACGCAGCACCAGGCCGGCGGGCGGGCGTTCCAGGGCGAGCCGGGTGACCACGGCCGCGCCCAGGCTCTCGCCGAAGTAGATGACGCGGGTGTCGCCGAGGTGGTCGCGGGCGGCCAGGGCGTCCTGGTGCAGCCCTTCCTCCGTCGGGGTGCCGGGGTTGCCGCCGTAGCCGCGGTAGTCCATGAGGAGCACCGCGAGCCCGTGTTCGGACAGCGCGCGGGCCAAGGGGGCGCGCTCCCGCCGGTTGCCCGCGTTCCCGCCGGCGATCAGGACGGTCACGCCGCGGGTGCCGGGGACGTGCCAGGCGGCCAGCCGGAGCCCGTCGCGGGTCGTGAACGTGACGTCGCGCGCGCCCGGGACGACCTCGGCGGCGGGCGGCACGGGGGCGCTGTCGGGCAGGTAGATCAGCCGCCGCTGGAACACCCACAGCAGGGCCAGCAGCAGGACCAGCACCGCGACCACCACGAGGGCGGCGCGCGTCAGCGTCGTCACCCTGCCACTATGCAACGCCGCCCGCCCCACCGCATTCCGCCACCTCCAGGAGGCGGCCCCCGAGACGCCGCGCCCGAGGCGCTCGTCCCGCGGAACGGGTCTCAGCCGGAGACGACGCGGCCCGCCTGGACGACGTGGCGGATGTGGAAGGGGTCGGCGAGGACGTCGATGTCGGCCAGCGGATCGCCGTCGAGCACGAGCAGGTCCGCGTGCGCCCCCACGGCCAGCGTGCCGGCCTCGCCCGCCATCCCGACCAGCTCCGCCGCCCCGGTCGTCGCCGCCCGCAGCACGTCGATCGGCTGCTGCACCTCCCGCCGCAGCCGGAACTCGGCCCTTGCCACCCCGTAGGGGTTACCTGAGAAGAAGGCCCCGTCCTTCACTGCGCCGGTACGTGGTCACGAAGACCAGATGAACATGCATCGCCGATATGACGTGGCGTCCACGTCGGTATTCCGCTTCCGGAGGCATGGACAGATTGATAATGTGTTCGAGTCTCCGACTGTAGTGGATCGCGCGCGGAGGGTGGTTAAGGGTGAAGTTGCGCTACAACTACCGGCTCTACCCCGACGCCGCCCAGCGCCGCGTGCTGGCCAGGACGTTCGGCTGTACGCGCGTGGTGTGGAACGACGCACTCGCCGCCCGCAAGGCCGCCCGCAAGGCGGGCCTGCCCTTTATCGGGGACGCCGACATCCAGCGTCTGGTGCTGACCCAGGCGAAGAAGACGCCCGAGCGGGCCTGGCTGGCCGAGGCGTCGGCGGTGGTGCTGCAGCAGTCGGTCCGCGACCTCAACACCGCCTACAAGAATTTCTTCGACTCGGTGTCGGGGAGGCGTAAGGGCCCGAAGATGGGGCTGCCGACCTTCAAGTCCCGGCGCGATCATCGCCAGTCGGCGCGATTCAACGCCAACGCCTTCACCCTCACCGGGCAGGGGCGGTTGTATCTGGCGAAGATCGGGGATGTGGAGGTGCGCTGGTCCCGGCAGCTGCCCGCGGCCCCGTCTAGCGTGACGGTGATCAGGGACGCGGCAGGGCGCTACTTCGCCTCATTCGTCATCGAAGTCCCCGAGGGCGAGCAGCATCTGCCTGAGGTCGGCAGCGAGGTGGGGATCGATCTCGGCCTGACCCATTACGCGATCTTGTCCACCGGCGAGAAGATCGCCAACCCGAAGTGGCTGCGGCGGCGGGAGAAGAAGCTCGCCCGCCTGCAGCGGGAACTGTCACGCAA
>NZ_JBEXCR010000052.1:0-95199 GCF_040605375.1 Nonomuraea sp. NPDC005650
CCGCTTGGGGTTGAAATAGAGGTTCTCCAGCAGGGTCTGCGCCGACTCCTTGGTCGGCGGCTCACCCGGCCGCAGCTTGCGGTAGATGTCCAGCAACGCGTCGTCCTGGCCGGCCGTGTGGTCCTTCTCCAGGGTCGCCCGCATCGACTCGTACTGGCCGAAGCGCTCCAGGATCCGCTCGCTGGTCCAGCCCAGCGCCTTGAGCAGCACCGTGACGGCCTGCTTGCGCTTGCGGTCGATGCGCACGGCCACGCTGTCGCGCTTGTCGATCTCGAACTCCAGCCAGGCGCCCCGCGACGGGATGACCCTGGCGTCGAACAGATCCTTGTCAGAGGTCTTGTCGACATTTCGCGCAAAATACACGCCCGGCGACCGGACCAACTGGGAGGTGACCACCCGCTCGGTGCCGTTGATGACGAACGTGCCCTTCGGCGTCATGAGCGGGAAATCCCCCATGAACACCGTCTGGCTCTTGATCTCACCGGTGGTGTTGTTCATGAACTCCGCCGTCACGAACATCGGGGCGGAGTAGGTCATGTCCTTGTCCTTGCACTCCTCCACGGAGTACTTCGGCAGCTCGAACCGGTGGTCGCGGAACGACAAGGACATGGTCCCCGAGAAGTCCTCGATCGGACTGATCTCTTCGAAGATCTCTTCGAGGCCCGACTGGGCCGGGACGTCCTTGCGCCCGGCCTGGCGAGCCGCCTCCACCCGGGCCTTCCACCTCTCGTTGCCGAGCAGCCAGTCGAACGGCTCGGTCTGGGGGGCGAGCAGGTCGGGAACTTCGAGGGGCTCCTGGATGCGCGAGAATGACACGCGATGGGGACCAGCGGGTACTGCGGAGGCGTTGCGCGAGGCTGCCAACAGATGTCCTTCCGGGAGCTAGCGGCGACTAACGCGCACATGCCAAACGCCCCGGAAGTCACCGGGACATGAGGCGCCAAAAGGCAGCGCGGAATGGCAGCATAGACGAAGAAGGAAACGGATGACAACACTTATTTAGGCTGTCAACCCTCGCTCCCGCTTCAGGATGCCATAGGCCCGTGCGCATCGTCAACTTCCGCGCGCCGCCGCCCGATCCGCCGTCATGACACGACGGGCTCGGGCACGTACGCGACCATCATGACGCCTGCGACCACGTTCACGCACCTCGGACCGTGCCGGCGGCCGGCGGCAGGGTCACAGGCATCGCGCCGGCCTGCGGCAGGAACTCCGCGGAGTTGACGTGGGTCTCGGCCACCTTCACCCTGGCCACGGCGGCGCCGGCGGCCTGCTGCAGGCCGCCGGCAGGCCCTGCGCGGCCCTGGCGAGCATCACCGCCACCGCCTCGACCGTGGGATAGGGCAGGTCCTTGGCGTACGGGTGCTCCCCGCACTGCAGCGGGCCGTCGAGGTAGCAGGTCCAGCTCTTGTCCATCGGCGCGCCCAGGCGCAGGCCGTAGGAGACGACGTCCTCCTTGAGCATGCCGAGGAAGGCGTGGCTGCGCCGGCGGGCACGAGGGTCGGCACGTCCTGCGCCCGGTCGGTGATCAGGGGTGCCGACGGTCCGCGGCGGGCTTCGCGGCGTGCTCGGAGGCTGCCAGGTCGAGCAGGACCATCGCGTCGTACTCGGGCGTGCCGGGTTCGGCGTAGTAGGCGACCAGGCGGTGGCCGGGGGTGCCCTCCAGTTGCATGGACTGGTAACCGAGGGTGAGATCGCCGACGTCCGGGTGGTGGAAGGTCTTGCGACCCTGGGGGTGCGCCCGCACGTCGTAGCGCTCCCACAGCCGGGCGAACTCCGGGCTCTTGGCCAGCAGTTCGTCCACGAGCTCGGCCAGGTCGGGGGCGTCCGGATCGGTGCCGGCCAGGGCGCGCAGGCGGCCGACGCAGGCCCTGATCTGCTCGTCCCAGTCGTCGAACAGGTCCGGGGCGTCGGGGTGCAGGAAGACGTAGCGGACCACGTTCCGCTGCTCGACCGGCCACTTGTCCATCCCGGCGAACAGCCGCAGCCCGCCCGGGTTGCAGGCGAGCACGTCCGTGGTGCGGCTGACCACGTGCGCGGGGTTGGGCCGCAGGCTCTCCAGCAGCAGCCTGATCCCGGGCGGCACCGACCGGCTGGGCGCGGGCGACGGCTCGGGCGCGGGACGGGCGGCGCGCACGGCGAGGTCGCGCAGGTGCTCGTGCTCGCGCTCGTCCAGCAGGAGGGCGCGGGCGAGCGCGTCGACGACGGACGGGGGCTGGGGCGGGTCTCCTTGCCGCGCTCCAGGCGCGTGTAGTAGTCGATGCTGACCCCGGCGAGGGTGGCCAGCTCCTCGCGGCGCAGCCCGGGCGTGCGCCGCAGGCCGGGACCGGCCGTGAGACCGGCCTCGGCGGGGGTCACTCGCGCGCGATGGGCCCGCAGGAAACGCCCCAGCTCACTGCCAGTTTTGGTCCCATATAAGCCAGTCTGGCAGGCCCGCCGCGGCATTTCGGACACCGCCTCAGACCGGCAGGTCCGGCAGGCCCAGGTCGAGGTTGGGCCGGTCGATCCCGCCGTCCACCTCGATCACCTTGCCCGTCACGTACGCGGCGGCCGGGGAGACCAGGAAGAGCACGGCCGCCGCAACGTCCTCCGGCTCGCCGATCCGCCCCAGCGGCGTGGCCTGCTCCATCCGGGTGCGCAGACCCTCGTCGTTCATGACGATGTCGAGCGCGGAGGTGGCGACGGCGCCGACGGCGACCGCGTTGACCCGGACCGCGGGGGCCAGGTCGAGCGCGGCCAGCCGGGTGTAGTGCGCCAGGGCCGCCTTGGCGGTGCCGTAGGCCAGGTAGCCGCGGCCCGCCACGCGGCCCACGGCGGAGGAGACGTTCACGACCGCGCCGCCACCCGCCTTCAGCAGGTGCGGGACGGCGGCCCTGGTCAGCTCGTGCGCCACTCCGACGTTGAACTGGAACGCGTTCTCAAGATGCCTCCGTTTCGTGTCGAGGAAGGCACGGGGCATGGCGCCGCCCACGTTGTTGACGACCACGTCCAGGCGGCCGAAGGCGGCCGCGGCCCGCTCGGCGAGGTCCTCGGCGGCGCCCGGGAGGGTCAGGTCGGCGGACACGGCCAGCACCCGCCCGCCGGCCCGCTCCACCTGCTCGGCGACGGCGAGGAGCTGGTCCTCCGTACGGGCGCAGATCGCGACGTCCGCGCCGGCCTGGGCGAGGGCGACGGCGGTGGCCGCGCCGATGCCCCGGCCCGCGCCGGTGACCACGGCGGCGGCGCCGCCGATCCGGAATCGGTCCAGGATCATGACCCCCACCCTAGAAACAAACTGCAACCTGTTTCAATACCGGCGGGTGGCCCGCGGCCGGGCAGGAGGCGGGCCGTCCCGGGGTCCCGATCAGACCTCCAGCTTCTCCTCGATGCCCCGGAGCTGGTGCCGGGACATGGCCAGGTTGGCGCGCGCACGGTCGAGCGCGAGGTAGAGGAACAGCCCCTTCCCCCCGCGCCCCGTGATCGGCCGGATGATGTGGTACTGGCCGCTCAGCGTGATGAGGATGTCCTCGATGTTCTCCTTGAGACCGAGCGAGTCCATCGTGCGGAGCTTGGCCTTGACCACCTCCGTGTTGCCCGCGGCGGCGACCTGGAGGTCCAGGTCTTTGGAGCCGCCGAGGGTGCCGAGGGCCATGCCGCTGCCGTAGTCGACGATCGCCGCTCCGAGCGCGCCGTCGATCGTCATCATCTCCTTGAGAGAGACGTCCATGCTTGCCATTGCGCCCTTCCTTTCCTTCGAGGACGGTTCAGTGCTTGCGTGCTGCGACGGCGGCCACTCCGGCGGCCGTCTTCCTGCCCTCCAGCCGCAGCAGCCCGACGTTCGCGCCGGGCCTGGCCAGGACTGTGAGGACGATGGTGGGGCCGGCGGCGTAGAAGGCCACGAAGCCGGCGGTGCCCGAGATGAGCGTCTCCTCCAGCGCGCCCTGGCCGGCCATGGTCAGCATCCGCCTGCTCATCGCGAGCAGCGCCGCCGACAGCGCCGCGGTCTGCTCGCCGCGGTCTCCTTCGAGGTCACAGGCGATCTGTATGCCGTCCACGGTGCAGGCGACGCTTCCGCTCACGTCCGGCGTGCGCTCGCGCAGGAGCGTCATCTCCTCCAGAACCTCTCTTCGCAGCTCCACCGGTGGCCTCCTCCTGAGTACGGGGAACCTCACGCCAGCTCCTCGAGCGCCTTCTTCAACCGCATCAGCAGTGCCAGATCGGTCGGATCCCCCGTGGTGGGCGGGCCGATCGGCTGAGCCACCGCCCCGGGGTCGTGGGGCGGGGCCCCGTAGGGGTGCCGCGCCCGCTTCGGCAGCCCGGCGCCCTCCTCGGAGGGTCCGGCGGCCTTCTGCCGCTTGTCCCCCGGGGCGGTACGAGCGGAGCCGGGCAGGGCGGCGCGGGCCGGACCCGGCGAGGTGGCACGGGCCGCCTCCGGCGGGGCGACCGGGACCGGGTCGGGCGGGACGAGCAGGCCCGCGGCGGCCAGCCTCCTGACCGCGAGCAGCACCGCGTACCCCGACCGGCCGAGCTGCCTGGCCAGCTCCAGCGGCGTGGCCTTGTGGTCGGCCCCGACGATCACCTCCCACTGGACCCGGCTCAGCGTCACCGCCTGCCCCGGCAGCCACGCCACCGGACGCACCGGCAGCGTGTCGACGTCCGCGTACGGCCAGATCTCGGCGAGGTGTGCCCGCCGCCGCGCGCACTCCCGCACCAGCCCCGCCACGTCGAAGAACCACTGCCCGCCCAGCCAGTGCCGCTCCCCCGGCCGGAACTTCGGCCGCGCCCCGCTGATCGGCAGCAGGAAGAAGGCCGCGTCCAGGACCACGCCCAGCACCGCGAACTGCAGCTCGCCGGGCGTGAGCGGCCCCTCCTCCAGCAGCCGCGCGCAGCCGCCGTCCGCCTGGAGCCCGCGCAGCGCCGCCTCCGTCATCCGGCCCCGCACCGTGAGCATTCGCTCGACGCCCGGGGTCTGGGCGCACTCCATGTACGTCACGCGCCCGTCATGGAGGAAGATCGTGCCGTTCCTGCCGAGCCGGAGCGCGCCTGTGGAGCGCTCGTGCGCCAGCCCCGCCAGGAGTGCGTCGAGCCTGGTCATGGCTCACGTCGTCAGCTGGCTGGAGACCGACCGCAGGCGGTGGCGGGCGAGGGCCAAATTGGATCGTTCCAGGTCAAGGCGTACGTAGATGACCAGCGGCCCCTCGAAGACCGTCTCAAGTGGCCTGAGCAGATGATGACCTTTGTCCGTGGTGACGAGCATGTCGTCGATGCGTACGACCTCGCCCGGGCAGACGCGGGTGAGGCCGTCGGTCGTGGCCCGCAGCGCCTCCGTCAGGGCGGCGGCCGACCGGTCGGCGTCCACGCCCGAGGCACTGCTGAAGGCCACCGCCATGCCGCTGGTGTGGTCGAGCAGCATGGCGTCCAGCGCCCCCGGTATGGACATGACCTCCGCCAGGCAGGTGTCGATTCCGAGCACGAGATCCCCCTCGCCGTAAGTGGAACGGGGGACAGCGTAGGGGGGTTATGAATCACGTTGAAGTGCCGCAAAATCCTGCGGTTACGCTTTTATGTGGCCAAGGCGCAGAAAACCAATACCCATGCGCACAGTTCTGATCTTTATGAATATTTCTCGCTCCGGTGGCCCCGGGCCGTGACCGACAGCGCGGCGAACCTCGCCCGGCCGGTGCCCGTGCTGGTCTGCAGGCCGACGAAGCTGGAGTCGGGGATCAGGGTGGGATCGACGACGGACAGGACAAGCCGGTCGTCGTCGTACAGGTCCAGTCGCGAGCCCTCAAGGGCGAACCGGAGGCGGTGCGGCTCGCCGGGCTTGATGTCGGCGGCGGACCCGACGCCGGCGAGCTTGGTGTTGGCGCCCTTGACCATCACGCCGATGGCGTACTTCTGCCCCCACGACGCGATGCCGGCGTAGTAGTAGCTGTCGCGGCCGGTGGCGCGGGCGAGCAGGACGTTGTCGCGGTCCGCGACCCGTTCGCTGATCGGCGTGATCGAGGCGGAGACCGCGTAGTCCAGGGCGTCGATCCGCACGTTGCCCTGCAGCGTCTGCGCGTGGCCCTCCGGGGCGTCGCCCCGCGACATCGCGTACCCGTCGCCGGCCTCGAACGACGCCCCGCCGGGCACGAACCAGGCCTGCGTCATGCACCACTTGGCCGGGTCGACGGCCCGTAGGCGCTCGTTCCAGACGGCGAGGTTGATGGTCTCGTTCCAGCCGGGGCGGTTGTTCTTGGCGTTGTAGTAGACGTACTCCCTGCCCTCGTGCTCGACGACGAACTGGCGGTAGATCATCCCGTCCTCGGGGCCTCCGGCGGGGCCGAGGTCGAGCTGCATGGCGTCGCGGCCGAGCCGCCAGGTGACGCCGTCCCGCGAGGTCAGGCGGCCGCCTCTGGACGGATAGTCCGCCTGCCAGCCGACGATGCGCGTCTCGTAGCCGCCGTCGCGGAGCTTGCGGACGTTCGGGCCGCCCACGCCCAGCGACGCCCAGCCGCCGTCGTCCATGGGGCGGATGACGGGGTTTCCCGGGTGCTTGGTCCAGGGGCCGGCCGGGGTGCGCGCGGTCGCGTAGCAGATGTACTCGGGTTCGCCGCCCGCGGAGGCGATCTTCCCGGCCGTGTACCACATCTTCCACAGGCGCGCGGTCCGGTCGTACAGGAGGGAGGAGTTGTAGATCCAGCGGTCCTCCCACGGCATGGTCGAGGTCAGCACGACGCCGTGCTTCTCCCAGGGGCCGGCCGGGTCCTTCGCCGTGGCGTAGTGGATCTGGCCGTTCCCGTCGCCGGACACGCCGAAGTACGTCATGTGCCAGCCGCCGTCCTTGAGGACGACGCTGGGCTGGTTGAGCGCGTTGCTCTCGGACGGAAGGGTCGGCGTCAGCACGGGCTCGTCGGCCTTGGTCCATCGACGGCCGTCCTCGCTGGTCGCGTATCCCACGGCGTGCAGCGAGCCGTACCACATCTTGAACAGCGGCCCGCCGCCCTCGCCGTAGACCAGGCACGGGTCCTGCAGGAGCGTGCTCTCCCACGGCAGCGACCGGCTCATGATCACGCCCAGCCGTTCCCATCCGGCGATCTCCCCGAAGTCGTCACGCAGCACGGCTCTCTCCTTCGGCTCCTGCGCGGGCGGGGGCCCGGCCTCCGGCTCCTGCGCGGGCGGGGACCCGGCCTCCGCTCCGAGCGCGGCGCCCGTGAGGGCTCCGGCGCCGCGGACGAGGAGGGCGCGCCTGTTCAGTCCGGTCATTCCGGCCTCCTGACATCGTCACTGCTCGCCGACGGGGATGACGGCGCCCTGCGCGTCCAGCGAGGCGGCGGCCGCCATGACCACTTCGAGGTCCTTCAGCCCTTCGCGTCCGGGCACGCGGGGCTCGGCGCCGGCGCGGACGGCGTCGAGCCAGTCGTCCACGATCGACCTGTGGCTGTCGTAGTAGTTCTCGCCGGTCTGCCGTCGCGGGCCGTCGGGCGTCCAGGTCACGCATCCGCCGCCGTGCCCCTCGTAGTCGACCACCACGTCGAGCCGGCCGCCCGTGCCGACGACGCTCGCCTCGGCCTGGTCCCAGGGGCCGGGGCTGTGCCAGGTGAGCAGGGACTGCGCGACGACGCCGCTCTCCAGCCGGAGGGTGAGCGTGACGGTGTCGCGGAAGCGGGCGGCGGACACGGCCGCCACCGGGCCCCCGAGCTGCCGGATCAGGCTCGCCTGGTGGGTGCCCTGGTCGAGCAGGATCCCGTCGCTCTCCCGCCAGCCGCGCGCCCACACCCCGTCCAGCCGGTACGCGCGGATGGCGCGGACGGCGAGCGTGCGGCCGATCCGGCCCTCGGCCAGCAGGCGGCGCGCGTCGAGCACGGCGCGCAGGTGGGGGTAGTTCTCCGCGACGGCCAGGACGACGCCCGCCGCCTCGGCCGCGGCCACGATCTCGCGGGCGTCGCCGAGCGAGGTGGCGAGCGGCTTCTCGACCAGCACGTGCCGCCCGTGCCCGACGGCTTCGAGGGCGACCCGGGCGTGCAGGCGGTGGGGCACGCGGATGTCCACGGCGTCGATCCGCTCCCCCGCCAGCGCCTCGGCGAGCGTCCCGTACGCGTGGGCGCCGGTGTGGCGGGCCACGCTCGCGGCGCGGTCGGCGTCGGGGTCGACCACGGCGGCGAGCGTCGCGTCAACGGCCGGGTAGACGTCGCGCGCGACGATCTCCCCCATCGCGCCGCAGCCGATCAACGCGACCCTGATCATGTGCGGGCTCCCGGCCGGTCCCGATGCCGGGCCGTCCGGTGACCAGGACCCCGACCAGGGCGGCTGCTCAGCATGCTCACGATCTCCTCGGTGTCATGTGCCGGGTGTCGTCCACGGGGCATTCCCACCAAAGCCGTTATATGATGTGTTTAATCATACTTTTGAGGGGTTGTCGATGAGTCCCCGAAGGAGTTTCGGATGACGAGCCTCGGAGCACCGGGCGCGCGGCCGGGGGGCCTGCACGCGCAGCTCGTGGACGCGCTCGGGCGCCGGATCGCGCACGGCGACCTCCCCGTGGGCAGCCTCGTCTCCCCCGAACGGGTCGAGTCCGAGTACGAGGTGTCCCGGACGGTCGTGCGCGAGGCGCTGCGCTCGCTGGAGGTGCTCGGCATGGTCCGCCCGCGCCACAAGGTCGGCACCACCGTCCAGCCCCAGGAGAGCTGGGCGCTGCTCAACCCGCAGGTCATCGCCTGGCGGGCGGACGGCCCCGACGCCGACACCCAGCTCGGCGAGCTGCTGACGCTGCGCGAGGCCCTGGAGCCCGCCGCCGCCGGGATCGCGGCGCTGGGCGGCCGGGAGGCCATCGTGGGCACGCTCCGCGAGCACCTGCGGGGCATGCGCGACGCCTACGAACGCCGCAGCCGCTCCGCGTTCGTGTCGGCCGACACCGGCTTCCACCGGACGGTCCTGCGGGGCGCGGGCAACGCGGTCCTGAGCCAGCTCGGGCAGACCCTCATCGCCACCCTGCATGCCCGCTACTCCGACCGCCACCAGTTCTTCACCGCCGACACCGCCGCCTCGCTGGACCGGCACGAGCGGGTCGTCGAGGCCATCGCGGCCATGGACCCGGCGGCGGCGCAGGCCGCGGCCGCCTCGCTCGTCCGCGCCTCACGCGTCGAGGTTCTCGGATCCGCACCAGCACGGGAGGGATGACGTGCCCGTCCAGACCGCTCCAGGCGTTCCGTCGTTCGACCTGACCGGCAGGCTCGCCCTGGTCACCGGCTCGGGTCGCGGCATCGGGCATGCCATCGCGCGGGGCTACGCGCTGTCGGGGGCCCGCGTCGTGCTGAACGGCCGCGACGCGGCACGCCTCGACGCGGCGGCCGCGGCCCTGCGCGAGGAGCTCGCCCCCGGTCGTCCGCCCGGCGACGTCCAGGTCAGCGTGTTCGACGTCGCCGACCCGGCGGAGGTGGAGCGGGCCTGCGAGGCCGTCGTCGCCGCGTACGGCTGTCCGGACATCCTCGTCAACAACGCCGGCGTGCAGCTCCGCGGCCCCCTGACCGAGATCCCGGTCGACGACTGGAAACGCGTGGTCGACGTCAACCTCACCAGCGGCTTCCTCGTCGGCCGCGCCTTCGCGCGCCACATGCTCCCCCGGGGCAGCGGCAAGATCATCAATGTCTGCTCGGTCCAGAACCACCTGGTGCGCGCCACCACCGCTCCCTACGCGGCCGCGAAGAGCGGGCTCGGCGGGCTCACGCGGGCGATGTGCGCCGAGTGGGCGTCCGCCGGCATCCAGGTCAACGGCCTGGCCCCCGGCTACATCGACACCGACCTGAACGCGTCCCTGGTCGCCGACCCCGACTTCAGCGGCTGGATCACGCGGCGCACGCCCGCGGCGCGCTGGGGCCGCGTCGAGGACGTCGTCGGCCCCGCCGTCTGGCTCGCCTCGCCGGCGTCCGACTTCGTCAACGGCCAGGTCATCTACGTCGACGGCGGCATGACGGCGGTGATCTGAATGAAGGTGAAGGCCCTCGTCGTCACCGGCCCCGGGCACCTGACGATCGAAACCCGGACCATCCCGGCGCCGCGACCGCACGAAGCCGTCGTCACGGTCGTCCATGGTGGGATCTGCGGCTCCGACCTCCACTACTACCGGAGCGGCCAGGTGGGCGAGGCCGTCCTCCGCGCCCCCATGGTCCTGGGGCACGAGGTGGTCGGCGTCGTCGCCGAGCCCGCCGCCGACGGCTCGGGGCCGCCGGCGGGCGGCCGCGTCGCCGTGCACCCCGCCCAGGTGTGCGGCCGGTGCGGCTACTGCCTGCGCGGCGAGCAGAACCTCTGCGAGGAGTTGCGCTATCTCGGCAGCGCCGCGCGGGTGCCGCACACGGACGGCGGCTTCGCCGAGCGTCTCGTCGTGCCCGCGAGCCGCCTCGTGCCGATCCCCGACGGGCTCGACCTGCGGACGGCGGCGCTCGCCGAGCCCGCCTCGGTGGCGCTCCACGGCCTGCGTCGGCCGGGCTCCGGAGTCGAGGGCCGCGACGTCCTGGTGATCGGCGCGGGGCCCATCGGCCTGCTCTCCGCCGCCCTGGCCGCCTGCGCGGGCGCGGCCTCGGTCACGGCGACCGACGTCTTCGACGAGCCCCTCCGGCTGGCGCTCCAGGTGGGGGCGACCCGTGTCGTCCGGGTGGGCGGGGGCGAGCCGATCCCCGCCACCGACGTCGCGATCGAGTCCTCCGGCTCCCAGGCCGGGCTCGTCTCGGCCATCGAGGCGCTGCGCCCGGGCGGGACCCTCGTCAACGTGGGCCACCTGCCCCCGGGCGGGGTCACCGCGCCGCTGCACCTCGCCGTCACCCGCGAGCTGACCCTGATGGGGTCGAGCCGCTTCTACCACGAGATGCCGGCCGCGCTGTCGATCATGAGCCGGGACGCCGAGCGGTTCGCGCCCATCGTCACGTCCGTCTTCGGGCTCGACGCGGCGGTGGCGGCGTTCGAGGAGGCGGCCGACGCCGGGCGGTCGAGCAAGGTCCTGCTCGCGTTCACCTGAACCACGGTGCCGCCCCGGCCGTACCTCCTGTCGACTGTCTGGTCGGGATGGGCGGGCGATGGCGTACGGCACCAAGCACGGCGTGGCGGTGGACAGGCGGACCGACGACCCCCGGCGGATCGGCGGCCACCGCGTCCTGCGCCGGCTCGGATCGGGCGGGATGGGCATCGTCTACCTCGCGAAGAGCCGGTCGCGGCAGCTGGTCGCGATCAAGGTCATCCACCGGCACCTCGCCGGCGACCCGGAGTTCCGGCGGCGCTTCCGCCGCGAGGTCGCGACCATGCAGCGGGTCGCCCCCTTCTCGACGGCCTCCGTGCTCACGGCCGACGTGGACGGTGAGACGGCGTACGTCGTCACCGAGTACGTGCCGGGGCCGACGCTGTTCCGCGCGGTCGTGGAGCAGGGCCCGATGTCGGGCTCGGAGCTCGAAGGGCTGGCCATGAGCACGGCGGTGGCACTGTGGGCCATCCACGCGGCCGGCGTCGTCCACCGCGACCTCAAGCCGTCGAACGTGCTGCTGTCCCCCGTGGGCCCGAAGGTCATCGACTTCGGCCTGGCATTCGTGGCCGACTCCACGACCCTGTCCGTCACCAGGATGGGCACGCCGGCGTACATGTCGCCCGAGCAGGTGCGCGGGCAGGCGTCGCCGGCCTCCGACGTCTTCGCCTGGGGCGGCGTCATGGCCTTCGCGGCGAGCGGGCGGGCGCCGTTCGGCTCGGGGGCGGGTCACGACGTGCTCTACCGGGTGGTCCACGACGAGCCCGTGCTCCCCGAGCTGGGCGGCGTGCTCGGCCAGTTGGTGACGCGGGCGCTGAGCAAGAACCCGGCGGCCCGCCCGACGGCGGCCGAACTCGTGGACGCGCTCGCCGGGGGCGCGACGATCCGCCTCCCGCCCGACTTCGCCCCCACGGGTCCCACCGCAGCACCCCCCATTGGGCCCCCGGCGCGCGGCCGGTTCCCGTACGAGCATCGGGCGCCGCGCCTGACCGCCGCCGCCTCGGGCGACGGCCAGGTCCACGCGATCCCCGAGCAAGGCCACGCCGCCCTCCCGCTCCAAGGCCGCCCGGCCCCGAACCAGGGGGGTACCGCGCCGGACCGGAGCCGTGCCGACCGGGGTCGTGCCGCCCCGCTCCAGGGCCGCGCCGCCCCGGCGCGCAGGGGGCGGCGGCGGGTGGCGTCCAGGCGCTGGGCGTGGGGCGCCGCCGCGGTGGCCGCACTCGCCGCGGCGACGGCCGCCGCTTACCTGCTCCCCGGCCTGCCGGCCGTCGATCGTGCCGTGAGCCCTGCCGTCGACCCCGCCGTCACGCAGGAGGCGGGCACGCTGTGGCGGGACCTCCCCGGCCAGAACCCGCTGCGCGCGGACGGCGTGCGCTTCTACGTGCAGCCGGACACCGACGCGGCCCGCCAGGCCCGCACGTGGTCGGTGCAGGGCAGGACGGCCGACGCCGCCCTCATGCGGGCGCTCTCGCAGGTCCCCCAGGCGATCTGGCTCGCCGGCGGCTCCCCCGCCGACGTCTCCCGCACCGTACGCGAGTCGGTCGCCCAGGCCGAACGACGCCGCACCGTCCCGGTGTTCGTCACCAACAACATCCCGGGACGCGACTGCTGGAACGGCGGCGCCCCGGACACCGCGAGCTACCGGGCGTGGATCGACGCCGTGGCCGAGGGCATCGGGAACCGGCCCGCGGTCGTCGCCCTGGAGCCCAGCGGCCTGGCGCGCATACCCGGCAGCCCGGAGTGCCCGCAGGGCGGGGAGGCCGCCTCCGTCCAGCGGTACGGCGATCTCTCGTACGCCGTGGAGACCCTGACCGGCCTGGCCCGCAGCGCCGTGTACCTCGACGGCGGGCTGGCCGGGTGGCCCGGGTTCACGCAGATCGCCGACCGGCTGGTCAACGCTGGGGCGGTCCGCGCCGACGGCTTCTACGTCAACGTCGTCGGCTATCGCCCGACCCAGCGATCGCTCGCGTACGGGGCGAAGCTCTCCAAATGCGTCTACCTGAGAGCGGCGTCGCCGGCCGCCTCGTGCGCCGACGCGGCCCTGGCCGCCGTACCGGACGACACGCCCGGCCTGCCGCACTTCGTCGTCGACACCAGCCGGAACGGGACGGGCGAGTGGCAACCGCCCGCCGGTCGCTTCCCGGCACCCGACGAATGGTGCAATCCCCCCGGCCGGGGCGCGGGTGCCCGGCCTTCCGCCGACACCGGCAAGCCGCTGGCCGACGCGTTCCTCTGGCTCAACAGCCCGGGCTTCTCCAACGGCCAGTGCACCCGGGGCACCTCGGGACCGGCCGACCCGGTGTACGGCATCGTCACCCCGGCCTCCGGCCAGTGGTGGCCCGACCAGGCCCTCGACCGGGCGCGCAACGCCGTCCCCCCGCTCACCCCCTGAGCCCGCGGGACGTTCCCCGGATCAGCGGCCTTCCACCGCGTACTTCACCAGCGTGGTGAGCACCTCCTTGACCGACGCGCGGTCGCGGACGTCGCACAGCACGATCGGGATGCTCTCGTTCAGCGCGAGCGCCCGCCGCACCTTGGCCGGGTCGTGGCGGCGGGCCCCGTCGAAGCAGTTCACGGCGACCACGAACGGGACGCCGCGCTGCTCGAAGTAGTCCACCGCGGGGAAGCAGTCATCGAGGCGGCGCGTGTCCGCGAGCACGACGGCGCCGAGCGCGCCGAGGGCCAGTTCGTCCCACATGAACCAGAAGCGGTCCTGCCCGGGGGTCCCGAACAGGTACAGCCACAGCCCCTCGCGGATGGTGATGCGGCCGAAGTCCAGCGCGACCGTGGTAGTGATCTTGGATTCCACGCCCGAGATGTCGTCCACCCCGATGCCCCGCTCGCTCAGCAGCTCCTCGGTGTGCAGCGGCCGGATCTCGCTGATCGTGCCGACCAGGGTGGTCTTGCCGGCACCGAAGCCGCCCGCGATGAGGATCTTGATGGCCAAGGCCGAGGCGACCGCGGTCGTCCCCGGCTCAGAGGCTGCGTAGTCCATGCAGCACTTCCCTGTAGATGCGTTCGTCGATCGTCTGCGCCGCGGGGCGCGGGCGCTCGATGGTGACCAGGCCCTCGCGCCGCAGATCGCCCAGGATCACCCGGGTGATGTTGATCGGCAGCCTGAGGTGCGCCGCGACGTCCGCCACCGGCGTGGGCTTGCGGCACAGCGACAGCACGGCGCGGTGCTCCGGGAGCAGCTCCGCGGGCTCGTAGGAGCCGGTGACCGTCGTGACGATGGCCACCAGGTCGAACGCCTCGCCCTGCGGGCGCGCCCGGCCTCCGGTCAGACCGAAGAGCCGGAGCAGCGGCCCGGGATCCTCCCCTGTCACGGTCTCGCGCCGTTCCAGGCGGGTGCCGGTGCCGCTCCCCTCGGCTGCGCGGAGAGGTGCTCGCCGACCCGCTTGACCATGAGCGCCATCTCGTACGTGACCATGCCCAGCTCGGCGTCGCCCGTGGCGAGCACGGCCAGCCGGGCGCCCTGGCCGGCCGCGGTGACGAACAGGAAGCCGTCCTCCATCTCGATGATCGTCTGCCGTACGCCGCCCATGCCGAAGTGCCGCCCGGCGCCCATCGCGAGGCTGTGGCTGCCGGCGGAGATGGCGGACAGGTGCTCGGCGTCCTCGCGGGTCAGGTTCCGGGAGCCGCCCATGGCCAGCCCGTCGGCGGACAGCACGATGGCGTGCCGGATGCCGGGGACGCGCTGGGTGAGGTCGTCCAGCAGCCAGCTCAGTTCACTTCTGGGGTCGGGCATCGGGATGGTCGTCCTTTCGGTTCCACACGTCTTGTCCCTGCTCTGCTTGGCGGCGGCCCTGCTGCCAGCCGCGTTGCATGGACGACATGAGTTGTGCGAGCTCCTCCGGCGAGCGCGCCGAGGCGCTGCGCCGGTCCGCGCGTCTGGCGGAGCGGAGCTGGGGAGCCAGGCTGGCCTGCGGTATCCGCATCGGCAGCCCGTCGAGGTCTTCGTCCGCCTCCTCGGCCGGCACCGTGACGCTCCACTCCGCGGGCGGGCCGGGCGGTGCGGCGGGGGCGGGGATCGGCGTCGGAATCCGGATCGGCCCGGTGGCGGGCCCGTCCTCGGCCCCGCTTCCGGACTCACTACCGAACTCGCTTCCTGACTCGCTTCCCGGCCCGTCCGCGAGCCCGTTGGAAGGCGCGTCCGTGGGTGAGGCCCCGTCCATGAGCCCGTCCATGAGCCCGTCCGTGAGCCCGTTCGCGGAGCCGTTCACGGGTCCCCTCGGGGGTGCGGTCGCCGGCCCGGCCTCGAACCAGGTCGCGCGCTCCGGCTCCGGGGCGCGGGCGGGCGCGTCCGGCCCCGCGGGCGGGAAGGATTCCGCGGGCGGGAACGATTCCGCGGGCGGGAACAGCTCCGTGGACGGGAAGGGCTCCGGGGCCACGGCCACCCCTCGGGAGCGGGGCTCGGCGGGCCCGGTGCCGAGGGCGCGCATGGGCCTGCCCACGCGCGTGGCGGTGACGCGGTCCCCGGCGGGCACGACGACGGCCGGCGACTGGGCGTGGACGAGCAGGGAGACCGGCAGCAGCACGATCGCGGTGGTCCCGTCGTACGGCGAGCGCCGCAGCGAGACCTTGATCCCGTGCCGGGCCGCGAGCCTGGACACCACGAACAGGCCGAGCCGGTCGCTGTCGGCCAGGTCGAACTCCGGCGGCTCGGCCAGCCTGGCGTTGATCTCGTCGAGGGTGGAGTGGTTCAGCCCCAGGCCCCGGTCCTCCACCTCCAGCGCGAACCCGTTGGCCGCCGTCATGCTGCGGATGTGCACGGTCGTGTCGGGCGGCGAGAAGACGGTGGCGTTCTCCACCAGCTCGGCGACCAGGTGGATCACGTCGGTGACGGCGGGGCCAACCAGCATCGGGGCGTTCGGCATCGGCACGACGGTGACGCGGGTGTAGTCCTCGACCTCCAGCCCCGCCGCGCGTACGACGTCGAACAGCGGCACGGGGTCGCGCCAGCGGCGCGCGGGGGCGGAGTCGGACAGGATGATCAGGTTCTCGGCGTGCCGCCGCATGCGGGTGGTCAGGTGGTCGAGCTTGAACAGGTCCTCCAGGACCTCCGGCTCCTCGACCCGCCGTTCCATGGTGTCGAGCAGCGTGAGCTGGCGGTGGAGCAGCGCCTGGTTGCGCCGGGCCAGGTTGAGGAAGACCAGGCCGACGCCCTTGCGCAGGGTCGCCTGGCCCACCGCCGCCTCGACCGCCGTGCGCCGTACCGCGGAGAAGGCGTGCACCACCCGGTCGACCTCGGCGGTGTCGGCGCGGCCGAGGCCGGGCGCCTCGGTGCCCGGGTCCACGTCGTCGCCGCGGCGTAGCCGCTCGACCAGGCGGGGCAGCCGCCTCTCGGCCAGTTCGACGGCCGACTCCTGCAGCCGGCTGAGCTCCGTGATCAGCGAGCGGCCGAACCGGTACGACAGCGCCACCGACGCGACCACCGCGATCAGGCCAAGGAGCAGGACCAGGCCGATCCGCCAGTACGCCCCGGACTTCTGGGCCTGGGCCTCCTCCGCGGTGCGAGCCAGCTCCGTCTGCGTGTCGCGGCTGATCGCGCCGAAGATGGCGTCGGCGTCCCGCTTCCACACGGCGGGGTCCACGGGCGGCGCGCCGCCGCTGGTGTCCCAGCCGAACAGCAGGTCCTCCGTGTCCACCAGCCGCTTGTAAGACGCGCTGGCGACCAGCCGGTCGTAGTTCGCCCGCAGCTCGGGGCCGACGTCACGCTCGGCGTTGGCGAAGACGAGCCTGCGGCTGGTCATCGCGGAGACGAACGCGGCCCGGTCCCTGGGGGACATCTTGCGGTTCACGATCGTGGTGGTGAGCACGGCGTGCTCGCGGCCCAGGTACTCGGCCGCGGCGCTGTAGGCCGCCATGCCGCGCACCGCCCGGTAGGCCGAGACGTCGCTCAGCGCGTCACGGTCGCTGAACTGCCCGTTGACGACGCTGATCAGGTTGTTGTACGCCTCGATGATGGTCAGCGGCGGGGCCAGCACGCCGCCGTCGGCGGAATCGCGCAGCGACTGCAGCCCGTCGAGCGCCTGCACCAGCGCCCGCACCTCGACCGGGGTCTCCTCGCCCGTCACGTCCACGGCACCGATGACCTCGCGCAGGCGCTTGGCCTTGCCGTCGGTGACCCGCCGCTGCTCGGCCAGCGGCTCGTACGAGGAGGTGCCGCGGACCGCCTCGGCCGACAGCTGGCGTTCGCGCTGTAACTCGACGATCAGCTGCAGCACCGGCGACCCGATGCCCTCCCAGCGGTCCTGCGCCTGGGAGACGGTGACGATCTCCTCAACGCTGGAATAGGCGATGAACCCCCACAGGGCGACCATGGAGACCAGCGGAAGCAGGAGAATCCTGAGCAGCTTGGTACGGATCGGCGGGGGCGAGCTCATCCATCATGTCCAATTCCGCGCACCGGATATGCGCCGCTGGGCAGTCGCGAACCGGCACTACCCCGAAGATCGTCCGCCACGACTGGCACGCCTGTGGTGCGGTCCACTATGCCCATGGGGCAGATGTACTTCAAGGTACGGATGCGAAGAAACATCACGAATGGCGGGTTGACTCTTTGTCAGCACACGGTTCGTGATCGTAACCGGCCACTGCCTCACGCAGAGTGACGATCTTGGGACACGTGGAGTACCCACCCCGATCCCAGCCATGCCCGCAAGAATGTAAATAAGTCCACAAATAGCCTTCCTAGGCTTTTGTCGAGGCGGCGCTACAATTAACCACGAAAAGGAAGGGGGAGGCTCATGGGAAATGTCGTGGACTATATCGTGGCCGAGTCGCTGGATCGCGAGAGCCAGCACCTGACCCAGGCCGAACTCGACCGGCTCGGCGAACTGCTGTCCGCCGCGACCGGCGATGGCAGCCGGTAGGCCGCGTCGATTTCCGAAATCCCCGCGACGGGCGGGGCGGCCGTGCTGCGCGGCGGAACGCGCGGTGCCGGTGGACGAGGCCGGGAGGCGGGCGTCCGCGGCGCTGACCGCGCTCGGCCTGCGGGCGGAGCTCGTGGACACGGGTGACGGCCGCGACCCGACCGCCTGGTGGTGCCGCCTGCTCGGCGGCGCGGCGGACGGCTCGCCGGTCGCGTCCGGGATGGGCAAAGGACATCCGGACGAGGCCCGCGTGGGCGCGCTGTTCGAGGCCGTCGAGCACTATCTCACCGGCCCGGCCGGGTTCGACCCCGCCGCCGTAAGGCCCGCCGCGCCCGCCGCCCTCGCCACGGGGCCGCTGCGCGGGGACGCCTGCGCCCTGCTGCTGACCGGCACGCCCGGACGGCGGATGGCCTGCCTGCGCTACCGCCCCCTCGGCGGGCCCGCTCTCGCCCATGGCCGCGCCGACGCTCTGGTGCCGCTGTTCCTGTCCGCCCCCTGGTACGCCGAGACCGGCGCCGCGCCGCTGCGCGAGCTGGCCGGGGACGACTGCGACTACGCCCACCTGGTGCGCTACAGCTGCAACAGCGGCTCGGCCGTCGGCGTCACCGCCGCCGAGGCGCTGCTGCACGCCCTCAACGAGGCGATCGAGCGGGACGCCCTGTCCCTGCTCCTCGTACGTGTCTTCCTGGGCGGGGACGGCTTCCGGCCCAGGCTGATCGACCCGCGCACGCTGCCCCGCGACCTCGCACGGGCGTACGCGGCGGCGGAGGAGCTGACCGGGTCGCCGGTGCACCTGCTGGACATCACCAGTGACGTCGGCGTGCCGACGATGCTGGCGTACACGGCTCCGACCGCCCGCCATCCGCACCGGCGCGGCGGCGGGACCTCGCTGGACCCGGCCCACGCCGCCTGGCGCGCCCTCACGGAGCTCGTCCAGAGCGCGCTCGGCGAGGGCCCCGCCGGAGAGGGCTCAGACGGCGAGAGCTCAGGCGGCGAGGGCTCGGGCGGCGCCGTACGCGGCGACCTGACCGGGCTGGCGGCGCATCCCGCGCTGCACGCCTGCGGGCGGTTCGATCTCACCGGCCCCCTGCGCGAGGCGCGGGTGGTCCCCTTCCCGCGGGCCGCCGCCGCGGCCGGGCCGCCCGGCGGCCAGCTGCGGAAGGTGGCCGCGGCGCTGGCCGCGCGGGGCCACCCGGCCTACCACCGCATGGTGCGCGTCCTGCCCTGCGGGGTCACCGCCGTGCACGTGATCGTGCCGGACCTGGAGCGGTTCATGCTGGTCACCGACGGCAACCTCGTCCTGCCCGGCCGCAGGGGGCTGGCCGCGGCGGCCGGAAGGGTTTCCGAATCGATGCCGCCCGATTGGCAGCCCCATCAATGAGATGAGCGGTTTTTCCGCTTTATCGACCTTGCATGGAGAATTATCAGCCTCTTTATGCTATCAAATCCGCACATACTGGTTATATGTCCGCACGATATTGGCAGAATCGCCAGGCCAAGATGTCGGTGGTGCTGGGCGTTCTGCTTCTTGCCCTGGCCACCGTGATCCTGACCGTGGCCAGCCAATTGCCGAAGAGCTGGGGGATAACGGCCGGGTCCGCTCAGCTCATAGCGGCGGTGACCGGCGCGATCGGGCTGGGCAACGGCCTGGTGCAGTTCCTGACCTGGTGGCGCAAGCGGGGAGCGGCCGCCGCCGCGCCCACGTCCGCCGACGTCACCACCGCGAAGGACGTCCTGTCCGGGCTGGTGACCCAGCAGTGGCGTGACGAAACGGTCCTGCGCTCCCTGTGCGATCCCGAGCCCATGCCGCTGCCCTGGCACTCGACCGAGCGCCGCGAGCTCGCCGACCGGCCCGAGATCATCGCCAAGGGCACGGTGGCCTTCCCCGGCCTGGACGTGCACATCGCGGACATGGCCCGCAACTTCCGCGCCCTGCGCTGCCGCCGCCTGGTCATCCTGGGCGGTCCGGGCACCGGGAAGACCACCCTGGCCGTGCAACTCGTCCTCGAACTGCTGCGCACGCGGGAGCCCGAGGAGCCCGTACCGGTGCTGCTGTCGGCCGCGCGCTGGGACGACAGCGTCCACGGGCGGCTCCAGGACTGGCTGGCCGACAGCCTGGCGATGGACTATCCGGCGCTGCGCGCCGAGGGCCTCGGCACGGACATGCCGGAGACGCTCGTGGCCCGCGGCGAGGTGCTGCCCGTCATCGACGGGCTGGACGAGCTGCCCGACACCGCCCGCGCCGACATGCTCACCGCGCTGAACCGGTCGCTGTACGAGACCGACCAGCTCATCATCACCTGCCGCACGGAGCAGTTCGCCGAGTCCGTCGAGGAGATCGGCGACGCCCTCACGGCGGCGGCGGTCATCGAGCCGCAGCGCATGTCCCCCGACGCGGCGGCCGGCTACCTGGAGGCCTGCCTGCCACCCGTGCCTCACCCCGTCTGGCCCCGGGTCCTGGAGGAGCTGCGCAAGGGCACCGCTCCGGCCCTGTCCGAGGTCACCTCGACGTCCATGGGGCTCTGGCTGGTCCGCGCCACGTACATCGCGCCGCGGGTGGACCCGACGCCGCTGCTGGAGCTCGGGCACGGCAGCGCGGCCGAGCTGCACGACCACCTGTGCGACCAGCTCATCCCCGCCCTGGTGAGCACGCGCACGCCCGCCGCCGGGCCGCCCCAGCCGTTCCGCCCGCAGCACGCGTGGAGCCCGGAGCAGGTCGACCGCTGGCTCACGTACCTGTCCCGCCAGCTCGCGCGTAACGAGGAGGACCCGCGCGACGTGGCGTGGTGGCACCTGGCCCGCTACACCTCCAGCCGCACGGTCCGGT
The DNA here is from genome assembly GCF_040605375.1 of Nonomuraea sp. NPDC005650. Taxonomy (NCBI): domain Bacteria; kingdom Bacillati; phylum Actinomycetota; class Actinomycetes; order Streptosporangiales; family Streptosporangiaceae; genus Nonomuraea; species Nonomuraea sp. NPDC005650. The sequence continues at coordinate 20,672 of NZ_JBEXCR010000052.1, forward strand.
TCGGGGCCGCCGTCGCGATCGGAGTCGTGGTCTGGCTGGCCTTCTGGGCGCTGACCCGGGCGCCTTTCGTCAGCGCGATGGCCGGGCTGTTCTCCGCGCTCGTGGCCGAGACCCTGATCGGTTCCTGGTTCACCGAGTCGCCGGGCCACGCCGACTTCCACCTCCGCGGCCGGGTCGCCGAGCTCCTGCCCGCCCTCCGCGACGGGCTGATCGTCGGAGCCCTGGGGGCGATCGTCGGCTGGCTCATGGCCTACGCGGCCGGGAGCCCGCCGTCCGCCCTCAGATCCTCGGTGCAGATCGGCCTGCTGTCCTTCGTCGGGTTCGTCGCCCTGCTCAGCCTGATCCGCTGGGTCGAGAGCCCCACCGCCGACCTGACGGCGAGATCCCCGCGCTCGACCTGGCAGGCCGACAGGAACCTGACCGTCATCCGGATCCTCGGCGGGCTCGTGGTCGGGATCGCGGCCGCGGGCGTCCTGCTGTTCTCCGGGCTTCCCTCGACCCTGGCGGTCGTGGTCGGCCTGGTGCTGGGGCTGCTGTTCGGGCTCGTCCTGGGCCGCCACCACGCCTGGCTGGCCTACAAGCTGACGGTCCCCCGCCTGGCCAGCAAGGGGCGGCTGCCGCTGCGGGCGATGGACTTCCTGGACGACGCCCACCGCCTGGGCCTGCTGCGCACGGAGGGGCCGTACTACCAGTTCCGGCACATCGAGCTGCAGCGGCATCTCGCGGACGGGCGGCACACGGCGCCCGTGACGCCGCAGGTCAGGGTGCCTCCGCATAGGGGCGGCCCGGGCGGGCAGGACGGACGCATGTAGTCGTATCGGGGGCGTCATGGTCGGTTCAGGAAGCGTCTTCAGGCGCAAACCGGTGGAGCTCATCGCCACCGAGCACGAGGGGGAGCTGACCAGGTCGCTCGGGCTGTGGCAGCTCACCGCCATCGGCGTGGGCGGCATCATCGGCGCGGGCATCTTCGCCCTGGCCGGCGCGGTCGCCAACCAGACCGCGGGGCCGGCCGTGCTCGTCTCGTTCCTCATCGCGGGGATCGCCAGCGCCGCCGCCGCGTTCTCGTACGCCGAGTTCGCCGGCCTGATCCCGAAGGCCGGCTCCGCCTACACCTATGGCTACGCGGTCCTCGGGGAGATCGTCGGCTGGTGCATCGGCTGGGACCTGCTGCTGGAGTACACCGCCATCGTCGCGGTCGTGGCCATCGGCATCTCCGGCTACTTCGGCTTCCTCGTGGAGCAGCTCGGCTTCGGGCTGCCCGCGTGGATGCTCGGCGCGCCGGGCACCGGCCCGGGGCACGTGGTGGACCTGTTCGCGATGGTGCTGTGCCTGTTCATCGCCTTCCTGCTGAACCTCGGGATCCGCGCCGCGGCCAGGTTCGAGACGTCCGTGGTGGCCATCAAGGTCGCCGTCGTGCTGCTGGTGATCGTGGTCGGGTTCTTCTACATCAACCCGGTCAACTACCTCCCGTTCTTCCCGTTCGGGGTCAGCGGGGCGATCACCGGGGCCGCCACCGTGTTCTTCGCGGTGTTCGGCTACGACGCCATGAGCACCGCGGCCGAGGAGTCGCGGGACGCGCAGCGGCACATGCCGAAGGCGATCATCTACTCCCTGGCCATCTCCATGGTCCTGTACGTGCTGGCCACGCTCGTGCTCACCGGCATGCAGAACTACCGGGAGATCGACCCCGAGAGCGGCTTCTCCTCGGCGTTCGCCGCCGTCGGGCTGCCCGGGCTCGCCTCCTTGATCGCGGCCGGGGCCGTGATCGGCATCCTCACGGTCATGTTCACGTTCATGCTCGGCGTCACCCGGGTCTGGTTCTCGATGAGCCGCGACGGGCTGCTGCCGCAGTGGTTCGCCAAGCTCCACCCGGTGCGCCGGGTGCCCACGCGGGTCACCTGGATCGTGGGCGCCGCGTCGGCGGCGATCGCCGGGTTCCTGCCCATCCGGGAGGCGGCCGAGCTGACGAACATCGGGATCCTGCTGGCGTTCGTGGTCGTGTGCGTGGCGGTGATCGTGCTCCGCTACCGGCAGCCCGACCTGCCGCGCACGTTCCGCACGCCGTGGATGCCGGTGGTGCCGGGTGTCGGGGCGCTGTTCTCGATCTGGCTGATCACGTTCCTGAGCCCGGTGACGTGGCTGCGCTTCGCCGTCTGGTTCCTGCTCGGGCTGCTCGTCTACTTCGCCTACAGCCGCCGCCACTCGGCGCTGGCGTAGACCGGGCACGGCGGCGTGGCGCCGCCGCACCCGGTCAGGCCGTCAGAACGGGCAGGTGTCCGTCCACTGGGTCACCAGCGAGGTGTTGTTCCGGTCGGCGTCACGCTGGCTGCCGCACAGGAACGGGGTGAAGCGGGCGTCGTCGCGCAGCCAGCGGCTGAAGAACGACACGATCCACTTGCCCTGCTTGGCCTTGTTGCCGTAGCCGGTCATCGGGCAGAGGTGGTCGCCGGGAACCTCGATGTACAGCTTCTCGGCCTGCGTCATGCTGTTGTACCAGGGCCTGGCGTACGTGCTGCCGGGCGCGGCGACATCACTCGCGCAGGTCAGGAAGAAGGTCGGCTTGGCGACGCCGGCGAAACTCCCGCTCGGGTGGTAGGGGGCCAGGGGCACGCCCGCCCTGAACCGGGTGTCGTCGCGCAGTGCCACCATCGTGCCGCCGCCGCCCATGGAGTGGCCCGCCGCGCCGAGCACGCCGTTCACCTTGCCCGAGACGGGGTTGCCGGTGGCGTTGCTCAGGTTGAGCAGCTGGGTGCCGGCTGCCCTGATCTGCGTGCCCCGCTGGTCGGGGCTGTCGGACAGCGTGTTGGTGTCGACGTTGAGGACCACGAAGCCCCAGGACGCCAGGCGCGGGCCGAGCCAGCTCAGGTTCTGCTGCGTGCCCTGGTAGCCCGGCATCAGCACGATGCCCGGGTACGCGCCGGCGGCCGTCGGGTACGTGATCGTGCCGGCCCGGTAGCCGCTGGGGCTGGGGACGGTGTAGGCCGCGGTGGCCAGCGGGCCGGCGGCCGCCTCCAATGACTGGACGGTCGGGTCGGGGATGGTGCCCCCCGGAGGCGGCGTGGTGCCGCCCGTGGTGCCGTAGACCTGGAACTCCCAGAGCGAGTAGCCGTAGGCCGTGCCGCGGGCGGTGCCGTACATCCGTACGTACCGCCCGGTTCCGGTCACGGCGAGGGTCTGCGTCCCGCCGGTGCCGGTGGTGGTCGCGTAGACGGTGGTCCAGGTAAGGCCGTCGGCGGAGGTCTGGATCTGGAACGCCCTGCCGTACGCGGACTCCCAGCCGAGCACCACCTGGCTGACGGCGGCGGTGGCGCCGAGGTCGACCCGCAGCCATTGCGGGTCGCTGAAGGCGCTCGACCAGCGGGTGGCGGCGTTGCCGTCCACGGCCGCCGAGGCCGGCGTGCCGGCGTTCTCGACGGACGACGCGGTGACGGGCTTGCCCTGGGAGAGCAGGGGGTCGGCGACCGCCTGGGCGGTGCCCACGCCGCCGGACAGCGTGGCGGCCGCGAGGACCAGCGCGACGATAACGAGAGAAGGTCTCATGCACTACCTCTGTGGAACGGGCATGGCTTTCGCCAGCACGCGGGCAGAAAGGCCGCGGCTCGGAACCGAGCCGGTCGAGAGCGCTCTCCAACGCCACATCCGTGAAGGGATGTCGCGCGTCCTGAACCATATGCGGCGGTCAACGGCGTTGAAAGCGCGGCAACCGCTGAGCGGAAGATGAATGCGGGAAGTTCCGGCGTGCGCGCCGTGTTGGTGCCGAGCATGGGAGACCGCTTCGCCGACGGCGACGTCATCAAGCGCCTGCTCCATGGGGCGCGGCACTGGGCCTTCGTGGGCCTGAGCGACAATCCGGAGCGCACGGCCTATGACCAGGCCCGGCTGCTCCAGGCACGCGGCAAACGGGTGATTCCCGTGCATCCGGCCGCCGAGACCGTGCTGGGCGAGCCCGGGTACGCGTCGCTGGCCGAGGTGCCGGACCCGCTGGACGTCGTCGCCGTTTATCGGCGGGCCGAGCTGGCAGGGGAGTCGGTGGACGAGGCGATCGCGGCGGGGGCCAAGGCCATCTGGCTGCCGCTCGGCGTGATCGACGAGGCCGCCGCCGAGCGCGCCCAGAACGCCGGCCTCGACGTCGTCATGGACCGCTGTCCGGGCGTCGAATGGGCACTGCGCCGGGATGCCTGAACGGGCACCGCCCAGAGAGACCTGACTCCGGAGGATGCGTGCCTAGCCGGCCGCCCGGGTCCGGTCGCGGGTGGTGCCGAGGGCGCGGTAGCGCCGGAGCCGTTCGGCGAGCAGCTCGGGGCGGTGGCGGGGCAGCATCGCGGCGAGCTCCCGCTCCAGCTCGCGCCCGACGCGGCGGCAGAACGCCTCCGGTTCGTCGGCCGCGTCCGGGTGCTCGGCCACGATCCGGTCGGCGATGCCGTCGGCGACCAGGTCGGCGGAGCGTACGCCCTGCGCCGCCGCCAGCTCGGGCGCGTGGTCGACGTCGCGGTGCACGATGGCGCTGGCGCCCTCCGGCGGCAGCGGCGACAGCCAGCCGTGCTGGGCGACGAGCACCCGATCGCACGGGACCAGCGCGAGCGCGCCCCCGCCGCAGCCCTGGCCGAGCAGGATCGACAGCGTGGGAGCCTCAAGGGTGACGAGCTCGGACAGGCACCGGGCGATCTCTCCGGCCAGCCCGCCCTCCTCCGCCTCCGGGCTGAGCGCCGCCCCTGGCGTGTCGATGACGGTGACGAGCGGCAGGTTCAGCTCGTGCGCGAGCCGGAAGCCGCGCCGGGCCGCGCGCAGGGCCGCCGGGCCCATCGGCCCCACGTCGGTCTGGCTGCGGCGGTCCTGGCCGAGCAGCACGCACGAGACGCCGCCGAAGCGGGCCAGCGCCAGGTACAGGCCCGGGTCCTGCTCGCCCGCGCCGGTCCCGTTCAGCGGCAGGACGTCCGAGGCGGCGTAGCGGAGCAGTTGCCTGACGCCGGGCCGGTCGGCGCGCCTGGAGCGGGTGATCGACTCCCACGCGGGCACGTCCGGCAGCGGCTCGCGGGATGGCCCCTCGTCCCGGGGCGGCTCCCCCGGCGGCGCCAGCAGGATGCGCAGCGCCCGGTCGGCGATCCCGGCCAGCGCCTGCGGCGGCAGCACGGCGTCGACCAGGCCGTGCCGGTACAGGTTCTCGGCGACCTGGACGCCCTCCGGGAACGCCTCGCCGTACAGGGACCGGTAGACGCGCGGGCCGAGGAAGCCGATCATCGCGCCGGGCTCGGCGGCCGTGACGTGACCGAGCGAGCCCCACGAGGCCAGCACGCCGCCGAGGGTGGGGTCGCGCAGGTAGACCAGGTACGGCAGGCCCGCGGCCTTGTGCCGGGTGACCGCGGCCGAGATCTTCACCATCTGCAGGAACGCCACCGTGCCCTCCTGCATCCGCGTGCCGCCCGAGGCGGGCGCGGCGAGCAGCGGCAGCCGCTCGGCGGTCGCCCGTTCCACGGCCGACACCAGGCGTTCGGCGGCGGCGACCCCGATGGATCCGGCGAGGAAGCCGAACTCGCAGGCGACGACGGCCACCCGGCGGCCGTGCAGCAGCCCCTCCCCCGTGATCACCGCCTCGTCCAGGCCCGTACGCTCCCTGGCGGCGGCCACGTCGGCGTCCGCCACCGGGCCGAGCGGCCGGTCCCAGCCGCGGAAGGAGCCGTCGTCGAGCGCGAGCTCGACGAGTTCGAGCGCGGTCATCCGGCCAGCCACGAGCGGATCTCCTCCTCGTCGGCGTTCAGCACGGGGGGCGCGGCGTGGTCGGTCCTGGTGGTCTCGACCTCGCCGTCCGGCCCGGCCGGGTCGAAGAAGCGCAGCGGCGGTCCGGGCAGCGTGATCTCGCCGATGCCCGCGTGCTCGACGTCGATGAGCAGGCCCTGCGACCTGGTCTGCGGCCAGTCGTACACCTCGTCCAGGTTGCGCACCCGGCCGGCGGGCACGCCGGCGGCGGCCAGCCGCCGCAGCAGCTCGTCCGCCCCGAAGGGGGCGAAGGCGGCTTCGACCAGCTCGACCAGCCGCCCGCCCGCGGCCACGCGCTCCGCGTTCGTCGCCAGGCCCGGCTCGCGCGGGTCGAGGCCGAACTCCGCGCAGAACCGCTGCCACAGCCCCTCGCTGCCCACCGCGATCTGCACGTGGCCGTCCCCGCACCGGAACAGCCCGTACGGGGCGATGGACGGGTGGTGGTTGCCCTGGGCGCGCCCGACCTCGCCGGCCACGGTCCAGCGGGTGCCCTGGAAGGCGTGCACCCCGACGATCCCGGCCAGCAGCGAGGTGCGCACGACCTGGCCGCGCCCGGTCCGCTCGCGTTCGAGCAGCGCCGACACCACGCCGTACGCGCCGTACATGCCGGCCAGCAGGTCGCCGATCGGCACGCCCACCCGCTGCGGGTCGTCGGGTCCCGAGCCGGTGAGCGACATCAGCCCGGCCTCGCCCTGCGCGATCTGGTCGTAGCCGGCCCGCCCGGCCTCCGGGCCGTCGTGGCCGAACCCGGTGATGGACAGCACGACCAGCCGCGGGTTGAGTTCGAGCAGGCGCGCGGTGGTGAAGCCGAGCCGGTCGAGCACTCCGGCGCGGAAGTTCTCCAGCAGCACGTCCGCCCTGCGGATCAGGGCCTCCAGCGTGGCCCGGCCGTCCTCGTCCTTCAGGTCCAGGGCGATCGACTGCTTGTTGCGGTTGCACGACAGGAAGTACGTGGACTCCGGCCCGGCGAACGGCGGGCCCCAGCCCCGGGTGTCGTCGCCGCTCCCCGGCTGCTCCACCTTGATCACCCGCGCGCCCAGGTCGCCGAGCATCATCGCCGCGTGCGGCCCGGCCAGCGCCCTGGTCAGGTCGACGACGACGTAGCCCGCGAGCGGCCCGCTCATCACAGGCTCCCCGGCACGACGAGGATCACCCAGCACAGCACCGGCGCGACCACCATGATGGTCATGCCCCAGGTCATCAGCCGCTTGAACACGTTGTCGCGGTCGGCCACGTCCGCGTTCGCGACGACCAGGGCCCCGTTGGTCGAGAACGGGCTGCAGTCGACCACCGAGGACGAGATCGCCAGCGCCGTGACCAGGCCGATGGCTCCGACCTGACCGGTCTGCAGGAACGGCACGGCGAGCGGGATGAGCGCCCCGAGGATGCCGGTCGTGGAGGCGAAGGCGGAGACCACGGCGCCGATGAGGCAGATCAGGAACGCGGCCACGAGCGGGGCGCCGACGTGGGCGACCCCGTCGCCGAGCCACTTCACCGTGCCCTGGTCCTCCAGCAGGGAGACGTAGGTGACGATGCCGCCGACGAGGAGCACCGTACCCCAGCTGATCTTGTCGACGGTGCCGCGGGCCGCGGAGGGGAAGATCAGCGTGAGCGCGACCGCCACCGCCAGCGCGAGGAAGCCGATGTCGAGGTCGAAGACGAGCGCGCCCACGGCGAGCACGAGCAGGCCGACCAGCGTGAGGGACCGCTGCGCGTCGAGGCGGGGCAGGGCGTCGTCGGCGGGCTCACGGGCGGGCTCATGGGCGGGCTCATGGGCGGGCTCACCCGCGGATCCGCCCGCGGCACCCGTCCGGGCGAGGGCCGCGACCTGCTCCTTCGGCGACTCGCGGTCGCGCTGCAGGAGCTTCGTGCCGCCCAGGGCGAGGAAGCCGACCAGGCTGATCAGCGCGCAGGCGCCCATCGCGCTGAAGAACAGCACGGCCGGGCTGCCCGGAAGGTGGCTCTTGTCCACGACGCCGTTGGTGATCGCGCCGAAGATGCCGATCGGCGAGAAGCTGCCGCCGGTGGCGCCCTGCACCACCATCAGGCCCATCATGACCGGGTTGATCCGGTAGCGGGCGGCGAAGCCCATGGCCACCGGGGCCACGATGGCCACCGCGGCGGGGCTGGCCGCGCCGATGGCCGTGATCGCGGCGCACACCACGAACATCACCCACGGCATCAGGGCCACGCGCCCGCGCACCGCGACCACGGCCCGGTGCACGATCCAGTCCACGGTGCCGTTGGTCCTGGCCAGCGCGAACAGATAGGTGACGCCGACCAGGATGACGAACAGGTTCGCCGGGAAGCCGCCGAGGACGTCGGACACCTCCACGCCGAAGACGGCGGTGCCCACGACGAACGCGGCCACGAGCGCCAGCGCGCCCATGTTGATGGATCGGACGGTGGCTATCAGGAACACCAGCACCAGCACAACCAACGCAACGACTTCCGCCGACATCGGCGACTCCTCGGGTCAGGTGACTCTCCGGTTACGTGCGTATTTCCGGATTGGCCTAGCCTCTGCGCCACTGCGCCGGATGTCAATAGACTGTCCCCCGTGACCAAGAAGCGCCCGCAGACCTCCGCGGTTCCCGAGCGGATGGAGCGTCCCCGCCTCTACGTGCAGCTGGCCGACCACATCGCGCGCTTCATCGAGGCCCAGGGGCTCTCCCCCGGCGACCGCCTGCCGCCCGAGCGTCGCCTGGCCGCGGAGCTCGGCGTCAGCCGGGCGACCCTGAGCCGCGCCCTGGTGGCGCTAGAGGTCCAGGGCATGGTCGAGGTCCAGCACGGCAACGGCGCCGTGGTGCTCGCGCCGATGCTCCAGGAGACGCGGCCGGATCCCGCGTTATCGCTGGCCGAGCGCGACCCGGTGGAGATCGCGCGGGCCCGCGAGGCGGTCATGGCGGGGCTGGCGCGCAGCGCGGCGGCGCACCCCGACAGCAGCCTCCGGCTCGCCCTGCTCGACGCCGACGGCCGCCCGATCCGCTTCTCCGACACCTGGCCCTGCGTGCGCCGGCTCGCGGGGGCCAGCCTGCTGGCCGACCTCGACGACCTGCTCTCGGAGGCCGCGCCGCTGGAGGACGCCCGGGTCTCGGCCGAGCGCCTGGCGGCTCTCGCCCGAGCCGTCGTCGTCGGTGACGCCGACGCGGCGGCGGCCGCCTGCGCCCACCTGGTCCGGGTCTGACTCACCACGTGATCAGGCGCCACCGCGCGGCGCCTGATCACGTCAGCGCGCGTTCATGTGCGCTTCGGCGGCCGGACATCGAACCTCTGTAGGTTCCACCCCGAATCAGCACATTTGCCGCAAGGGACCCCAGGGGAAGCTCCATGTCTCGTCACCTCGTCGCCGCACTCGCCATCGGCACGGCGCTGGCCGGCACGCTCGCCGCGCCGGCCGCCGCCTCCCCCGTGAAGGAGCCGCGGATCCTGTCCGACGTGACGCTGCCCGCGCCCGACCTGGCCGCGTTCGAGCCCGGCCTCGTACGGGACTCCCGGGGCGTCAAGCTGGGCGGCGTCGGCAGCGGCCTGTACCCCGCCGGGCCCGCGGGCGAGTACTGGATGGTGACCGACCGCGGCCCGAACGGCGAGCCGAAGGTCAACGGCGAGAAGCGGCGCACGTTCCCGGTGCCGGAGTTCGCGCCCGCGATCGTGCGCGTGGCCGTCCGGCACGGCACGGCGCGCATCGTGCGGAGCATCCCGCTGAAGAAGTCCGACGGCACGCCGATCACCGGCCTGTCCAACCAGTCCGGCCACGACGAGGCCCCCTACACCTGGGACGGCCTGACCTCGCTCCCGTACGACCCGAACGGGCTGGACACCGAGGACATCGTCACGGACGGCCGCGGCGGCTTCTGGCTGGTGGACGAGTACTCCCCCTCGCTCGTGCACGTGGCCGGCGACGGACGGGTGCTGACCCGCTACGTCCCCAAGGGGCTCGGCCTGACCGGAGCCGGCTACCCCGTACGCGAGACCCTGCCCGCCATCTTCGCCACCCGCCAGCAGAACCGCGGCATCGAGGCGCTCGGCGTCTCCCCCTCCGAGCGCGCCCTGTACCTGGCCGTGCAGAGCCCGCTGGCCAACCCCGACAAGGCGACCGGCAAGGCCTCCGGCATCGCCCGCATCCTGCGGGTGGACCTGCGGACCGGGCGGCCCACCGGCGAGTGGGCCTACAAGATGGAGGACGTCGCCGCCTTCGACCCGGACGCCGCGCAGGGCGACATGAAGATCTCCGCCCTCAACGTGCTCAAGCCCGGCCGCCTGCTGCTCCAGGAGCGCACGGACGCCGTGGCCCGCCTCTACACCGTCGACCTCCGCAAGGCGACCGACCTCCTCGGCGGCCGTCACGACGACCCGGCGACCACGCCGTCGCTGGAGGCGTCCCTGCCCGCGGACGTCACCGTGGCGGCCAAGTCGCTGACGGTGGACCTGGCGGCGATGTCCGGGCTGCCCGGCAAGATCGAGGGTGTCGCGCTGCTCGACCCGAGGACGATCGCGATCGCCAACGACAACGACTTCGGCATGGGCACCTTCGACGCGAACGGCCGTCTGGTGGACACCGGGATCCCCAGCCGCATCCTGACGATCCGCCTGCCCCGCCCCATCAACTAGTCAGACGCCGCCCAGCACGTCCTCGTACAGCGCCAGCTGGCGCCGCATGACCCGGCGCGTCAGCGCGCCGATCCGGTCCGCGTGGTCCTGGGTGACGGAGGAGATGAGGTGGACCAGCGCGACGTGGCCGTCGCGGGGCACGATGGCCAGGTCCGGCCAGAGCTCGCGACCGCCGATCGACGCCTCGGCGACGGTCTCGGCCAGCGCCCGGTCCACCTCCGGCGGGCCCGCCTCCCATCCCGACGGGATGACCAGGCCGGCCAGGTCGGCGTACCAGGCCCGCAGGTCCTGTTCCAGGGCCTCCCGGGCGGCGCGCACGCGGCGGGTGTCCTTGAGCGCGCGGTAGGCGGCGCGGGCCGCGCGCCCGTCGGGGAACCTGGCCACCTCCCAGCCGTGCCGGGCGGCCAGCGAGCCCTGGCGGGTGGCCGGGTCGACGAGTTCGATGACCGTGGGGTCGGCCGCGGTGCGGCAGCGCACGCCCGCGTCGGCCAGGCGGAGCCACAGGTCCCAGTCCTCCAGCCCGCTCTCGGACCTGCGCCAGCCGCCGGCCTGCTCGGCCAGGCCCGCGACGTGGGCGACCTGCGAGGGCTGGAAGATCGCGTTCATCAGCTGGAGCTCGGGGTGCCAGCAGAGCGCGAGCGGGGGCGTCACGTGCAGGACCGTCCCGGCCGCGTCGACCCGCGTCGCGCCGGTGGCCGCGAACCGCTCGCCGCCCTCCAGCGCCCGCGCCAGGACCGCGAGGTGCTCCGGCGCCCACCGGTCGTCGTGGTCGAGGTAGGCGACGAACTCCCCGCGGGCCTCGGCGAGCCCGAGGTTGCGCGGCTGCGCGGGATGCCCGTGGCGGTGGGTGCGGATCAGCCGTACGCGGCGGTCGGCGCGGGCGCTCTCGGCCACCACCCGGTCGGTGTCGTCGTCGCTGCCGTCGGAGACGACCAGCAGCTCCCAGTCGCGCAGCGACTGCGCCACGACGGAGTCGACAGTGGCCTTGATCGCCGGCCCGCGGTTGTAGGTGGGGCAGACGACCGAGAACCTCACGCGGCCACCCGCTCCGGCCGCGGCGTCAGCACCAGCGACCTGATGTCGACGATGACGTGGACCACGATGGGCGCGATGAGGCTGCCGGTACGCAGGTAGATCCCGGTGAACGCGATCCCGCCGAGGATCGACAGCAGGAAGCCCCACCGGCCCTGGTAGACGTGCCCGAGGGCGAACACCGCCACCGCCGCGGCCGCCGCGAGCAGCGGGCTGAGGCCGAGGGCCAGGCCGAGGCCCATGAGCAGGCCCCGGTAGACCAGCTCCTCGCAGAGGCCCGCCGAGACCGCCACCCCGCCGGCCAGCCACCGCTCGCCGCGCGTGCGCGGCATCAGGGCGGAGTAGGCGTCGGCCCCGGGGGCCTTCCCGCCGTTCTTGACCAGCCAGCGCACGAAGAACACGATCGGCACCATCGCGACGGGCAGCGCCACCGCGATGCCGTAGGTCACGGCCGGGTCGGTGGGGGGTTTGACGCCCACGTCGGCCAGGGTGAGCGTCGGCGACAGCGCCACCACGAGGAGGGCCGCCGCGGCCAGCGCCCACAGCTCGACGATGACCAGGCCGAGGCGCCGCGGCAGCGGGGTGTCGTCCTGCGGCCGGTTACGGGCGCGGAGGCCGACCACCGGTGCGACGATCGCGAGATAGAAGGCCAGGCCGCCGGCGAGGATCCACGACAGGAGCTGGGATGACATGTCGGCGCCGCGACCTCCTTCGGGAGGTACGGCTGGCGCCGGACGATGCAGGAGCCGGGCACCAGCCGTACATCGAACATGCTAGATGTCTGTAGGTCCAGTGTGAGACCGGCGCCGGGCGGCCCGTAGTCGTCGCCGTCACCGGTCCCGTATGACATCTGTCATGCGGCCGCTCCGGTGCGTGACCGCCGCTTCCCCGCCCGCACGCCCCTCTAGCTGCGGAAAACGCCTTCCCGAGTCCGCCGGGGAAGCGTCGGGGAACAGGGGCGGGCGTAGGAAGGTACCGACGCTACGAATCACCTCATTGCGGGGACGTGGAGTGATAAATGGCCAAGTACTCAGTGATGATCCCGTTTGTTCCGCGGCGGGCGGAACAGATCCTTCCCTACGCGGGCCTGGTGCAGTGGACCGCGGCACACGCGTTGTGGCAGGGACAGGCGACCCTCATCGAACCGCACCAGGGATTCGTGTACGCCGCCGGCGCCGGCTTCCGGGTGCCGACCGGGCTCGGGGTGACGCTCATGCCGCTGCGCCACCCGTACGAGGCGGCGCTGCAGGTGCGGTCGCTGGCGATGGCGACCGGCGAGCCCGTGGTGGCCGGCTTCGGGCCGGGGCCGATCTCGTTCCAGGAGAGCCTGCTGGGCGAGCGCTACCCCAGCCAGCTCGGCGCGATCCGTGAGTACGTCACCGCGGTCCGGGCGCTGCTGGCCGGCGGGGTGGTGGACCTGCGCGGCGAGTACGTCACGTGCCACGGCATGCTGCCGCCGGCCGTGTCCCCCCGGATCGAGATCGGGCTCGGAGTGCTCAGGCGGGGCATGGCCCGGCTCGCCGGTCAGGTGGCCGACGTGGCGATCACCTGGCTGACCCCGGCCGGCTACCTCGCGGAGACGATCGTCCCGGCGCTGCGCGAGGGCGCGGAGGCGGAGGGCCGCGCGGGGCCCAGGGTGGCCGCGATGGTGCCGCTGGCCCTGAGCAGGCCCGACCGCACGCCGGTCGAGCAGGCGATGGCGAGCAACGCGCTGCACCTGCAGGCCCCCCACTACCAGGACATGCTGCGCAAGGCCGGGATGAACGTGACAGGCCGGGACCCCGCCGCCGACGCCAGGGCCGCGGTGGACGGGGGCGCGTTCCTCAGCGGCGATCTCGACCAGCTCGTGGCCCGGCTGAAGGAGTACGAGCAGGCCGGGGCCGACGAGATCATCCTCAACCTGACCGGGGTGTTCAACCTGCAGGGCCAGAAGGAGACCATGAACGAGCTGAAGTCCCTGCTGGGGGCGCTGGTCGGCGGGACGTTCGACTGATGGGCGACACGAAGCGGCGGCTGATGCAGTGGGCGACGGGGCAGGCCGCCGGCGCCCTGCCCGACCGGGTCGCGACGATCGTGCTGGAGAACCCCGGGCACCTCGCGGCGGTCGTCGAGTCCGGCCTGGCCGGCCCCGAGACCGTGATCTTCGTTCCCGGCGCCGCCGGGGACGCCGGCGGCCCGACGGTCGTGGGCTACGACGGCTCGCTGAGCGAGGCGGGCGCCGAGATGTCCATCTCCGAGGCGTTCTTCCTGCAGACGCAGGACTACGGCACCAGCGAGTACATGTCCGTGATCGGCCCCACCGCCGTCCGGATCTTCGGTGAGGAGGACTTCGAGCTGTACCTGTCCGACGCCGACCGGGCGGCGGACGAGGGCGTCTTCGCCGCCTTCCTGACCCACCCCACCGTGCGGATCGCCGACCTGCCCGCCCTCGGCGCCGGTCCCGGGCCGGACGGCCCGCGGCTGCGCCTGCACGCCAGGGCGGACGGCGCGCTGTCCACCTCGCCGACCGGGCTGCCCCTCGGCAAGGTCGGCGACGACCTGCCGCGCCTGCGCGCCGAGTGGGACCGGATCAACGCGGCCGGCGAGCACCCGTGCGCCGTCTGCCTCGGCGAGGCCGTCCCCGAGGAGCGGCGGGCCGCCGGGCTGGCCGCCCGGCCGTGGCTGGGGCGCTACCTGACGGCGCTCGCCGGGCTCCAGGACCTGCACGCCCGGGGCGCCGCCGACGTGCGCGTCTCCGGCTTCGGCGGCCGGCTGGTCCCCGGTCTGGAGGGCGTCGCCGGCCCGGCGGACTTGGCCGACCCGGACCTGCCGCTGCTGCTGTGGACCGAGCACGCGGCCTACGTCCACCATCCGCGTCCTGCTCGGACGTTCGAGGTGGAGCGCCGGGCCGGGCAACTGACCGAGGCGCTGCTGGTGTGCGGATCGGTCGAGGCCGCCGCCGAGCACGACGACCCGGCGGGGCTGACCACGGTGGCCGGCTTCTTCTCCAAGGCGGGGGTACGGCTCACATGACCCACCTGACGGACCTGCCGAGCCAGGCCAGGCGGCTGCTCGACCGGCTGGGCGACCGGGCGGTCGTGTGCGACCTGTACGACCGGACGGGATCGCCCGTCTACCACGACCTGGCCGGCACGGACACCCAGGAGGTGCGCGAGCTCGTCGCCCTCGTGCGCCGGGTCCCCGGCCCCGTGCTCGACCTCGCCGCCGGCTCGGGCCGCCTGACGCTGCCGCTGCTCGCGCTGGGCCGGGAGGTGACCGCGGTCGACCTCTCGGAGGGCATGCTGAGCCTGCTGGCCGCGCGGCTGGAGGGGGCGCCGGCCCGCCTGCGCGAGCGGTGCACGCTGGTCCGGGCGGACATGCGTACCTTCTCCTCTCCCGTGCGCTTCGCCGCGATCGTGCTCGGCACCTCGTCGATCTCGCTGCTCGACGCGCCCGGCAGGACCGCCCTGTACGGCATGGTCCGCGCGCACCTGGCGCCCGGAGGGCGGTTCGTCCTGTCGACCATCGAGCTGAACGGCCTCGACGGCGCCGAGGAGGTCGAGGTCGCCTTCGCCGGGGCCAGCGGCCGCTCGTACCGCTTCTTCGAACGCTGGGACCCGGACGCCGGCCACCGCGTGGTGGCCGTCTGCCCCGCCGAGCTGCCCGAGGGCCCGGTCACCGTCTGCACGAGCACCATCGGCGTGGTCCCTGCCGACCTGCTGGAGGCCGAGCTGACCCGGGCGGGCTTCGCCGTCCGCTCCCGCCACGCCCTGACCGCCCCCGGCGCCAGGCACCGGGACATCCTGCTGGAAGCCGAGGTGGCCACGTGACCGAGCGGAGCGAGGGAACGATTAGACACAGCATTTCGGTCACGGGGCCGACGAAGGAGGCCCCGTGATCTCGCCGCTGTGGCCCGCCCTGCTGCCTCCGGACCAGCAGGGCCTGGACGAGCTCTGCGCCGTCTCGGCCGAGGGGGTCAGGGTCCGCTTCGCCGACGGCCGCGAGCTGCTCTGCGGCACCAGCGGGCTGTGGAACACCAACCTCGGCTACGGCAACCCCGCCGTCACCGCCGCCGCCGCACAGGCCCTGGCCCGGGCGTCGTACCTGAACGTCTTCAGGTACGAGAACGACTACGCGCGCCGGGCCGCCGCCGCGCTGATCGACCTGTGCGGCCCCGGCCACTACGCCAGGGTCGTCTTCTCGACCTCGGGCGGCGCGGCCAACGACCTGGTGATGAAACTCGCCAGGCACTACCACGCCCTGCGCGGCGCCGACCGCCGCAAGCTCGTCGTCGGGCTCAAGGGCGGCTACCACGGCATGACCTTCGGCGGCTTCGCACTGAGCGGCGAGGACTTCGGCCAGCGCCTCTACGGCGTGGACCAGCGGCTGATCCGGCACGTCACCCCCAACGCCGCCGACGAGCTGTCGCGGCTGATGGAGCGGCAGGGCGCGCAGGTGGCGGCGGTGGTCGTCGAGCCGGTGCTGGGCAACGGGGCCGTCCCGCTGACCGGGGAGTACGTGGCCGAGCTGCTGCGGTTGCGCCGCGAGCACGGATTCCTGCTCGTGGCCGACGAGGTCGCCACCGGGTTCGGCCGTACCGGGAGCTTCTTCGCCTCCCAGGACTGGCCCGAGCCGCCGGACCTGCTGATCGCCTCCAAGGGGCTCACCAACGGGACCGGCGCCGCCGCCGTGGTGGTGGCCTCGGGCGAGGTGGCCTCCGCGTTCGCCGCCGCCGGGGCGGTGCTGGCGCACGCCGAGACGCAGGCGGGCACGCCGGTGACCTGCGCCGCGATCCTGGCCACCATCGCCGAGGCGCGCCGCCTGGACGCGGTGGCCCTGGGCAGGCGGCTGTCGGACCTGCTGGACGAGGAGCTGGCGAGGCTGGCGGCCGAGCATCCGATGGTGGCCGGGACCTCGGGGGCGGGCTGCTTCCGCGCGATCCGCCTGCGCGCGCCGGGCGGCGCCGAGCTGCCGCAGGCCGAGGTGCCCGCCGTGGTGGCGGCGGTCCGCCGGGCCGGGGCGATCGTGCATCCGGGCGTCAACGGCGTCCAGCTCGTGCCGGCCCTCACCTACACCGCCGCTGACCTGCGCGAGTTGCTCGCCTGCCTGCGGGCGGGCCTGGCGGCCTACTCCGCCAGGGAGGTGCCGGCGTGACCCAGAGCACCCAGTGCCTGACCCGGACGCTCTTCGAGTGCGACGGCCTGGCCCCCTGGCTGGCCAGGAGTTCGCGCAGGCGCGTGACCCTCCTGATCGACCCCGGCGTGCTGGAGTCGGAGATCGTCGCCCGCGTCCGCCGCCAGGTGGCCAAGGCGGGACGCGGCGAGCAGCTGGTCGTGCTGGCCGGCCCCGGCACCCTGTCCGGCGTGCTGGACCTCGCCGAGCGCCTGTCCGGCGTCGAGCTGGTGCTGGGCGTGGGGGGCGGCTCCCTGCTCGACCAGGCCAAGCTGCTGGCCCTGCTGCACGGGAGCCCGAGCGCGCGGGCCCGCCTGACGGTCCCGCAGCGCAGCGGCATGGTGGTGCTGCCGCCCGGCACCGAGCGCTCCTTGGGGCTCGTCGCCGTCCCGACCACGCTGGGCACCGGCGCCGAGATCAGCACGGCGGCCTGCCTGGAGTATCCCCAGGGCAAGCGGCTGATCTCCGGCGAGTGCCTGCGGCCCGACATCGCCGTGCTCGACCCGGTCGCCACCGACACGCTGGCGCCCGAGCTGGTCTCCGAGGCCGTTCTGGAGGCGCTGTTCCGCCTGGTGAGCATGTACGCCGGCGACCACGCCGACCTGCCCACCGAGGACGCGCTGACCGAGGCGCTGGCCGTACGCCTGGTCACGGTGGGGCACGCGGTGCGGCGGGCGCGACAGGTGGGCACGCCGGTGGACCGACCGCTGCGCGCCGAGATCGCCAAGCTCAGCGGGCTCACCCACCAGGAGTGGGTCCACCTGGGCCGCACCGCCTGGGGCAACAAGGGCTGGCTGATCGCCAACGAGGTGTCGGTGGCGCTCGGCGTGCGCAAGATGCGCGCGATCGCCGCCGTGCTGCCGCCCCTGTGGCGGGCCATCGCCGGCGGCGACGAGCGGCTCGGGTCCGCCAGGAGGCTCGCGCGGCTGTGGTCGTCGATCCGCGCCGTCGACCCCGCCGGGCTGCCCGGCGACCCGGCCGGCGGAGTAGCCGCGCTGATCGACTCCTGGCGGGTGGAGCGGCGGCTGACCGCCGACGACGGCGCGCTCGACGCCATCGCCGGGCGCATCGTGCGCGCGTGGGGCGCCGGGCTGCCCATGCTCGGCGGCCTGACCAAGAACGAGGTACGGGAGCTGCTGACCGCGGTCCTCCGCACGCCGGAGGAGACCAGGTGCTGAGCGCCGTACCGATCGAGAACTCCCGCGGGGGACGGGACCGCGGGCGAGCAGGAGGAGAGGAGGTGTGGCGATGGAAATGACGGCGACCCCGAGCCTGGCTCCCGCATTGGAGCTGGGCATGCAGGAACTCGAGGCGATGGACGCCCCCGGGTTCTGGTCCGGCTTCAAGCAGGGCGTTGCGATCACTTTGGGAACGCTCGTCTTCGCCAGCGCGGTGGCCAGTGCCGCTTCGCTGACCTGATGCGAGCGGGCCCGTCCGGGATCTCGATTGCCAGGAGAGGAGGAAAGGCACATGAACGAATTCGCGAACGCCCCGCTTGAGCTCGGCATGCAGGAGCTCGAGGCCATGGAGGCCCCCGGCTGGGGGACCTTCTGGGGGGTCGTGACCGGGGTCACCGTGGTGAGCGCCGTCGGCACGGCGGTCTCCTACGGCGTCACCGCCATCATGAGCAGCATCAGCGTCATCACCTGACGGCTGCCGCAGCCGGATGCCGGCGTGGCGCTCTCGTCTCGAGCTTCAGATGCAGGAGCCCGAGGCAGGTCCGCGCCGGGACTCCCATGAGGCACAGCGCGGTGGCGGCGGTCACCCCGTCGCCACCGCCTGGCCGGATCGCACGTGCGCGCTCGGAAGGTGAGGAAGTGAAGAACGTGTCCACAGTGTGGCTGATCATCGTTGCCGGGATCCTCGTCCTGGCGTTCGTCCTGGTCATGAACAGCAGCCTGTCAGGGGTGGCCCAGGTGGTGCTGCTGGCCGTGCTCGGCATCGCCGCGGTGGCCTGCTTCGCCCTCCTGGTCGTGAACGCGATCGGGCGGCCCCATGGCTAGACGCGCGACGGGAGCCCGCCCATGAAGCTCGGCAACGTGAAGCTCGGCAGGAAGGAACGCGAGGAGCTGGACCCGGCCGTTCCCGCCCGTCCCCGGCTCGCCGACGACGTGCAGGTCCACGCGCCCACCCATGAGGGCGCGCCGTGGATCATCCAGCGCGGCCCGGGCCGCTACATCCGGGTGGGCGCGGACATGGCCCGGCTGGGCCGGGCGCTCGACGGGGACCGGGACCACGCCGAGCTGATGGCCGACCTCGGCCCGAAATGGACCCCGCAGGCGCTCGGCTACGCGCTGGGCGAGCTCAAGCGGATGCAACTGCTCGACGACGGCCGGCGCACCCGCGGGAACGCGCCCTGGGTGAAGTACGTCCCCCCGCTGACGCTGCAGGTCACCGTGGTGCGCCCGGCCCGGTTCCTGGCCTGGTGCGAACCGCTGGTGTCCGCGCTGGCCACGCGGTTCTGGGGCGCGGTGGCGGCCGTGCTCGCGCTGGGCGGGCTGGTGAGCCTGGCCGTCCAGGGCGGGGACCTGGCGCGGACGCTGGGGTCGCCGCTGCCGCTGGGCGTCTACGCGGGCGTCGCCGCCGGCACCTACCTGGTCATGGTGCTGCACGAGCTGGGCCACGGGGCGGTGCTCAGCCACTACGGCGGGCGGCCGAGCCGGATGGGCTTCATGCTGCTCTACCTGCTGCCGGCCTTCTTCTGCGACGTCTCCGACGGCTGGCGGCTGGCCCGCAAGGAGCAGCGAGTACGGGTGGCGCTGGCCGGGGTGGCGACCCAGGTCACGGCGGCGGGCGCGGCGGCCGTCACGGCGCTGCCCTTCGGCGGCTCGGCCGCCGGTCAGGGGCTGCTGGTCTTCTCCGTCGTCACCTACCTGGGCGGCCTGCTCAACCTGCTGCCGTTCGTCAAGCTCGACGGCTACCTGGCGCTGATGAGCCACCTCGACATCTCGGACCTGCGCAAGCGCGCGATGGCCGACGCCCGGCGGTTCGTCTCGAAGGTGCTGTTCGGCGGCACGTATCCGGTGGAGCTGCCCGGCCTGCGCTGGGCGGTGCCGTACGGGCTCGCCTGCCTGGTCTTCCCCATCTACCTGGTCGGCGGGCTGGCCCTGTCGCTCTGGGGCGACCTGCTGCGCGGCCTCGGTGTCATCGGCTCGCTGGCCGTCATGGCGGTCGTCCTGCTGCTGCTGGCCCGCCTGGCGTACGGGTTCCTGATGCGCGTCCACGAGGCGCGTACGGCCGGTGCCTCCGTCCTGCGGATGGGGGCCGTGACCGCGGCGCTGGCCGCGGGGGTGACGGCGCTGCTGACAACGGTGCATGTGCCGTACGAGATCTCGGGCGGCTACCACTACCGGGAGGGCCGGATCGAGCTGGTGGTGCCGGGCGGCCACGAGGAGATCAGGCAGGGGGCCAGGGTCCGGCTGCTGCGCAACGGCGTGGTCTTCCGCGAGCAGGTGGGATCGGCCGCGGTCGCCTCCGGCGCGGCGTCCAGCGCCTCCGTCCCGGTCTCGGTGCTGCTCCCGATCCGCACCGAGCGCGACCTGCCGGCGACCGTCTCGGCCTACCCGCTGACCGTACGCGAGGCGCCGGCGGAGCCCAGCGGCGCGGCCAGGGTCGAGGCGGGCAGTCCGCCGCTCGGCGAGTGGCTCGTCGCGACGTACCTATCGGGCGCCTGGTGACCACGGGGAGAAGGAGCGATGGAGTTCATCCAGTACTTGCAGCACTGTCCACAGGGGATGCCCTTCTACGACGTCGTCGGCACGGACGCGGCGGCGGGGTTCTCCCGCGCCGGGGCGCCCGCGCCGCCCGGCTGGCGACGTACCGAGAACAGCGACTGGATCATCCTCAACGCGCCCGTCGACCGGATCCAGCGGCAGGGCTGGAAGATCCACGCCTCGGCGACCCCGGAGAACGCCGAGACGATCCTCGGCGAGGTCTGGGACTACTGCGTCGCGCACCGGGTGAGCTTCAAGTTCCTGCGCTCGGACTCGGTGCTCAGGCGGCGCAACGGCAAATACGGCGACCGCGGCAGCGCGGGCAAGTTCGTCACCGTCTACCCCGGCGACGACCAGCAACTCGAGAAGATCCTCAACGAACTCGGCGACCTGCTCGACGGTGAGCGCGGCCCGCACATCCTCAGCGACCTGCGCTGGCGCTCGGGCCCGCTGTACGTCCGCTACGGCGGATTCGTCGAGCGGACGATCCAGAACGAGTTCGGCGAGACCGTCCACTGCATCGAGGACCCCCAGGGACGGCTCGTGCCCGACGTCCGCGGACCCGCCTTCCGTCCTCCCCCTTGGGTGGAGCTCCCGGACTGCCTGGCCGAGCCGCTGGCCGCGCGGAACCGGGGAACGCTCGACGACTTCCCCTTCCGCGCGACCAAAGCCTTCCACTTCTCCAACGGCGGCGGCGTCTACTACGCCACCGACACCCGCTCCGGCGAGGTGGTGGTGCTGAAGGAGGCCAGGCCGCTGGCCGGGCTCGACCAGGACGGGCGTGACGCGGTCGCCCGGCTGGAACGCGAGCACTGGGCCCTCGACCGGCTCGCCGGGCTGCCCTGGTTCCCCCGCCTGATCGACTACCGGATCGGCCACGAGCACTACTTCCTGGCCCGCGAGTACGTCGAGGGCGAGCCGCTGGGCCGGGAGATCGCCCGGCGCAACCCGCTGCTGCGGGCCGACCGGTCGCCGGCGGACTTCGCCGCGTACACCGAGTGGGCGCTGCGCATCCTGGAGCAGGTCGAGGAGGCCGTCGCGGCGATGCACGGGCGGGGCGTGGTCTTCGGCGACCTGCATCCCGCCAACATCCTGGTCAGGGCCGACGACACGATCGCCTTCATCGACCTGGAGGCCGCCACGGAGGCCGACGCGAACCTGGTCCAGGCGATGGCCGCGCCCGGGTTCGTGGCGCCGCCCGCCTACACCGGCGTCGAGGTGGACCGCTACGGCCTGGGCTGCATCCGGCTGGCCGTCTTCTGCCCGATGACGAGCCTGCTGCCGTGGGGCCCCGACAAGTTCGCGCAGCTCCTCGACATGATCACCACGTACTTCCCGGTGCCGTCCGGCTACGCCGAGCAGATCCGCCGCGACCTGGGCCCGGCCCCGCACTGGACCGACCTGGTCGGCCAGCCCGCCGACCGCCCGCCGCTGGCCTGGCCCGAGCCCGGCCCGGCGGCCTGGCCGGAGCTGCGCGCCGCGATCGCGGGCGGCATCGCCGCGAGCGCCACCCCCGGCCGCGCCGACCGGCTCTTCCCCGGGGACGTCGCGCAGTTCCTCACTCCGGGCGGCGGGGTGGCCTTCGCCCACGGCGCCGCGGGCGTGCTCTGGGCGCTCGGCCGGGCCGGGGCGCAGGTCCCGGACGAGCACGTGGACTGGCTGGTGACGCGCACGCGCGAGCTGGCCGAGGCGCGGCCGGGGTTCTACGACGGCCTGTACGGCATCGCGTACGCCCTGGATCGGCTCGGCCGGGCCGACGAGGCGCTGGAGGTCCTCGACCGGGCGGCCGAGATCCCGCTGGACCGGGTGCCGGGCATCGGGCTGTTCTCCGGGCTGGCGGGGGCCGGGCTGGCATTGCACCACTTCGGGCGGGACTGCGGCGCCGTGACCGAGCGGCTCGTCGAGCGCCTGTCGGCCCAGCCGCAGGGGCCGTCCGCGCCGGGGCTGATGCACGGGGCGAGCGGGGCGGCATTGCTGCTGGTCCGCCTCTTCGAACGCACCCGTGACCCGGCCCTGCTCGCGCACGCCGAGGCCGCGCTCCGCCGCGACCTGGCGGTGATGGGGGTGGGCTCGGACGCCCCGGCCCCGATCGGCGCGCCGTGGCGGGAGCCGGTCCTGGCGATGGGCGGCGCGGGCGTGGCCATGGTGCTGCGCAAGCTGACCGGCCACTATCCGGACCCGGACCTGATCGAGGCGCTGGACGATCTCCGCCGCGCCACCGGCGACCACGTCGTGACCGGCGCCGGGCTGTTCACCGGCCGGGCCGGGGCGATGCTGGCGCTGGCCGGGCTGGGCGAGCCACCGTACTCGCCCCGGCTGGCGCGGCACCTGGGGCACCTGGCCTGGCACGCCGTACCGCACGACGGGCACGTCGCCTTCATCGGGGAGCAGGCGCTGCGGCTGTCCGCGGACCTCGCCACCGGCGCGGCTGGGGTGCTCCTGGCGCTGCACGCGGCCCTGAACGGCGGCCCCGGGCTCCCCTTCCTCGACGACACCTGCACATCAACACAACGGGAGGACACATGAAGCCGATGTTGAGGGCGGAGGGCCTGACGAAACGGTACGGGCCCGTACTGGCGGTCAGCAACGCCAGCTTCGCCGTACGGTCGGGCGCGATCACGGGGTTCCTGGGCCCGAACGGGGCGGGCAAGTCGACGACGATGCGGCTCTTCCTCGGCCTCGACCGGGCGACCAGCGGTTCGGCCCTCATCGACGGGAAGCGCATCGACGAGTGGCCGGTGCCGGCCCGCAAGATCGGCGCGGTGCTGGACACGCAGTGCGCCCACCCCAGCCGCCGGGCCATCGACAGCGTCCGCTGGGCGGCCAGGCTCGCCGGGGTGGCCGAGAACCAGGCCGAGCTGCTGCTGGAGCGGGTGGGCCTGGCCGCGGTGGCCGGTCAGCGGGCCGGCCGGTTCTCGCTGGGCATGCGCCAGCGCCTGGCCTTGGCCATCGCCCTGGTGGGCAACCCCGAAGTGATCATGCTGGACGAGCCCATGAACGGGCTCGACCCCGAGGGCATCACCTGGATCAAGGGGCTGCTGCGGCAGTTCAAGGACCAGGGCCGTACGGTCTTCGTCTCCAGCCACCTGCTGGCCGAGATGGAGGACCTGGTCGACGACCTGGTCGTCATCGCGCAGAGCAAGATCGTCGGAGCGGGCGCGGCGCAGGCGTTCATCCAGCGCTTCCAGACGCAGACGGTCAGCGTGCAGTGCGACAACCCGCGCGTGCTCAGCGCCGCCATCACCAACGCCGGCGGCCGGCTCGTCAGCCTGGCCGACGCCCAGCGACTGCAGGTCACCGGGCTGGAGGCGGGCCTGGTGGGCCAGCTCGCGAAGGACAGCGGGGTGGCGATCTTCGAGCTCCGTGAGGAACGGAGCCTGCTCAAGGCATTCACCCAGGCGACGGCCGCGAAGGCCGGGATCAAGGGAGAGGTGGGCTAGCCATGGGTTTCGCCAGTCTGTGGTCCGCTGAGATCATCAAGTTCCGCACCCTGCGCAGCTATCTGATCACCGCCGTCGCGGCCATCGTGGTGGCCGGGATCGGCGGCGCGATCATGGGCGGCGCGCTCGACGCCCAGGGCAACGTGCCGGGTCTGGGCACGTCCGTCCAGGTCATCACGCTGCCCATGGAGGTCGTGATCTACGCCATGGTGGTGCTGGGCGTGCTGGTGGCGACCGGCGACCTGCGCAGCGGCACCTTCCGCATCACCTCGATCATGGCGCCGTGGCGCAACCAGGTGCTGGCGGCCAAGTTCTCGGCGGTGGCCGCGGTCGCGCTGGCCGTCACGATCCTCGCGCTGGCCGCCGCCTGGGTGGGCGGCCTGATCACCGGGGGCGGCAACTTCTCCCCCATGGCCGGTGACGGCACGATGCTCATCCTGACGCACCTGGTGGCGGTGCCGCTGGCGACCGTGCTCGGCGCGGCGGTCGGCATGCTGCTCAGGAACACGGCGGGGGCCATCTCCGCGCTGCTGATCTGGGCGCTGGCCGTGGAGGCGGTGCTGGTCTACACGATCCCGGCGGAGGTCGTGGCGTTCCTGCCGTTCAAGACGATCGGCGCGGCGGCCGCCAACCTCACCCTGGGCGCGGTGCCCGGCCTGGGGATGTTCACGCTGTACGTGGCGATCGCCGTGGGTCTGGCGGTGTACGTTCACCAGCGTCGTGATCTGGGCTAGCCGTAGCGGGGCCGCGGCACCGGAGCTCGCGGCCCCGAGGCTGGTGACCAGCTTGCTGTGCCCGGTCTGAACAGCGACAATGCCCTTTCCTCAGTGGTCCCCGTATTGACACCTTGTTGAGCCGGTGTTTACATGTGCCCCAGGCTGATCTACGCAATTGCGCCACCCCGGGGAATTGCGGGCAATTCACATCGGTATAGCGCGCCCCGAAACCTCAGCTGGCAGCGGAACTGGGGGCTGGCTGAGTATGGGGGCGATGCTGCGGGCGGAGAGCCTCACCAAACGATTCGGCGCAATCGCCGCCGTGAGCAATGTGAGCTTCTCCGTCAGGGCCGGGGCCATCACCGGATTCCTCGGGCCCAATGGCGCCGGAAAAACCACGACACTCCGCCTTTTCCTCGGACTCGTTCATCCCACCTCGGGCTCCGCTCTCATCGACGGCAGGCCCCTCGGTCAGTGGCCGGTCCCCGCCCGCAAGGTCGGCGCGGTGCTGGACGCCCACTGCGCGCACCCCTCCCGCCGCGCCGTCGACAGCGTCCGCTGGGCCGCCCGGCTGGCCGGCGCCGGGGCCGACCCCGAGGAGCTCCTCGACCGCGTCGGCCTCGCCGATGTGGCCGGTCGACGGACCGGCTCCTTCTCCCTCGGCATGCTGCAACGCCTGGCGCTGGCCATCGCGCTGGCCGGCGATCCGGAGATCGTGATCCTGGACGAGCCCATGAACGGCCTCGACCCCGAGGGCATCGCCTGGATCAAGAACGTCCTGCGCCGCTTCCGCGACCAGGGGCGCACCGTGTTCATCGCCAGCCACCTGCTGGCCGAGCTGGAAGACCTGGTCGACGACCTGGTGGTGATCGCGCAGAGCAGGGTCGTGGGCAGCGGCTCGGCCGCGGCCTTCGTCGACCGCTTCCAGCCGCAGACCGTGAGCGTCCTGTCCGACCAGCCGCAGGCGCTCGGCGCGGCGGTCACCCGGGCGGGCGGCCAGGTCCTCGACACCAACGGGCAGCGGGTCCTGATCAGCGGGCTGACCTCCACGCGCCTGGGCGAGATCGCGCGGGCGGCGGGCATCGCGCTGTTCGGCGTCACCGAGGAACGCGCCCTCCGCGCCCCCTTCACCCCCGCCATCGCCGACGGCCTCACCGGCGAGGCCTGCTAGCCCCCTCCCCTCGCCCGGCTCCCGTCACATCGCGCACGACTCGCCCCCTCACGCACATCCCACCACCGCGCGCAGGACTCGCCGCCGGTCTCCGGGTGGGGTGTCCCGGGTCAGGCACTCCCGGCGGCGATGCTCTTCTGGGTGGCCAGGCCGTTGACGCTGATGAACGCGCGAGCCAGCTTCGCCCGCGACGCCGTCCGCGCCATCCCCGACACCCGGGCGATCTCCTCGGCCGTCGCCAGGTCGTCGTAGGCGGCCTTCGGGTCGCCCAGCAGGATCCGCGTGGTCCCGAGGTCGAGCAGGATGTCCGACTGCACCACCCGGTCGCCGATGTGGATGGCGATCTCCAGTGCCTCCATCAGCTCGGGGCAGGCCTTCTCCGGGGTGCCCGCCCGGGCCGCGTGCATGGCCACCGCGCGCCGGATGCGGGCCTCGCTGCGCAGGCTGCCCGCCTCACGGCACAGGCCGAGCGCCCGGTCCAGGCAGTCCTGGGAGGCGGCCCCCTCGCCGGTGCTGTGCAGCACCATGGCCAGCCCGACCAGGGCGTCGGCCTCGGCGATCGCGTCCCCGCTGCGGTTCAGCGCCGCGGCGGCCTCCACGTAGACCTTCCGCGCCGTGGTCGGGGCCTGGTTGATCCGGTCGAGGTCGCCGACCAGGCGCAGGGTCAGCCCGCGCCCGTACTCGTCGCCCAGGCGCTGGAAGATCGCCAGCGCCTCCTCCAGGTGGTACGCCGCGCCGATGTAGTCGCCCACCAGCAGCGAGCGGTAGCCCAGGGAGTACATCAGAACGGCCTGGCCGCGCAGGTTGCCCGCGTTCCTGACGCTGGCCAGGGCGATCTGATGGGACTCCAGCCAGACGTCGAAGTGGGCGCCGGCCTCGAAGAGCGCGAGTGGCGCGATGGCCAGCTCCCAGCAGGTCTCGGATGCCGCGGCGGCCCGGCGTACCAGGGCGAGGTGGGTGCGCAGGTGCTCCTCGAACCAGGCCGAGCCCGGGCCCGTCCAGTCCCGGGCCCCGGCGGGCCGGTATCGGGGCGCGGTGCCGCGCGGGATGGAGTTGTCCTTGCCGCGCATCGAGGCGTGGGCGGCGTCCGTCAGGGTCAGCCAGCCGCCGAGGGCACGTTCCACGGCCGCGGCCAGGTCCTGCTCGCCGTCCTCCAGGCGGGCGCGGGCGGCGCCGAAGCCGAGCAGCAGCTCGTGGCAGTGGTAGCGGCGGCCGTCGGATAAGGGGGTGACGAAATGGGTTTCGGCCAGCTCCTCCAGCAGCTCCTCCGCCGTGTCCACCGGGACGTCGGCGAGGGCGGCGGCGGTCTCGGCGCTGACCCCGGAGACGCCGTGGAACCCGATCCTGCGGATGAGCGAGCGCGGCCCGGCGGGCAGCGTCTGGTACGCGTTCAGCAGCGCCGGGGCGATGCTCCTGCCCCCGTGCCGGAGCTCGCCGAGGATCCGCGCCGGGTCGGACAGGCGCTCGGCCAGGCGTTCCAAGCTCAGGTGCGGCCTGGCGGCCAGCTTGGCGGCCACGATCTCCAGGGCCACCGGCAGCCCGGCGCACAGCTCGACGATCCGGTTGGCCGCCGCGGGCTCGGCCTGCATCCGCCGCCGTCCCGCCCCGGTGGCCAGCAGGGTCCTGGCGGCGGGGCCGTCAAGCGCCGGGACGGTCACCGTGGCGGCGTCGCGCGGCAGGGCCAGCGGGGAGACGCTGGTCACGAGCACGGCGCAGCCGGCGTGCCCGGGCAGGAACGGCAGCACCTGCCCCGGGCCGGTCACGCCGTCCAGCACGATCAGCACCCGCCGCACGGCCAGCACGCTGCGCAGCAGCGCGGCGCGTGCCCCCGCGCCCTCGGGGATCTCCTCGGCCGCCACCCCGAGCGCGCCGAGGAAGCCCGCCAGCACCTCGCCGGGGTCGTCGAGGTCGTCGGCGAACAGCTGCCCGTCGGGGAAGTGCCCCGCCACGCGGTGCGCCGCCTCCAGACTCACGGCGGTCTTGCCGGCGCCGCCCGAGCCGGTGACCACCACCAGCGGGGACGTCGCCCGCTCGGCCAGCTCCGCGACGATCTCGCGCAGCTCGCCGTCCCGTCCGGCGAGCATGCCGGGACGGGCGGGCAACTGCCGCGGCACGTCCGCGGCCAGGTGTGTCTGCTCCAGCGCGAAGTCCTGGCGGAGGATCCGCAGCCGCAGGTCGCGCAGCGCGGGGCTGGGATCGGTGCCGAGCTCCTCCCGCAGCCGCTCCTCCAGGTCGGTGAAGGCCCGCAGGGCCTCGCTGCCCCGCTGGGAACGGTAGAGGGCGATCATGAGCTGGGCGCAGAAGCGTTCCTTCAGCGGGTGCTGGTCGGCCAGCTGCTGCAGCTCGGCGATCACCTCGCGGTGCCGTCCGAGCGCCAGGTCGGCGTCGACCCGGGCCTCGACGGCGGCCAGCCGCCGTTCGTTCCAGACGGCGGCCTCGGCGACGAAGGACTCGCTGTCCAGACCGGACAGGGCCGAGCCCCGCCACAGTTTGAGCGCGGCGTCGAGGGTCTTGGCCGCCTGAGCGTGGTCGCGGTCGCCGGCCAGCAGGCAGGCCTGGTCGTACAGGCGCATGAAGACGAAGGCGTCGATGCTGTCTTCGGTGGCTTCGAGGCGGTAGACGTTGTCGTGCACGTCGATCGTGACGCCGCTGCGCCTGAGCTCGCCGACCCCTCGGTGCACCTGGTTCCTGGCGCTCTTGGTGGGGGTGTCCCCGTAGATCGCGTCAATGAGGCTGTCGACCGAGGCCGAGCGGGTCGGGCTCAGTAACAGATGCGCCAGCACCGCACGCGATCTGCGGGTGGCCAGCCTGATCTCGTTTCCTTGTTGCCATATTGCCGGTTGCCCCAGAATTCCAAAGTGCATCACCAGCACATGCCCCCTCTGTCGCATCTCGATCATCTCTTACGCGGACAGCTCTGTCATCGCTCGTGGGCATACTCACGTTGGCCGTAACAGTGTGGCGGGCCCGACTTGCAGCCGACTTTCGGAATGCCATAACGTTAGGGATCTTGGCAAGCACTTAAGGCGATTTATTGCCTAATGAGCGAAAAATCCACTTTTGTCGCTTTATTTGCATGATAGATGTCACACGGGCCCGATGACATAGGCGCCTACCGGGGAAAACATCCCGGAGTCAGACTCCTGGTATGTCCACAGCGTCGCCGATCCGAGTCTTACTCGCCGCCGACGAACCGCAGACCCGGGCGGTGCTGGCCGCCCTGCTCAATCTGGAGGAGGGCATCGATGTCGTCGCCGAGACCGGGCTTGGAGACCGGATCGTGGAAGCGGTCCGGCGGCACCGCCCCGACGTGGCCGTACTCGACGCCGAGCCGCCCGGCCGCGACGGGCTGACCACCGCCGCGCGGATCGGCGGCCGGTGCGCGATCGTCGCCCTGACCAGCTTCGGCCGGCCGGGATACCTGCGCCGGGCGCTGGCCTCCGGCGTCGCCGGCTTCCTCGGCAGGGACGCCTCGGCCGACGAGCTGACCGCGGCCATCCGCAAGGTCGCCGCCGGCGGCCGCTACCTCGACACCGAGCTCGCCGTCGCCTCGATGACGACCGGGGACAGCCCGCTCACCGACCACGAACGCGACGCCCTGCGCCTGGCCGGCGGCGGGGCCACGATCACCAGAATCGCCGTCGAGCTCCATGTGTCCGAGGCGACCGCACACGGGCTCATCTCCAGCGCGACGGCCAAACTCAACGCGGAGGGCCATCACGAAGCCGTCCACACCGCGCGGCGGCAGGGCTGGCTGTGACGCAATCCGACGACCACACGCAGATACGCGAACGGGTGGATCATGCACGGCGAGCGCGATGAACGGCCTCTGCTCAACACCGACGACGAGGTCACGATGGAAGTGAACGGGGAAGATCCGGACCGCACGCGTACGATGCGCTTCCCGCCGCCGAAGCTCCGCAAAGACGTGGACCAGCCGCCTCCCCCCGCGCCGGAGCCGCCCCTGTGGTGGCAGGCCGACTCGAAGGACGATCCCGCGCCACGGCTCGGCCATTTCGGCACGACCGCCCCTCCGGGGGAGCCCAGGAAAGGCCCTCCGGCGGTCGGACCGCCGCCCGGCCCCATCGAGCTCGGCGCCCTGAACGCGTTCCAGCCGCCGAACCCGCCGGCCTGGGACCCGCCCGCGGCGGGCACCCCCGACGTGCCGGTCTTCCCGCAGCCCGGCCCCGCGGCCTTCCCCCCTCCCCAAGCGACCGGCCCCTCCGCCCTCGCCACACCCGGGCAGGCCGATCCCCATGGCTTCGCCGTGGCCGAGGAGGCGGACCCCGCCGGCTTCTCCCCCACCGAGCCCTCGGCGGCCGGCACGTCCTCGGAGAGCCTGCGCCCGGACCGGCTGCTGCGCACCCGCCGCCGCCCGCCCGCCGGCGGCTGGCGCAAGGCCGTCTTCACGCTCAGCGGCGGCCTGATCCGCCCCAAGGACTCCAAGGCGGAACGCCACCGCCAGGAGCTGATCGAGCGCATCAGGCAGCCGGTCTCCTCCGGCCACTTCAGGGTCGCGGTGATGAGCCTCAAGGGCGGCGTGGGCAAGACCACCACGACCATCGGCCTGGGCTCCACGCTGGCCCACCACCGGGGGGACCGGGTCATCGCGGTCGACGCCAACCCCGACCGGGGCACGCTGTCGGAGAAGCTGCGGATGGAGTCGCCGGCCACCGTACGGGACCT
Source organism: Nonomuraea sp. NPDC005650 (assembly GCF_040605375.1). NCBI lineage: Bacteria > Bacillati > Actinomycetota > Actinomycetes > Streptosporangiales > Streptosporangiaceae > Nonomuraea > Nonomuraea sp. NPDC005650. The sequence goes on from NZ_JBEXCR010000052.1 coordinate 50,946, forward strand.
GCTCAACGACCGCGCCGGCATCTGGCGCTACGCGGACGTGCGTTCCTACACCTCGCAGGCGCCCTCGCGGCTGGAGGTGCTGGCCTCCGACCGGGACCCGGCCATCTCCGAGGCGTTCAACGCCGACGACTACCGCGCGGTCGCGCAGATCCTGGAGCAGTTCTACTCGATCGCCATCACCGACTGCGGCACCGGCATGCTCCACTCGGCGATGAGCGCGATCCTGGACATGTCCGACCAGATCGTCCTGGTCAGCCCCGTCACCGTGGACGGCGCCAGGTCGGCCTCGGCCACCCTCGACTGGCTGCAGGCCCACGGTCACCAGGACCTGGCGGGCAGCGCCGTGGTGGTGCTGTCGGCGGTGAAGAACCCGCGCAGGAACGCCGTCAACGTGGCCGAGCTGCAGGAGCACTTCACCAAGCGCTGCCGGGCGGTGATCGGCGTGCCGTTCGACCCGCACCTGGAGCAGGGCTCCGAGGTCGACCTCGACCTGCTGCGCACCGCCACCCGCGACACCTACCTGGAGGTGGGCGCCTCGATCGCCGATCGCTTCGGCCTCGGAGCGCCGCTATGACACCCCTGCTCAGCGTCACCGAACTGTCGAGGTCGCCCGCCCTGGAGGAGGTGTCGTTCACCGTCGAGCGCGGCGAGGTCGTCTGCGTCGTCGGCCCGCCGGACAGCGGCGCAGGCACGCTGCTCGACTGCCTGGTCGGCGCGGAGGAGCCGGACGCGGGCCACATCGAGATGCTCGGCGTGACGGTCGGCCACGGCGACCGCAGACCTCCCGGGATGGCCGCCGCGCTGCGCGGCGAGAGCCTCCCGGCCCGGATGAAGGTCGCCGAGGCCGTACGGCTGCTCTCGCGCCTGCACGGCACGCGCGGCCTGCCGGGACGCCTCGTGGACCTGCTCGACCTGGAGCCGCTGCTGCCCATGCGCTTCGGTCGCCTCACCGACGGCCAGCGCCGGCGCGCCATGATCGGCCTGGCCCTGGTGGGCAACCCCGAGCTGGTCCTGCTCGACGCGCCGACCGCCGGGCTCAGGGAGGGCAGCGGGCACCGCGTCGAGCGGGCCGTCGACGAGTTGCGCGCCGGGTACGGCGGGGTCTGCGTCGTGCTCGACGACCTGGCCCAGGCCGAGCGGCTGGCCGACCGGGTGGTCCTGCTGCGCGCGGGCCGAGTGCTGGCCGAGGGCACGCCGGCCAGGCTGGTCCAGCTGCTCGGCTCGACGTTCGTCATGGGCGTGCCCCCGCACCTGCGCGTGGACGGGCTCCGCGACGTGCGCGTGCTGCCCTGCGCCGCAGCCACCTACCTGTACGGCTCGCGGCCCGCGCTGGAAGCGGCGATCCAGGAGCTGTCGCCGATGAGCGGCGACCGGGTGTGGTCGATCCGCCCGCCCACGCTCCGGGACGCCTACCTCACGTTGTCGGCCGTCCCCGAGCCGGCCGCTTTGGAGGCGTGAGGATGGCCGCTACCGTGTGGACCCTGGTACGCGCCCAGGTGGCGCTGCTGCTCCGGACGCCGGTGGTGCTGCTGGGCGTGCTGGCCCTGCCGTTCGCGGTGCTGCTCGCGCTGATGCTGGTCATCGGCTTCTCCTTCCCGACGATCGAGTTCGGCGCCATGCCGGGGGTCCGGGTCATCGACCGGCTGCTGCCCGAGATGGCGGGGACCGTCGCCGCCGCGGCCGGGATCCTGGTGCTCACCCTGCACCTGTCGGAGGTGCGGGCCACGGGGCTGCTCAGGCGGCTGCGGCGCAGCCCCATGCGGGACGGGTCGTACCTCGCGGCCCAGGCGATCGTGGCCGGCGCGCTGGTGGCGGCGTCCACCGTGCTGTTCATGGCCGTCACGTTCGTCGTCTACGGCCCGCCCCGCTCCGGGCACCCGCTCAACCTGGCGGCGGCGCTGCTGGCCGTGACCTACTGCTCGGTCAGCGCCGGGCTGCTGCTCGGGGGCCTGCGCATGCCGCCCGCCGGCGCCAGGATCGCCGCGCCGCTCTGCTTCGCGCTGCTGTTCCTCGGCAGCGGGCTGGGCGTGCCGCGCGAGGGCTGGGAGGGTGTCGCGCCGTGGTTCTACCAGGTCACCACGGTCAACCCGCTGGCCCAGCTCAACGACTTCGTCTTCGACGCGTACCTGGGGCGGCTGTCGGACACCTGGCCGGCCGTGGCCGGGCTGCTCGTGACCGCCGTCGTCGTGAACGTCGTGACCAGGCGCGTCTTCGACTGGGAGGGCGTGTCATGAGGGCGGCCCTGACGGCGCTGGCCGCGTTCGCGCTACTGGCCGCCGGGTGCGCCCAGCGGGACGAGCAGAACCCCATCGCGATCGCCATCGCCGGCACCCCGCCGGCCGCCGGGGCCCGGCAGGTGGCGCCCAAGGCGGCGCCTACGTCGAGCGTCGACCCCGACGACGTGCTGCTCAAGGTCGCCCAGTGCCTGCGCCAGAACGGCATCGACGTGCCCGACCCCGGCTCCCCCGAGGACAAGACGTGGAAGTACACCGGGGACCAGGCGACGCTGCAGAAGGCGCTGAAGGCGTGCGAGAAGTACACCTCGCAGATCCCCAACCCCTTCAACGACCCGAAGGCCCGCGACCAGATCATCCAGTACGCCCGGTGCATGCGGGAGCAGGGCATCGACATGCCCGACCCGCCGCAGGTCAACCCCAAGCTCGACCCCAACGACCCGAAGCTGCAGAAGGCGGCGGAGTCCTGCGCCAAGCTGCTGCCCGGACAGGGGGGAGCCTGATGAACGGCCGGCTCAAGGGGGTCGTCGCGGCCCTGGGCACGGCGGCCGTGGGCAGCGCGGTCACCGCGGGCGGCGTGTTCGCCTCGGCGGCGCTCTTCGACGCGGGCCCGCAGGCCAGGCCCGACCCCACGCCGAGCGCGCGCCCGGTGGCCGCCGCCACCAAGGAGATCACCCGCGGCGACCTGGTGGACAAGGAGAGCGTGGACGGCAAGCTCACGTACGCCGGCAGCCGTACCGTCAAGGCCACCTCGGCCGGGACGATCACCAGCCTGCCCGACGAGGGCCAGGTCATCCGGCGCGGCAAGAGCCTCTACGGCGTGGACCGCCGCCCCCGCGTCCTCATGTACGGCGAGCTCCCCGCGTACCGGACCCTGAAGGACGGCGTCAAGAAGGGCCCGGACGTCAAGCAGCTCGAACGCAACCTGCGCGACCTCGGGTTCGGCCGCGGCGTGACGGTCGACAACCGCTTCACCGACGCGACGGCCCGCGCCGTGCGGCGCTGGCAGAAGAAGAACGGCATGGAGCGGACCGGGAAGGTGACCCCGGCGGACGTCCTCTTCCTGCCCGATCCGGTCCGGGTCAGCAAGATCGACGTGGAGGTGGGCGACCAGATCGGGTCCCTGCGGCCGGTCCTGGACATCACCGACACCGACCGGCTGGTCCGCATCGACCTGGACGCCGACAAGCAGGACATCGCCAAGAAGGGCAAGAAGGTCACCGTCAAACTCGCCGACGGCAAGAGCGTCACCGGCCGGATCACCCGGGTGGCGAAGGTGGCCAAGGCGGCCAAGCGCTCCGGCAACCAGGAGAGCGGCGCCACCGTCGAGGTGGAGATCAAGGTCGCCGCCAAGGCGCTCGGGTCGCTGGACGAGGCGCCGGTGACCGTCGAGCTGGCCAGGCAGCGGGCCGAGAACGTGCTCACCGTGCCCGTGGAGGCCCTGCTGGCGCTGCCCGAGGGCGGCTACGGCATCGAGATCGTGGATCAGGGGCAGGCGCGGCGGGTGCCGGTGCGGACGGGGGCGTTCGGCAACGGCAGGGTCGAGGTGAGCGGCCCGGGGCTGGCCGAGGGCATGAAGGTCACGGTGTCGGGCCGATGAACGTCCTGGAGATCCGCGGGGTCAGCAAGAGCTACGGCCGGGTGCACGCCCTGCGCAACGTGGACCTGACCGTCCGCAAGGGCGAGATGGTCTCCATCGTCGGCCCGTCCGGCTCGGGCAAGTCCACGTTGCTGCAGATCGCGGGCACCCTCGACCGGCCGACCTCGGGCACCGTACGGGTGGCCGGCTACGACGTGAGCACGCTGTCCGACAGCCAGCTCTCGGCGCTGCGCGCCCGCTACATCGGCTTCGTCTTCCAGCAGTTCCATCTCTCCCCCGGCCTGTCCGCGCTGGACAACGTGGCCGACGGCCTGCTCTACACCGGCCTGGCCCGGCGGCAGCGGCGCGAGCGCGCCGAGGCGGCGCTCGACCTGGTCGGGCTGAGCCACCGCCTGGGGCACCGGCCGAACCAGCTGTCCGGCGGCCAGATGCAGCGGGTGGCGGTCGCCCGCGCGGTGGCCGGGCGGCCGCCGCTGCTGCTCGCCGACGAGCCGACCGGGAACCTGGACTCCGAGGCGGGCGCGGAGGTGCTGTCGCTGTTCCGGACGCTGAACGCGCGGGGCATCACCATCGCGATCATCACGCACGACCCCGAGGTGGCCATGGCCTGCCCGCGCCGCATCCGCGTCCGCGACGGCCTGGTCAGATCCGAGATCTCGTGAGCACGGGTTTGGGGGCTCTGTGAGCACGGCGTTGCGCCCGGCGCGGCTGCGGCCGACGGACCTGGCCAGGCTCGGCACCTCGGGCCTGCGGTCGAGACCGGCCCGGGCCGTCCTGGCCGCGCTCGGCATCGCGATCGGCATCGCCACCATGGTCACGGTCGTCGGCATCTCCGCCTCCAGCCAGGCGAAGCTCCTGCGCCAGCTCGACGAGCTCGGCACCAACCTGCTCAGGGTCTCCCCCGGCGACAGCCTCTTCGGCGACAAGGTCAAGCTCCCCAAGAACGCGGCCGACATGGTCAAGCGCATCGACGGCGTCACCGGCGCCGCCCAGACCGCCGAGACCGGCACCACCGTGCGCCGCAACGACCTCATCCCCAGCGGCATCTCCCTGGGCATCACCGTCCAGGCCACCAGCCTCGACCTGCTCACCACCCTGGACGGCCGGGTCCGCCAGGGCACCTGGCTCAACGCCGCCACCGAACGCCAGCCGGTGGTGGTCCTGGGCGCGGTGGCCGCCGAACGTCTCGGCCTGCTCACCCCGAACGCCCAGGTCTGGATCGGCGACAGGTGGTTCACCGTCATCGGCGTGCTGGACCGGATGCCGCTGGCCGAGGAGGTCGAGCGGTCCGCGCTCGTCGGCTTCCCCGCGGCCAAGGAGTACCTCGACCACGACGGCCACCCCACCACCGTCTACGAGCGTTCGGCCGACGAGGCGGTGGAGGGCGTACGGGCGATGCTGGCCCGCACGGTCAGCCCGGAGAGCCCGAACGAGGCCAAGGTGAGCCGGCCGTCGGACGCGTTGAAGGCCAAGGCCGCCGCGGCGGGCGCGTTCACCGGGCTCATGCTCGGGCTGGGGGCGGTCGCCCTGTTCGTCGGCGGGGTGGGGGTGGCCAACACGATGGTGGTCGCCGTGCTGGAGCGGCGTAAGGAGATCGGCCTGCGCAGGTCGTTCGGCGCCACGAGGGGGCAGGTGCGCAACCAGTTCCTGGTGGAGGCGCTGCTGCTGTCGGCCTTCGGCGGGGGCGCGGGGGTGCTGCTCGGCGCGCTGGCCACGTTCGTCTACGCCCAGCTCAACGGCCTGCCGACGGTCGTCCCGATGTGGGCGCTGAGCGGCGGCCTGGCCGTCACGGTGCTGATCGGCGCCCTGGCCGGCATCTACCCCGCGCTGCGCGCGGCCCGCGTGCCCCCGACGGTGGCCCTGAGCGCCTGACCCGAGTGGGCTCAATCAGGCGACCGCCCGGTGTCCGGCGGACCGCCGATCTCCTCGGCCGTCTCCCACTCGTCCAGATTCATCAGCAGCAGCTCGAAGTAGTCGCGCAGCTTGCCGCGATACTGCTGGCTGGCGGCCCGCAGCCGGGCGGCCTCCCGCTCCCAGTTCTCCTCCTCCGGAGTCGCCTGCTCCGACCCGGCCTTGCTCAGGATCTCGCCCCTGCGATAGCGGGCGTCCTCGATGAGCTCCCTGGCGTACCGCTGGGCGTCCTGGATGTACTGGTCAGCGGTCTGCTGGGCCTGTGACAGCAGGCTCGCCGCGTAGACGTGCGCCTCCTGCATACGGCTGGCCACCGACTGCGACTCCACGTGCCCAGCCTGCTCCACCCGCGACAACCCGGTCTCCCGCCGCGCGGGCGTCGTGGTGTCGGCCTCGGCACGCGGCGCGGGCGCCGGTTGTTGCTGCTGGGCGGGTACGGCGATGGCGGAGGAGTCGGAGACGTACTCGCGCAGCAGGGCGACCTCGGCCAGGAGCGCCTTCTTCTCCTGCGTGAGCAGGGTCAACTCCTCCTCGACCCGATCGAGGAGGTTGTTGACCTGGTGTTCGTCGAGCCCGCGGCGGCCCAGCGGGGCGCGGCGGAAGACGACGGCACGCAGTTGCGGGGGCGTGAGCCGCTCGGGCGAGCGGCCGCTCGACGAGGCCGCCGCCTGCGGCTCGTCCCACTGCGGCTCCTCCCAGGAGGCGTCGCTCTCGCCGCCGGGCTCGGACCAGCGGGCCACCGCGCCGCCCTCGTCACCGTCGTCGTCCGGCCCGCTGGAGTACGCGGCGTGGAACTGCTCAACCGGGTCATTCATACGGCGAACCTCTGTGACGGAACGGCCTCACTCGCGAACCTCTCCAGGCGAATGCGGTTGTCGCTGAACCCATTTCCGCGCAGGACCTCGACCGTGCCGTCGACCATGGCGGGCGGTCCGCAGACATAGGCGTCGTACGCGTCCCACCGGCCGTATCCGGCGATCACCTCGCTGACCGTCCCGGAGGCGGCGAGATCCTGGTCGTGTGTTTCGGACAGAGCGGCCCTGACGCTGAGCCAGGAATATTTCGCGGCCCAGGTGCGCAGGGTTTCGAAATCGTAGAGCCCGTCGGGTTCGCGGGCGCCGACGAACACCGAGACCCACGGCGGCACCGGCAATCGGGTCACGTGCTCGAGAATCGCCTTGATGGGCGCGAACCCCGTGCCGCCGGCGACCAGCAGAATGTTCCGTCCGGTGTCGGGATTGAGCGTGAGCGTGCCGACCGGCGCGCCAAGCCTTACGGTGTCGCCTTCCTGAATGTCGCAGACCAGGGATCTGCTCACGGCCCCGTCGGCTTTCACATGGAATTCGATGGTGTTGTCCTGCCGGGGCACGTTGGCCATCGAGTAATAGCGCCAAAGATTGGGCCATTGCGGCACCTCGACCGGCGCCGACTGCCCGGGAACGTACGCGAACGGCGTGTCGACCAGCAATCGCAGCACCGCCGTGTCGACGGCCCTGCGTTCATGGCTGATCACCTCGGCGGACCAGCGTGCGGGCCGTTTGGTGGCGTCCTGCTTGGCCCCGTCGACCAGCACCCGGGAAAGCGCGCCAAGGAATTCCCGCCATTCCCGGTCGAGCCCGTCGTCCCAGGTGTTGCCGGAAAAGCGCTGCATGGTGCTGACCACGCTGGCGCTCCACTGCACGTAATGTTCGTTCGCCACGCCCAGCTTGCGGTGGCTGCGCGCGAGCTGGTGCAGATAAGGCGTGATCTCCTGCAGGCCGCCCGCGTGCTCCACCGCGAACGCCAGTGCCCGCATGAGCCGATCGCGCTGGTTTCGCATGCTGACCGGAAACATTTCCCGGTATCCCGGGACACGCAGGAACAGATCCGAGAATAAATAGAGGGGCACGCTGTCCCCATATTTGGCGACCAGCTCGAAGTTGTCTCTGAGTCGCGTGAAACTCAACAAGTCCCCCCGTGCGCAAGCATCGGGAAATACGTGCCTGACCAAGTCTAGACACGTCAAGTCAGAATGTCCATTAATCGCCGGACATAACCCCGGCCCGCCCGGCGGGGCTCCGTACCGGCGAGCGGCGCGCGCACCCTCCTGAGCTGCCACGACAACCGCCGCCCGGCCCGATCGACGCCCGCCCGCGGCAGGCAGGGCCCCGCGGGCGGGCGACGTCCGGAACCACCAGGCGCGAAATCAGCGAATTACGGGCCCGCCGGGTGTTGAACGCCACTCCCGGGCGCGGGCTTGCGGGGCAGCAGGAAGCCGGCCGCGACGGTCAGCGCCAGCAGGGCGATGCTGACCCACATGGTGACGCCAAAGGCCGTGCCGTAGCCGTGGGCCGGCTCGCCGGCGTGCGTGGCCAGCAGCGGGAAGAAGATCGTGCCGATGACGGCGACGCCGGTCGAGGCGGCCACCTGGGCGACGGTGTTGACCAGGCCGGAGCCCGACCCGGCGTGCCGGGCCGGGATGTTCTCCAGGGTCAGCTGGGCCAGCGGCGCGACGGCCAGGCCCATGCCCGCGCCGAACGCGGAGAGCACGTGCCTGCCGTGCCGGTATTCCGCTTCCCGGCCCATGGACCAGGCGATAGTATGTTCGAACTGCTGTGGTGTCGGAGGCCTGAGGGGAGGTGTTTCGCGCGTGCTGGCGGGCCGGAAGTACAGGTTGGAGTTCGACTTCGGTCAGCGCCTGTTCGCCGAGCGGCTGGGCGGGATCTGCCGCAGCGTGTGGAACACCGGATTGGAGCAGCGCCGCGCCTATCGGCGCCGAGGCGCGTTCATCGGCTACGCCGAGCAGTGCCGCCAGCTCGCCGAGGCCAAGACCGACCCGGACTGCGCCTGGCTGGCCGAGGCGCCCGCGCAGGTCATCCAGCAGACGCTCAAGGACCAAGGGGCGGGAAAGACGGAACTTCACCCACCCGAACTTCGGCAGGAGCACCCGCCCCCATTTGCGGTTGACCCGCTCGACGGGCTGGGCGGTGGGGAACCGAAATGACGGCCGCCACCTCACCTTGCTCTTCCAGTGCACCTTCCAGGTGCCGTGCCTGCGGCACGCGAGGTCCAGGGGCGGGAAGGTGAAGCCCGCGACCGTGACCCGCGACGGCAGGCACTGGTTCGTCAGCTTCCTGGTGGACGACGGGCTTGCCGAGGTGAGCCAACGCACTCGTCCCGGCCTGCATGCCGGGGTGGACCGGGGGGTGGTCACCGCCGCGGTCACCAGTGACGGAGAGTTCTTCGATCGCCGTCACGCCGATGAGAACGGTGTGTCATCGATGGTGCCGCCGCCGGATGCGACCGGCGACGATCCCGGCGATACGGGGTTCCTCACGGCGGGTGAGGCCAGGCGGTATGTGCGGCTGCAACGGCGGCTCGCCCGCTCGATGAAGGGGTCGAACCGGCGTAAGCAGGTGGTCCGGGCGATAGGTGATCTGATGCGGCGGGCGCGGTGGCGGCGTGCGGACTTCAATGCCCAGATTGCGCACCGGCTCACCCGCGACTACGCGATCGTCACGCTGGAGAAGTTGAACGTCAAGGCGATGACCGCGTCGGTCGCGCCGAAACCCGATCCCGGCGTGCCGGGCGCGTATCTGCCGAACGGACGTGCGGCGAAGGCCGGGCTGAACAGGTCGATTTTGGACAAGGGCTGGTACGGGCTGGAGACCGCGTTGCGGTCCAAGGCCCGCTACACCGGAACCGACATCCGAGTCGTTGATGCCGCGTACACGTCAATGACCTGCTCGAACCCGGACTGCGGGAAGGTGGACGCGAAGAGCCGCGAGAGCCAAGCGGTCTTTCGATGCACTTCCTGTGGGCATGTCGAGCACGCCGACGTGAACGCTGCCAAGAACATCAAAGCCAGAGGACAGGCGGCCGGGCTGGTCGTGTCAGGGCGTGGAGACCCCACGGGGTCGGTGAAGCGTCAAGCACCTCGTACCACAGTTCGTGGCGCGACACCCGCGCCGCGAACTGCCGCGTGAGCGGCACGGGATCCCCGGACTTCACTTCAGGCCGGGGAACAAGTCAACATACGCGCATGACCACGCACGGATTCACGCTCACCGCCGAGGGCCCGTTCGACTTCGACGCGTCGCTGCGCTTCCTCGAGGACTGGCCGGCCACCAGCGCGCTGCCCTCCGACGGGCGGGCGATGCGCTTCGCCTACTGCGCCGAATCCGACTGGCTGCCGATCGGCGTCACGGTGACGGGCGCGCCGGGCGGGGTCGCCGTGGCCACGACGCGGCCCGCCGGGCCGGGGATCCGGGGCGAGGTGGCGCGGATCCTGTCGCTCGACGTCGACGGCGCCGGCTTCGCCAAGCTCGGCGAGGCCGACCCGGTGCTCGGCGAGCTGCAGCGCCGCAGCCCCGGCCTGCGTCCGGTGTGCTTCTGGAGCCCCTGGGAGGCCGCGTGCTGGGCGGTGATCGTGCAGCGTTCGTCGATGCTCATCGCCGCGCGGATCAAGCAGCGCATCGCGGACCGGTACGGCGCGAAGGTCATCGTCGACGAGCAGGCGCACCCGGCCTTCCCCCCGCCGGTGTCGCTGCTGGAGGCCGGGGGCCTCGGGCTGCCGGCGCAGAAGGAGGAGTGGCTGCGCGGCCTGGCGCGGGCGGCGCTCGACGGCGTGCTCACCAGCGAGCACCTGCGCGCGCTCGACCCGCGGGAAGCCCTGGCCGAGCTGCGCGCGCTGCCCGGCGTGGGGCCGTTCTCCGCGGGCCTGATCCTGATCCGCGGAGCGGGCGCGCCGGACGCGTTCCCCGGTGACGAGCCGCGCCTGTTCGCGATCCTGCGCGAGGCGTACGGGCTGCCGGAGGACGTGACGCCGAGCGCGTACCGGAAGCTGGCCGAGGCCTGGCGGCCCTACCGGTCCTGGGCCTCGTTCCTCTTCAGGGCCACCTCTTACGGGGTCTTCGACGACCGGGACTGACCTTTCCGTTGCCATCCCGCTCCCGTATACGTAGACTCATACGTATATGGGATGAGGGTGAGACGATGCCGAACAAAACGATCTACGTGTCGGACGAGGATCTGCCGATCTTCCAGCGGGCGCAGGAGCTCGCCGGCGGCAAGCTGTCGGCCGCCATCAGCGCGGCGCTGCGGCGCTACGTCGAGATGGAGGAGGGCCGCCAGGAGGGCTACGAAGAGATCATCGTGCAGGTCGGCCAGGGCGCCGGGCGCAAGCAGCGCTTCTCCGGCGTGCTGCTCGGCGAGTGGGGCCGCACCAGCCGCAGCGGGCAGGTGGAGATGTTCCGGGTCTACCGGTCGCGCAAGGGCAGGTTCGTCCTGCACGTCGACCGCTCGCCCGACTGGGTGAGCGGCTCGGAGTCCGACGACTGGGTGACCACCTGGCGCGGCTATCTCGGCCTCGGCGAGACACGGTGGGGCTTCGTGCAGGGCGCGGCCACGCTGGAGGTCGTCGACACGGTCGAGGAGCTGCGCGGCAGGATCCCCGACGAGTTCTACGACCTGATCGCCGACGTGGCCGAGCGGCCCGCCGTCGAGGACCTCGACATCTAGAACCCGCCGATCAAAGCGGGCGGGCGACCGTCCGCCATCCCGTCATGCCCATAAATCATGGTTAATCCCCCAGTAAAGAGGAGAAAGCCGATGCCTCCCGCCATCCATGCCGAGGGCCTGGTCAAGAAGTACGGCGACGTCGTCGCCCTCGACGGGATGGACCTGTCCGTCCCCGAGGGCACGGTGTTCGGCCTGCTCGGCCCCAACGGCGCGGGCAAGACCACGACGGTGCGGATCCTGACCACCCTGGTGAGACCGGACGCGGGCCGCGCCACCGTCGCCGGCCTGGACGTCGTCGCGCAGGCCGACCGGCTGCGCTCGCGCATCGGCGCGTCCGGCCAGTACGCGGCGGTCGACGACCACATGACCGGCGCCGAGAACCTGGAGATGGTCGGCCGCCTCTACCACCTGGGCGCCAGGCGCAGCAGGCAGCGCGCCCGGGAGCTGCTGGAGCGCTTCGACCTGACCGGTGCGGCCGACCGCCCGGTGCGGGGCTACTCCGGCGGCATGCGGCGCCGGCTCGACCTGGCCGGCGCGCTGGTGGCCGACCCGCCCGTGCTCTTCCTCGACGAGCCCACCACCGGCCTGGACCCCCGGGCCCGCGTCAGCCTGTGGGACATCATCTCCGAGCTCGTCGCGGGCGGCACCACCGTGCTGCTGACCACCCAGTACCTGGAGGAGGCCGACCGCCTCGCCGACCGGATCGCGGTGGTCGACCACGGCCACGTGATCGCGCTCGGCACCGCCGACGAGCTGAAGGACCAGGTCGGCGGCGACCGGATCGAGCTGACTGTGGCCGGCGCCGGCGACCTGGCCGCCGCGCGGCGCGCCCTGGCGCCCTTCGGCGAGGTACGGATCGACCCCGCCGCGCTCCACGTGACGGTCCCGATCACCGGCGGCACCGCCGCGCTCACCACCGCGCTCGGCCTGCTGGCCGCCGAACGCGTCACCGTCCGCGACGCCGGGCTGCGCCGCCCGACCCTGGACGACGTCTTCCTCACCCTCACCGGCCACGAGGCCGCCGCCGAGAAGGAGCCCGCCCGATGAACGCCCTCCAGATCGCGCTCGCCGACGGCGTGACGATCACCAAGCGCAACGCGCTCAAGATCAGACGCGCCCCGGACCTGTTCGGCGGTGTGATCATCCTGCCGATCGTGTTCGTGCTGCTGTTCGCGTACGTCTTCGGGAGCATGATCGAGCTGCCGGGCATGTCGTACCGGGAGTACCTGATCCCGGGCATCTTCGTCCAGACCATCGTCACCAGCGCGCAGATCACCGGCTACACCCTCACCCAGGACCTGCAGAAGGGCATCTTCGACCGGTTCCGCACGCTGCCGATGGCGCCCTCGGCGGTGCTGGTCGGCCAGACCATCTGCGACGCGCTCATGAACGTGACCACCATCGTCGTGATGGCGCTCGTGGGGCTGGCCGTCGGCTGGCGCATCCACACCTCGCCGATGGAGGCCGTGCTGGGCTTCCTGCTGCTGCTGTTCTTCGCCTACGCCTTCTCCTGGGTGACGGCGACGGTGGCGCTGGCCCTGCGCACGCCCGAGGTGTTCAACAACATCGCCACCATCGTGTCGATGCCGCTGGTCTTCCTGTCCAACGCCTTCGTCGACAGCAGCCGCCTGCCGGGGCCGCTGCGGCCCATCGCCGAGTGGAACCCCGTCTCCACCGTCGTACAGGCCGCTCGCGAGCTGTTCGGCAACGCCGCCGCGACGCGCCCCCAGGCGTGGCCGCTCCAGCACGCGGTGACGGTGTCGCTGCTCTGGGCGGTGCTGATCCTGGTGGTGTTCGCGCCGCTCGCCACGCGCCTGTACAAGAGGGCGGTCAGCCAGTGACGCGGCGCGGGGCCCGGCCCCGCGCCTGAGCGCCCGCGGGTCGCTCAGGGCGCGATGCCCTGGCGCAGCAGCGCCCACACGCGTGCGGCGGTGTCGCGCCGGGCGGGCGCCGGGGTCTTGGCCAGGACCCCGGCGAGCATGCCGACGACCAGCACCAGGTCGTCGGCCGTGACGTCCCCGCGGACGGACCCCGCGCGCCGGGCGTCGCCGAGCACGCCCGCCAGCACCCTCGACACGCGATCGCGCAGGTCGAGGATGCGGGGGTCCGGCTCGGCCGGCGGCGTGGCGGTGACCAGGTCGATGAACGCGGTCGAGGCGATGGTCTGCTCGGTCAGCAGCGTCAGCAGGTCGTCGAGCGTGGTGCCGGGCCGGGCCGCCAGCGCCTCCAGCTCTGTGACGCCGTCCTCGAACACGGCCATCGCCAGGCTGATCCGGTCGGGGAAGTGCCGGTAGAGGCTGCCCTGCCCGACCCCGGCGACGCGGGCGACCGTGCTCAGCGGCGCGTTGTACCCGGCACTGGCGAACACCTCCCGGGCGGCCGCGACCAGCGCCGCCCGGTTTTCCGCGGCGGCGCTCGGACCTCTGTTCGGTCGACGTGACTCGGGCACAGCGGGTATCGTAGCAACCGGACACAATTGTCCGGTTGCTGCCGGCCGAGCGGCGGCTGAGGAAAGGACGGGCTCTTGAGCACATTCGACGATCGCGTCGCCCTGATCACAGGTGCGGGGTCCGGGATCGGCCGGGCGATGGCGGTGGGGTTCGCCAAGGCGGGCGCCCGGGTCGTGGTCTGCGACATCGACAAGGAGGCGGCGGAGCGCACCGCCGAGGAGATCGGCGAGGCGGCCGTGGCGGTCTCGGCCGACATCTCCGACGAGGCGTCGGTGGCCGCGCTGACCGAGGCGGCGATCGGCGCGTACGGCCGCGTCGACGTGCTGTGCAACAACGCCGGGATCATGGACACGATGGCGCTGCCCGCCGACATCTCGGTCGAGCTGTGGGAGCGGGTCCTGCGGGTGAACCTGACCGGCACGTTCCTGGTCACCCACGCGGTGCTGCCGCACATGCTGCGCCAGGGCGGCGGCGCGATCGTCAACACCGCCTCGGAGGCCGGGATCCGCGGCGGGGCGGCCGGCGCCGCCTACACCGCGTCCAAGCACGGCGTGGTCGGCCTGACCCGCAGCGTGGCCTGGGCGCACGCCAAGGACGGCATCCGCTGCAACGCCATCCTGCCCGGACCCACCATGACCAACATCGCCACGAACGCCTCCTTCGACCCCACCGGCGCCGCCCGGCTCGGCCCCGTGCTCGCCCTCGGAGAGCGGCTGGCCCAGCCGGAGCAGATGGCCGACGCCGCGCTCTTCCTCGCCTCGGACGCCGCCTCGTTCGTCAACGGGGCGATCGTCCCGGTCGACGGCGGCTGGTCGGCGGCCTGACCGCAGCCGGCTTCCAGGAGGAGATTTGAGCGACGCCCCGCGCTACCCGCCCCCTGGAGGTGCCCGCCGGGCGGCGGCTCAGCACGCCCTCGATCCAGCCGTGCCCGGGGCCGGAGCGCTGCTGCTCAACCGCCTGCCCACGCCGGAGCCGGCCGTGCCCGCCGAAGCGCCGCCAGGGGCTCGTCGGCGGCGGCCCGCGGCAGGTCCCGGTGCGCTGGTAGAACCGAAAGGAACCTTCTCATGAACGTCACCGTCGACACGGACAAATGTTGCGGGGCAGGCCAGTGCGTGCTGCTCGCGCCCGAGGTGTTCGACCAGGGCGAGGACGACGGGATCGTGGTCCTGCTGGACCCGTCGCCGGCCGAGCCCCTGCACGCCGCCGTACGCGAGGCCGCCGACGTCTGCCCGGCCGCCGCGATCACCCTGGACGGGCAGTCTTGACGGACGTCCTGATCGTGGGCGCGTCCGCCGGCGGCCTGGCCGTCGCGGAGGCGCTGCGCCGCAAGGGCCATCAGGGTGGCCTGACCGTCCTGGGCGCCGAGCCGCACCCGCCCTACGACCGTCCGCCGCTGTCCAAGCAGGTGCTGGCCGGCGCGTGGGAGAGCGAGCGGGCACACCTGCGGGCCGAGACCGAGCTGGACAAGCTGGGCGCGCGGTTCATCCTCGGCGACCCGGCCGTGCGGCTGGACCCGGCGGCGCGGGAGGTGTCCGCCGCGTCCGGGCGGACCCTGCGCGCGCAGGCCGTGGTGCTGGCCACCGGGCTGACCCCGTCCCGGCTGCCCGGCCAGGACGCGCTGGCGGGCGTACACGTGCTGCGCACCCTGGACGACGCGCTCGCGCTCCGCGCCCACCTGCTCGAAGGGCCGCGCCTCGTCGTCGTGGGCGAGGGCGTGCTGGGCGCGGAGGTCGCCGCCACCGCGCGCGGCCTCGGCCTGGACGTCACGCTCGTCGGCCTCGGCCCCGCCGTCCTGGCCGACCAGCTCGGCGACCCCGCCGCCGCGCTGCTCACCAGGCGGCACGCCGAGCACGGCGTCCGGCTGCGGCTCGGCGTCGCGGTCGACGGCCTGGCCGCCGAGGGCGGCCGGGTCACAGGGGTACGCCTGGCATCCGGCGAGCTGCTGCCCGCAGACGCGGTGGTGGTGGCGATCGGCTCCCGCCCCGCGACCGGGTGGCTCGGCGACAGCGGGCTGGCTCTGGGGGACGGCGTGGAGTGCGACTCCCGCTGCCGCGCCGCCGACGGCGTCTACGCGGTGGGCGACGTGGCCTCCTGGCAGCACGAGGGGCTCGGCCGGCGGCTGCGGCTGGAGAACCGGACCAACGCCGTCGAACAGGCCCAGGTCGTGGCCGCCAACATCCTCGGCGAGGAGGTGTCCTACGCGCCCGTCCCGTACTTCTGGACCGACCAGTACGACGTCAAGATCCAGGTTCACGGGCTGCCGTCGCCCGAGGCGGAGGTGAGCGTGGTCGAGGGCGACCCGGAGCAGAACCGCTTCGTCGCCCTCTACCGGCAGGACGGGGTGGTGACGGCGGTGCTCGGCTGGAACATGGCCAAGGCCGCCCGCCTCCGCCGCGGCCAACTGGGCACGGCATAGTACATCTGCCGCTGACGCACCTGCCCGGCACGCCCCCTGCCTGACGGGCGCTTTGCTTGGCGCGGCCCATGCCTGGTGGGCGCTTTGCTTGGCGAGCGCCCTGCCTGGCGGGTCACCTGTCCGGCGGGCGCCTCGCTCGGCGGGCCTTTCGTGAGGCTCGCCGGGTGGGGCGTCCCAAGTGCCGGGGTCAGCGGGCGCGGACCTCCTGGTCGGTGTCGGTGTCGGTGGGCAGGCCGGCGGGCTGGGGAGCGGCGGCGCGACGGCCGGGGATGGTCAGGACGATGAGCGCCGCCACCAGGGCGACCCCGCCGCCGATGATGAAACCGGCCCGGAACCCCGCCTCCGACGGCACCGCCACCGATCCGAAGTTGACCGTCAGGTTGGCCAGCACCGCCCCGAGCACGGCACTGGCACAGGACGTGCCGATCGAGCGCATCAGGCTGTTGAGCCCGTTGGCGGCGGCCGTCTCGGTGCGCGGCACGGCGCTCATGATGATGGACGGCATGGCCGCGTACGCGAAGCCGATCCCGGCGCTGACCACGGCCGAGAAGATGAGAACGCCCCACGCGTGGCCCATCAGCGCGAGGGCCAGGAGGTAGCCGGAGGCGATGATGAGCGTCCCGAGCAGCAGGGACGTCTTGGGCCCGCGAGCTCCTGACAGGCGAGCGGCCACCGGCGAGATCGCCATCATGACCAGCCCGGCCGGGGCCATCCACAGTCCGGCCTCGACCATCGACCGGCCCAGGCCGTACCCGGTGGCCTCGGGCAGTTGCAGCAGTTGCGGCGTGATCAGCGACATCGCGTACATGGCGAAGCCGATGACGATGGAGGCCAGGTTGGTCAGCAGCACCTGGCGGCGCGCGCTGGTGCGCAGGTCGATCAGGGGGGCGGACACGCGCATCTCCCACCATCCCCACAGCAGCAGGATCACCGCCGAGGCCGCGAACATGCCGAGCGTGATGCCGCTCGTCCAGCCCCAGTCGCTGCCCTTGGAGACCGGCAGCAGGAACAGGGCCAGTCCGGCCGCCAGTCCCACCGCCCCCACGAAGTCGAACCGTCCCGGCGACTTGACCGGCGACTCCGGTACGACGATGAAGATGAGCACGCACATCACGAGGCCGAGCGCGGCGGCCCCCCAGAACAGCGCGTGCCAGCTCACGTACTGGGCGACGAGCGCGGCGGCGGGCAGGCCGAGCGCTCCGCCCACGCCGAGCGAGGAGCTCATGAGTCCGATGGCCGAGCCGAGCCGTTGCGGCGGCAGCACGTCCCGCATGATGGCGATGCCCAGCGGGATCACGCCCATCCCGAGCCCCTGCAGCGCGCGGCCGATCACCATGGGGGTCAGCGAGTTGGCGGGGGCGCACACCAGGGAGCCGAGGGCCAGCAGGACCGCGCTGACGATCATGACGCGGCGCTTGCCGTACAGGTCGCCGAGCCGCCCCGAGACTGGCATGGCGACCGCGCCGGCCAGGAGGGTCGCGGTGATGGCCCAGAACGCGTTGGCGGCCGTGGTGTGCAGAAGAACCGGCAGGGTCGCGATCAGCGGCACCATCAGGGTCTGCATCAGCGAGACCGTGATGCCCGCCGCCGCCAGGACGCTGATGATCGCCCCACTGGACTGTGCGGCACGCGTTGAACTCATGAGTCCCCCGTATCTCGCAAAATTATATGCACGATGCATATGGTATGTATCCTACACATCCCCATATAGACGGATATTCTGAGCGCCGTTGGGAGGTATCCATGCGCGAGGAGATCGTTGACATCGAGCGCGAGCTCATGCTCATCGGCCGATACAAGGAGCTGGCGTCCATGTCCGCGCCTCCATCTGAACGTCGGTTGGAACGCGGCAGCAGTTACATCCTGCTCAGCCGGCTCGAGGCCGAGGGGCCGATGTCGATCGGCCAACTCGCGCAGGCGTTCAGCCTCGACACCTCCACCGTCAACCGGCAGACCGCCGTCCTCCTCCGCGAGGGACTCGCCGAACGCATCCCCGACCCCGAGGGCGGGATGGCCCGCAAGCTCCGCATCACCGAGGAAGGGTTGCGGCGCGTCGCCGGGGAGCGCGAGTACCGGCTCCACGGCCTGGCCACGGTCCTGAAGGACTGGACCCCGGAGGAACTGGCCGCGTTCGCCCGAGGCCTGACGCACTTCAACGCCAGCATCGAGCACTGACCCCGGGCACCGCCCCGCCCACTGCCCGGGGACCCGCCACACCCGGGATCCCCTGCGGTTGGTCTCCCCTCCGTGGCGCGGGTGTTGTGTGAGCGGGGTTCCTGGCCTGGGCGGCTCGGGTGCCGTTGGTTCAGGTGCCTGTGCCTGCGACGTCGACGATGGTCTTCAGGACGTCGCGGGGCGGGTCGGCCAGGCCGCGACGTACGGCTTCGGAGAGCGGGACGGTCTGGACGGGCAGCCGGTCGACCCGGAGGTGGCCGGCGTGGAGCAGGGTGACGGCGGCGCGTACGTCGGTGTCCCATCGGTGCGAGGCCGACCCCACGATGCGCTTCTCCCCCAGCACCACGTCCAACGTGGACAGGACGGCGGGCTCCGGGGTGACGCCGAGCAGGACCGTGGTGCCGCCGCGGCGGCACAGCGACAGCGCGTCTGTCACCGCGGCAGGTGTTCCCGCGCTCTCCACCACCACGTCGGCGCCACGGCCGCCGGTCAGGTCGCGGACGGTGTCGGCGGCCTCGCCGGGTGCCGCGGAGACAAAACCGCACGAACCGGCCAGCGAGCGGCGGTCCGGGGCCGGGTCGACCGCGACGACGGCCGCCGCCCCGCGGCAGGCGGCCACCTGGGCGACCAGCAGCCCGATGGCGCCGGAGCCGACGACCGCGACCACGGCCCCGGACACGTCACCGGCCTTGTCGAGCGCCCGTACGGCGACCGCCGCGGGCTCGGCGAAGACGGCGAGCTCGGCGGGCATGCCGTCGGGCAGCGGGACGCAGCGGTCGGCCGGCGCCACCAGGTACTCCGCCAGCCCTCCGTCGTCCTGCAACCCGAGCGCCGCCCCGCGCTCGCACAGGGGGTAGTCCCCGCGGGCGCACCACCAGCACCGGCCGCAGCCCAGCACGACGTCCGGCACGACCGGGGTGCCCGGGGCGAGGCCGACGCCGGGGCCGGGGCGGGCGACCACGCCGACGACCTCGTGCCCCAGGGTGAGCGGGGCCGCCCTGCCGGTCAGCGGGTGCGGCGTGACCGGAACGACGATCGGCCCCTCCCGGTACTCCTCGACGTCGCTGCCGCAGATACCGCAGAGCGTCACCGCGATCAGGACCTCGCCCGGGCCGGGGCTGGGGATCTCGGTCTCGACCAGCCGTACGTCGCCCCGCCCGTACCAGCGCAGCGCCGCCATCCGCGTCGTCATGCCCGCACTCCACTCGCCAGGACGCGGCCACACCGGCTCGGCGTCGCCACCAGTGCCCACGTCACGCTCAACCGGACACGCCTACCCGTGTGCGGCGTCGCCGCCCGCGTCACGCCCCGTCGGCGGACGTGGTCGTCTCGGTCCCTCGTCGGTGCCCGCATCATGCGCGACCGGACGCGAGCGTACCGAGCCGGCGGCATCGTCCGTGCCCGTTCGTCCGGGTACGACTGCCCGGCCGCGGGCGGTGGTCCCGGTGGCGCGGTCCCGGTGGGGTGGGCCCGGTGGGGTGGGCCCGGTGGGTGGATTCATGGGCGGGAGCCGGTCAGGCGGGTGGTGACGCCGGGGCGGTCGGTGAGGCCGTCGGCGAGGTCGACGCCCAGCCCCGGCCGTCCCTCCAGGGTGACCCGGCCGTCCTCCACCAGGGGCAGGCCGCTCGCCAGCTCCCCGTACCAGGTGTGGCGGAAGGCGCGCACGCTCTCCTGTACCAGCGCGTTGGGCTGGCTCAGGGCCAGGTGCACGCACGCCGCGAACGAGATCGGCCCGGTGCAGTCGTGCGGCGCGAACGGCAGGTCGTACGAGTCCGCGAGCGCGGCGATCTTGCGGGCCTCGGTCAGCCCGCCCGTCCAGCCGATGTCGACGATGGCCACCCGGATCCCCGCGCGTTCCATCAGCCCGCGGAACGCGCGCTGCCCGGTCAGCGTCTCGCCGGTGGCCAGCGACAGCGGCGTCGCAGCCTGCAGCGTGGCGTACGAGGCCAGGCTGTCGGCCCGCAGCGGGTCCTCGATCCAGTACGGGGCGAAGCGTTCGAGCTCCTTCACCAGGCCGAGCGCGGCGTGCAGGCTCCAGAGGCCGTGCAGCTCGACCATGACGTCCATCTCGGGGACGGCGTTCTTGATGGCGTCGAGCACCTTCAGCCCGGCCCGCAGGTCGGCCCGCTCCAGGCGCATGCCGCCGGTGCGTTCGGCCGCCTGGTCGAACGGCCACACCTTCATGGTGCGCAGGCCCTCGGCCCACAGCTCCTTGGCCAGCTCGCCGGGCCGTTCGAGGAAGCCGCGCAGGTCCTCGTACCGTGACGTGTCGGCCAGGCCCCAGTTGGAGACGGCCTGGCGGGGCTCGTCCTTGACGTAGGAGGGGCCGGCGCAGGTGTTGTAGACCGGGAGGCTGTCCTGGTAGGGGCCGCCGAGCAGGGTGGCGACGGGCTGCCCGGTGGCCTTGCCGAGCAGGTCCCACACGGCGATGTCGATGGCCCCGTTGCCCCGGGTCTCGACGCCGCTGCCCTGGAAGCCCACGTGGCCGGCGAGCAGCCGGCGCAGCCGCTCGGGGCTGGGCAGCGGCGCTCCCACGAGGAGTGGCGCGACGGTCTCGTGCAGGTAGGCCTCGACCGCCTCCGCCCCGAAGAACGACTCGCCGAGGCCGGTCAGGCCGTCGTCGGCGTGCAGCCGTACCAGGAGCACGTTGGGCTGAATCGGGCATCGGATGGTCTCCAGGCCGGCGACGGCGCGGGTGCTCATGGTCCAAGAACGCTAGCTGGTTAGACCAGTACGCCGCAAGGACCCAAGAGAGCCTTGACAGTCACGTTTCGGCCAGCCACGATCTAGCAATCTGGTAAGACCAACATCGGAACGGATGTTGAGACTATGACGTTGACCAACACCCCCCTAGCGATCACCATGTGGGACTTCTCCTGGCTCGAACGGCGCTGGGACGGCGCCGGCTACCAGGACTGGGACCGCGCACTCGACGAACTGGCCGAGCGCGGCTACGACGCGGTACGCATCGACGCCTTCCCCCACCTGGTGGCGGCCGATCCGGAGCGGACCTGGCAGCTGCTCCCCGTGTGGCACTTCGAGGTCTGGGGCGCGACCGAGCCGGTCTCCGTACGCGTGCTGCCCGACCTGCTCGACTTCATCCGCGCGTGCGCGGCCCGCGGGCTGCGGGTCTCGCTGTCCTCCTGGTTCAGGAAGGACGAGCTCGACGTCCGCTCGCGGATCAGGACCCCGGCCGACCTGGCCCGGGTCTGGGACGTCACGCTCTCGGCGATCGAGGACGCCGGCCTCGCCGACGCCGTCTACTTCGTCGACCTGGTGAACGAGTGGCCGCTCGCGATGTGGGCGCCCTTCCTGTACGGGAACGACGCGAGCGCCGAGACCCTGTCCCGGGGCGACGAGCTCGTACGGAACTGGACCAAAGAGGCGATCTCCACCCTGCGCGCCGCCCACCCCCGGTACCGCTACACGCTGTCCGTCTGCACCGAGACCACCGGCGCACCGGGCGAGGACCTGTCCGAGCTGGACCTGCTCGAACCGCACGTGTGGATGACACCGCAGGCCACCACCGACTTCTACGCGGAGATCGGCTACGACCTGCACCACTCCCAGTTCGACCCGCGGGCCTACGAGCCGCTGTCCGGCCCGGCCGAGCGCCTGTACCGGGCCGGTCCGGAGCGGTGGGCCGGCCGCCTGACCGAGCACATCGGGCAGGTCGCGGCGTGGTCGCGGGCGGCCGGCAAGCCGCTGGTGACCACCGAGTGCTGGGGGATCGTCAACTACAAGGACGGCCCCGGCCGTGACTGGGGCTGGGTCAAGGAGCTGTGCGAGATCGGGGTGCGCGCCGCGCTGGCCACCGGGCGCTGGGAGGCGCTGGCGACCAGCAACTTCTGCGGCCCCCAGTTCGACGGCATGTGGCGCGACGTCGCCTGGCACCGGCGCATGACCGACGCCATCCACGCGGGGGTAACCGAGTTCACGCACGTTCCTGAGAGGAACCGGACACATGAGTGACATCCCCCGCCGAGACCTCCTGCGCGGCGCCGCCCTGCTGGGCCTGGCGAGCCCGCTGGCCGCCTGCGGGTCGGGCAGCGCTCCGGTCGGCTCGAAGGAGTCCGGGCCGCAGGGCACGGTCAACGTCTGGATGCACGAGGAGCAGGCGAACACCAAGTACTTCAACGCCAAGATCGCCGAATATCAGCGCCAGTTCCCGAAGGTCACCGTCAAGCCGCTGTACGTCCCCATCGCCAACCTCGACACCAAGCTCTCCACCGCGTTCACCACGGGCTCGCCACCGGACCTGATCAAGGTCGGCGCCTGGACCCTCGCCGAGCGGGCGTCGAAGGGGCAGGTGACGCCGCTGCCGCCGGCGGAGTTCGGGGCGGGCTCCATCGACGAGCTCAAGACCAGGTTCGACACGAACGCCTTCGCCGCCCTCACCTACAAGGACCAGGTGTACGGCATCCCGATCGACTTCAACTCGGTCCACCTCTGGTACCGCCGCGACCGCTTCGAGCAGGCCGGACTCGACCCGGACCGGCCTCCGACGACGTGGGAGCAGGTCGAGGAGTTCAACGCCAAGCTCACCACGGGCTCCCAGGTCGGGCTCCAGTGGCAGCCCGCCGACAACATCTGGGCGATGCTCAGCTTCCTGCCGCTGATCAACGGCCTCGGCGGGAAGATCGTGGACGAGAGCACGGGACGCGGCGGGCTGAGCACCCCGGCGGGCCTGCGGGCGCTCGAATACTACGGCCGCCAGGGCAACCCGCGGCTGAGCGACCCGGTCGGCGCGTTCGGCCTGTTCGCCAAGGGCACGGCGGCCATGCTGGTGTCCGGCCGGTTCACCTCCAGCCTCATCCCGGCCCTCGATCCCAAGGCCGAGCTGGGCAAGACCTTCGACAGCGCCGTCGTGCCGAGCTGGGCGGGCAAGGAGAAGGTGGCCTCGGGCTACTCGTGGGGGTGGCTGGTCGCCAAAAAGGCGAAAAATCCGTACACGGCCTGGCATTTCGTGAACTGGCTGTCCACCTCCGGGAACGTCGACCAGCAGCTCGCCGCCACCGGCCTGGTCACCCCGGCGGCCGGCTGGCAGAAGCTG
This sequence comes from Nonomuraea sp. NPDC005650, assembly GCF_040605375.1. NCBI lineage: Bacteria > Bacillati > Actinomycetota > Actinomycetes > Streptosporangiales > Streptosporangiaceae > Nonomuraea > Nonomuraea sp. NPDC005650. The sequence goes on from NZ_JBEXCR010000052.1 coordinate 74,284, forward strand.
CCCAGCGCCCGCGACAAGGCCAGCCAGCAGCTTGAGGAGCAGCTCCCGTACACCGACTTCGGCCCGGTGCTGCCGCAGTGGACCGAGACGATGAAGGCGCTGCTCGACGCGCTGGAGTCGGTGATCCACAAGCAGCGGTCCGCCCAGGAGGCCGCGGCCGCCTTCGACGCCGCAGTGGGGCGGATTCTCAAATGACCGCCGCACGGCGGGCCACCATGGCCGGGGTCGAGGCCCGCGCGGGCGCGGGCCTCGCCGCCCCGGCGATCGTGTACTTCGTCCTGTTCTGGGCGCTGCCCGCGCTCGCGGCCCTCTACCTGAGCTTCACCTCGTACGACCTGTCGGGCACCCCGCAGTGGGTGGGCCTCGACAACTACCGCGAGATGGCGACCAGCGAGGAGTTCTGGAGCAGCGTGTGGGTGACCGTGCTCTACACGGTCTTCGCGGTGGGCCCGACCATCGTGATCGCGCTGGTCGTGGCCGTGCCGCTGGCCAAGCCGGGCCGGCTGCGGGCCTGGCTGCGCGGGATGGTCTTCATCCCCGCGGTGATGCCGCTGGTCGGCGCCACCGTGCTGTGGCAGGTCATCTACTCCACCGGCGGGCTCGCCGACACCCTGACCGGCGGCGCCCGCCCGTGGCTCACCGACTCCGGGTACGCCATCTGGGCACTGCTCGTGATGGTCATCTGGAAGTACGTCGGCCTCTACGTGATCATCTTCGTCGCCGGGCTGCAGGCGCTGCCGGCCAACGTCTTCGAGGCCGCGGCCATCGACGGCGCCCGCGCGCTGCGGACGTTCTTCCTGATCACCGTGCCGCTGTTGCGCCGCACCTTCACGTTCGTGATCGTGGTGGCCGTGACCGGGGCGATGCAGTCGTTCGTGCCCGCGTACCTGCTCACCAGGGGCGGGCCCGTCAACGCCACCCAGGTGCTGCCGCTCTACCTCTACAACAACGCGTTCTCCTACTCCCGCTTCGGTTACGCGTCGGCGATCGCGATCGTGCTGCTCGTGGTGCTGCTGGTCTTCGCCTTCACCCAGTTCAAGCTGATCAGGAGCGACGAAGAATGAGAATCCGCCGCTCGCTCACCGTCGTGGCCCTCATCGGCTTCGTGGCGCTGATGCTGCTGCCGCTCTACTCCATGGTCGTGCTCGCGTCGGCGCCCGACGACAGCGACCTGTCCGGGCTGCGCTTCCACGGTTTCGCGCTGTTCGACAACCTCGGCGAGATCATGACCGACGGCCGGTTCCCTCGCTACCTGCTGAACAGCCTTGTCATCGCGTCGGCGGTCTCCGTGCTGGACGTGGCGATCTCGGCGGCGGCCGGGTACGCGCTGGCCCGCCTGCGCTTCCCCGGCCGGGCCGCGCTGCTCAACCTGGTGATCATCGCGCTGTCCCTGACGCCGGCGGTCGTCATGATCCCGGTGTTCGTGGCGCTCAGCGAGATCGGCTGGCTCAACAGCTACCAGGGCCTGATCGCGCCGTTCGTGGCCAGCGCGCTCGGCGTCTTCCTGGTCCGGCAGTTCGCGCTGGGCATCCCCGCGCAGATGTTGCACGCCGCGCGGGTGGACGGCGCCGGCGAGCTGCGCATCTTCTTCCTCATCGCCGTCCCGCTGCTGCGCCCGGCCCTGCTCACGGTCCTGCTGCTGCAGTTCCTGGCCCAGTGGGACAACCTCATCTGGCCCCTGATCGCGGCCAGCGAGCAGGAGCTGTGGACGCTGCCGCTCGCGCTGTCGTCCTTCGAGGGGGAGCACGGGATCGTCTACCACCTGCAGACCGCGGCGGCGCTGCTGTCGATCCTGCCGCCGCTCGTCCTGTTCGCCCTGCTGCAGCGCTATTACGTCTCGGGCCTCACCCTCGGAGGAGTCAAGCGATGACCGACGGCATCCGCATCGAGCGGGTCACCAAGCGGTACGGCGGTCAGGTGCTGTTCGCCGACGTCGACCTGCACGTGCGCGACGGGGAGTTCCTGGTGATCGTCGGCCCGTCGGGGTGCGGGAAGTCCACGCTGATGCGCATCGTGGCCGGGATCGAGCCGGTCAGCGCCGGCCGGGTCACGGTCGGCGGCAAGGACGTCACCCACGCCCACCCCGGCGACCGCGGGATCGGCATGGTCTTCCAGGACTACGCCCTCTACCCGCACCTCAGCGTCGAGGGCAACCTGGCGTTCGGGCTGCGGGCCCATCACGTGCCAAAGGAGGTCATCCGGCGGCGGATCGAGGACACCAGCCGCGTCCTCGGGCTCGCCGACCAGCTCAGGAAGAAGCCGGGCCAGCTCTCCGGCGGCCAGCGCCAGCGGGTCGCGCTCGGGCGCGCCATGATCCGGGAGCCGGCCGCCTACCTCATGGACGAGCCGCTGTCGAACCTGGACGCCGCGCTGCGCGTGCAGATGCGGGCCGAGCTGATCGAGTTCCACCGCCGTACCAAGGGGACCGTCCTGTACGTGACCCACGACCAGGTCGAGGCCATGACCATGGGAGACCGGGTCGCGGTGCTCAACGAGGGCGAGTTCGCGCAGATCGGCACCCCGGCCGAGATCTACGAGGAGCCGGCCACCGAGTTCGTCGCCACGTTCCTCGGCAGCCCGCGGATGAACCTGCTCGACGCCACCGCGCGGGCGGACGCGGACGGCGTGGAGCTGGCCGGCGACGGCCTGCGCTGGCGGCTGCCCCGGCTGCCGGCCGACCTGCCGGAGTCGGTGCGCGTGGGGTTCCGGCCCGAGTCCGTACGCGTGCGTGCCGGCGACGGGGCCGCCTTCCCCATCGAGGCGACGGTGTCGTACCGGGAGAACCTCGGCAACGAGAGCATCCTGCACCTGCGCGACGACACCGGGCGGGCCGTCGTGGCCCGCGTGCCGCCCCGCACCGGGCCGCGCGACGGGGAACGCGCGACCTTCCACGTGCCGCTCGCCGACCTCCACCTGTTCGGCCCGGACGGGCGGGCGTGCTGGCACGGAGCGAGGCTCGGCACCGGCGGCGAGCCGCTACCGTGGTCGGCATGACCGCTGAGCGCGGGAGGAAACCGTCACTTGAGCACCCCACGGAGCCGTCGGCCGAGCGCCCCACGGGGCCGTCACCCGAGAGCCCTGCGGGGCCGCCGGCCGAGAGCACGTCAGGCCCCTCTGCCGAGAGTGCGGCGGAGCCGTCGGCCGTGACCACGACGGGCCCGCCGGCCGGGCTCGGGAGGAGGCCGGCGGCGACCAGTCCGGGAGCGCTGATCGCCGTGCTGGAGGACCGGATCCTGACCGGACACTGGGCACCCGGCGTGCGCCTGCCCTCCGAGCGCGACCTGGCGACCGAGTTCGCGGTCAGCCGGCCGGTCATCCGGGAGGTCCTCAAGGCCCTGCAGGAGCGCGGCCTGATCGAGGTCTCGCCGCAGCGCGGCAGCTTCGTGCGCCACTACACGGCGGAGAACCTGATGCGGCCGATGAACCTCGCGGCCCGCGCCGCCGGCGTGACCGCCCGCCAGCTCATGCGGGCGCGCGTCATGCTGGAGACCGAGGCCGCAGGGCTGGCCGCGGTCAACGCGACCAAGCGGGACCGTACCGACCTGCTGCGCGTCCACCAGCTCTTCGCCCGGCCGGGCGACGTGCACGCCAGGGCGCGGGTCGATCTCGCCTTCCACGAGACCATCGCCAAAGCCTCCGGCAACCCGGTCATCCACATGATGTTCACCGCCATCCAGGACCTCACCTACGGGCTGATGCTGCGCAGCCTCAGCGACCGCGAGGTGCGCGAGGCCGGCGAGCCCCTGCACACCGTGATCCTGGAGGCCATCCTCGACCGCGACCCCGACGCCGCCCGCGAGGCGATGCGCCGCCACCTCGACCTGGCCGAGGACTTCTACGGGCCCGACATGGACACCAACCTCGCCGACGTCATCGAGCACCGGCTCGCGACGTCGGGCGACGACCTCACAGCAGGCCCCCGCCCGCCCTCATGACCATCCGCATGGCCCGGCGCTTGACGGCGTCGAGGCTGTCGGGCCGCTCGGTCATGATCCCGTCCACGCCGTACGACATGAGGCGGCGGATGACGGGCCGCCGGTCCGTCGTCCACGTGTAGACCCGCATGCCCTGCTCGTGGACCTGCTTGACGTAGGTCGCGGTGAGGCCGGCGTGCGGCACCGTGACCGCGTCGGCGAACTCGGCCAGCTCCGCGAGCCGGTCGGCGGCCGGCTTGCCGAGCAGCGAGATGGGCAGGTCGGGCATCATGGAGTGCAGGGACCGCATCGACTCCCAGTTGAACGCCTGCACGGCCAGCCGCTTGCCCGACCACAGGCTCCGGTACTTCCGCAGCTCGGCGACCACGCGTTTGTCGATGTCCGGGTTGGTCGGATCGTGCTTGATCTCCAGCAGCAGCCCGACCTGGCTCCTGCTCAGCGCCCGCAGTCCCTGCTCCAGAGTGGGCACGCCCTCGCCCTTGAACCGGGCCGAGAACCACGAGCCGGCGTCCAGGCGCTGGATCTCCGCGAGCGTGAAGTCGGAGACCCGCCACGGGGACCGCCCGGGGAAGACCTGCTCGACGTTGGTGGTGCGGGCCAGCGTCGGGTCGTGCATCAGGATGAGCCGGTGGTCCTTCGTCGCCTGGACGTCGAACTCGCACATGGTCGCCCGCTGGGTCCGGGCCACGGTGCAGGCCACGATGGTGTTCTCGGGCGCGTAGGCGGAGCCGCCCCGATGCGCGATGTTGTCGACCTCCCACGGCGCGGCGGAGGCGGCGCTCGGCATGACGGCCATGACGGCCATGGCGGTGATGACGACGGCACCAAGCGGACGATACATGGGCCCTCCTCCGGCCAGGCCCCTACGATCATGACGAACCCGACACGGGCCACTTATGTCGAGTTACGTCGAAAAGTGCCCACTAATGCCAGCAAAGAGCGGTTCGATGCGGCGTGTCGCGGATGTCAGCACGAACTTTTTGCCGACGTGCCGAATACGCCGCCCCGGCGCGGGTTTCGCCGATGGCGTCTGTGGCAGGGTCCTCGGTCGCGTGCCCGGTCGTTGGGCAGCACGACGGCGTTACGGGCGGCGGCGGTTCCAGGAGTCGGTGATGTGCGTGCGCATCGCGGCCGCCGCCCCCTCCGGGTCGCCGGCCGCGATCGCGTCCTTGATGGCCTGGTGCTCGGCCAGCGTCTGGCGCATCACGGCCTCGTTGTACTCGCCGTGGTAGAGCATGCTCGTACGCGCCTTGTCGTGGATGCTGTTGACGACGGCCCGCCCCAGCCGGTTGCGTGAAGCGGCCATGATCATGTCGTGGAAGCGCACGTCGGCGGCGGCGAAGTCGGGCGTGGAGGCGAGGTTGGCCCGCATGACCGCCAGCTCGGCGCCGATGCGCTCCTCGTCGTCGGGGGTGCGCGCCAGGGCGGCGGCCGCGGCCATCTCGGCCTCCAGGGCGGTGCGCACGGACACCAGCTCGTCCAGGAACGTCACGTTCTCGTCGTGCGCGATGACGGCGGTGAGCACGACGTCGTCGAGCAGGTTCCACTGCCGGGGGTCGGTGACCTGGGTGCCGCGGCCGTGCTCGATCCTGACCAGGCCCTTCTCCTGGATCACCTTGACCGACTCGCGGATCACCGTCCGGCTGACGCCGAACTCCTCGCACAGGTCGGCCTCGGGCGGCAGCGCCGAGCCGGGCGGCAGCGCCCCGCGGACGATGTCGTCGACCAGCTGCTCGACCACGGTCGTGCCCAGCTTGGCCCCGCGGACCCGGCGCGGTGGCCGCTTGCCGGGCCTCTCGGGCGGTTGCGAACCCCAAGGCCCCGTCGTCGCGTCCTGAGTCAACGCATCCTCCCGTCCGCCTGAACGCCCTTAAGTGTAAGGCATTGTGAATACGTCACACGTATGATGTCATATCCGGAAACACGGCGTTTACGTACCTCAAGCCGCCTTGTCCGAAGGAAGCCCCATGAGACGACGCACCCACCTGGCGGTCACCGCGGCAGCGGCCCTGCTCGCCGTCGCGGCCTGCGCTCCCCCGAACGCCCCGAGTCCCGCCAAGACGACCGGCGCCGCCGCATCGCGGTACGGCTTCGCCCCCGCCGAGCAGAAGGACGGCAAGCTCCTGGTGTGGGTGGACTCCACCCGGCTCGACGCCGCGAAGGCGTACCAGAAGGCGCACCCCGACGTGCAGCTGGACATCGTCACCTACGACGGCAACGCCAACGGCTCCAACACGCTCAAGACCAAGGTGCAGCTGTTCGACCGGGCCGGCGAGGGCTGGCCGGACGTCGTGTTCACCACGGACAACAACACCGCGTCCTGGGCCTCGCAGGGCGACAACGCGTTCGTCGCCCCGCTCAACAAGGGCCTGCTCGACGACGCCACGCTGAGCGGCTTCGCCAAGGGCGCGCTCGACGTGTGCACCGTGGACGGCACGGTCTACTGCCTGCGCAACGACCTGGCCCAGGTCGTGCTCTGGTACAACAAGAAGCTGCTCGACAAGTTCGGCTATTCGCTGCCCACCACCTGGGAGGAGTACCAGGCGCTGGGCGAGAAGGTGGCCGCCGAGCATCCGGGCTACCTCATCGGCACGGCCGGCGACGCGTGGGCGCCAGAGATCTACATGTGGGGCGGCGAGTGCCCGGCCAACCAGGTCACCGGGCCCAAGGCGATCACCGTCAAGGCCACCGACCCCAAGTGCGTGCGCGCCGCGAAGATGATGGACAAGCTCGTCGCGAACAAGACCATGTCGATGTCGCCCCTGTTCGGCCCCGAGTTCGCCAAGAGCCAGGGCGACAAGGTGCTCATGCTGCCCGGCCCGGCGTGGTACGGCGGCGCGGTGTTCCAGGGTACGCTCAAGACCCCGAAGGGCGAGCTGGCCGTGGGTGACGCCCTGCGCTGGTCTGACCAGAGCACGCCGGTGACCGGCAACGTCGGCGGCGGCACCTGGTGGCTGTCGCGGCACAGCGCGCGCCTCGACGCGGCCAAGGACTTCCTCGGCTGGGTCGCCACGGCCGACGCGTACCAGGTCGAGCTCTCCCCCGGCTATCCCGCGTACACGCCCGCCGCGACCAAGTGGATCAAGAAGCAGCAGGACAGCGGCTACTACGCCGGCGACCTCGCCGGCCCGATCTCGGCCGCCGCCGGGCAGGTGTGGCCCGGGTGGGGCTCGCCCGAGTTCAGCCAGGAGGCGATCTGGGCCAAGACCGTCATCCCCGGGCAGACCGCGGGCAAGACGGCCGAGTCGCTGCTGCCGGAGTGGCAGACGGCCATCGAGCAGCAGGCCCAGGTCTTCGGATACCAGGTCACCAAGTGACCGGATCGAGGCCGCGGCTCTCCGCCGGGCACGTGTTCGTCTCCGGGTACGTGGTGCTGCTGGTCGCGTTCGGCATCGTGCCCACGGTGTACGCGCTCAACCTGGCCTTCACCGACGCCCGCGGGGCCTTCGCCGGTTTCGCCAACTTCGTCAGGACCGCGCAGGACTACCGGTTCGCGGCCGCCGTCGAGCACGTGGCGACGTACCTCGTGCTCTGGCTGGTCACCCTGACCGTGCTGGTCCTGGTGCTCGCGCTGCTGGTGCACCGGCTCACCGCGGGCTGGTCGCGGGCCGCGCTGCGGTTCGTCTACTACGTCCCCGGCGCGCTGGCGGGCGCGTCGAGCGTGCTGCTCTGGCTGTTCATGCTGGACCCGTCCGTGAGCCCGGTGGCCGGCCTGGTCCGCGCGCTCTGGGGCGAGACGTTCGTACAGGTGATCTCGCCGGGTCACCTGCCGTGGATCTTCACCTTGATCGCGTTCTGGACCGGCGCGGGCGGCTGGATCGTGGTCATGTACGGCGCGCTGAACACGATCCCCCACCAGCTCATCGAGGCCGCCCGGGTGGACGGCGCCGGGCCGCTGAAGATCGCGCTGCGGGTGCAGCTGCCGATGCTGCGCAAGTGGATCGTCTACATGCTCATCCTGTCGCTGGCGGCGGGCACGCAGCTCTTCGTCGAGCCGCAGCTCGTCTCCCAGGCCAGCTTCGGCGTGGTGGGCAACGACTACTCCATCAACCAGCTCGCCTACCTGTACGCCTTCAACCAGAACGACTTCAACGGCTCCGCGGCGATCGCCGTCGACCTGCTCATCGTGGCGTTGTGCTGCGCCGGGCTGTTCGTCGCGCGGGGAGGTCTCTTTGACACGGACTGACCCCGCGCGGGCTGTCGCGAAAGGGCTCGTCGTCGCGTTCCTGCTGGCGTTCGCGGTGTTCTTCGTCGTGCCCATGCTGTGGCTCCTGCTCGCCTCGACCAAGAGCCCGGCCGACCTCGTCCACGGCAACCCGCTCTCGCCCGGCTCGCTCGACTCCCTCCTCACCAACTGGCGCCACCTCATGTCCTTCCAGGACGGCGCCGTGCTGACCTGGATGGGGAACTCCGTCACCTACGCCGCGTTCTCCGTGGCGCTGACCCTGCTGGTCAGCATCCCCGCCGGTTACGCGATGGCGCTGACGGAGTTCACCGGCAGGCGGCTGCTGCTGATCGTCACGCTGGTCGTGATGCTGATGCCGGGCACCGCGCTGGTGCTGCCGATCTTCCTCGAACTCAGCTACGCCGGCCTGGTCAACCGGGCGGCCTCGGTCGTGCTGCCGATGTCGTTCTTCCCGTTCGGCGTCTACCTGACCTACATCTACTTCTCCACCAGCGTCCCCGGCGAGTTGCTCGACGCGGCGCGGCTGGACGGGTGCGGGGAGGGCGCGACGTTCCTGCGGGTGGCGCTGCCGCTGGCCAAGCCGGTGGTCGCGCTGGTCGCGTTCTTCAGCTTCGTGACGAACTGGAACAACTTCTTCCTGCCGTACGTGATGCTGCCGGACAGCGACAACTACCCCATGCAGGTCGGGCTCACGCAGATGCTGGCCGCGACCCCCACGTTCAACCCCGTCGTCGGCGCCAACGCCGAGGTGCAGCCGCCCGAGCTGGTGCTGGCCACGCTGCTCTCCATCGCTCCCGTGCTGCTGGTGTTCCTGTTCTCCCAGCGCTTCCTGGTCGCCGGGCTGACCGCCGGCGCGACCAAGGGATGACCGCCTCTTCTAGGAGTTCCATGACCGTCGTGAAAGCGAGCGTCCCCGTCCTCGACCCCCCGGCGTGGGCGCTGGCCCAGCGTGCCCTGCTCGACCTGCTGGACAGCGGGTGGCGGCTGTTCTCCGACCGCTACACCAGGCCGGACGGCTCGCTGCGGTACTCCGGCCGGCTGTCCTCCCGCGACGGGGCGGACGACTTCTTCGAGCCGTTCTTCAACTGGCCGCAGCTCTACCTGCTGGGCGGCGCGGACGACCTCCTCGATCGCAGCGCCCGGCACTGGCACGGCGTCGTCGGGCAGATGACCGAGCTGGGCATGTTCGCCGACGAGTTCGAGATCGGCTACGACTGGTTCCACCAGGGCGAGAGCCTGCTCTTCACGTACTTCCTGACCGCCGCCGACCCGGCGGCCTGGGCCGGGCGGGCGACCAGGTTCGCCGACCTCTACCTCGACCCGGCCAAGGGCAACTACGACCCGGACCGCCGCATCATCAAGGCCCCGCACAACGGCAGCCGGGGGGCGCGCGAAGGCGTGTCCGGCTCGCCCGCGTACCCGTGGACGGAGGCGGAGGCCGCGCAGTACGGCTACCCGCTGGACTGGCTGGTCCCGGACGGCGCGCCCGTGCCGCCGCTCGCCGAGGACCCCCGCCTGGGCGCCGAGATGCGGCGCCGCCTCGGCCGGGGCGACGCGGTCGGCAACCTCAGCGTGGCCGGGCTGGTCTGCAACGCCTACCTCGTCTCGGGGGACGAGCGGTACGCCGCCTGGCTGCGCGAGTACGTCGGCGCCTGGCAGCGCCGGGCCGAGGAGAACGACGGCGTCGTCCCCGACAACGTCGGCCTCGACGGCGTGGTCGGCAGCCTGCTCGACGGGCGCTGGTACGGCGGCCACTACGGCTGGACCTGGCCGCACGGCCTCTACAGCATCGGGCAGGCGGCGGCCGTCGGCGCCCTCAGCGCCGCCCTGGCCACCCGCGACGACCGCTACCTGGACCTCGTCAGGTCGCTGCTGGACGCGGTCATCGCCAGGGGCGTGAAGCTGCCGTTCGACCAGAGCGACTCGGCCAACCAGGGCCGCTGGCGCGCCCACCTCGGCCCCGACGTGGCCGTGCCGACGCTGCTGATCCCCTACCGGCACAGCGACAAGGGCTGGTTCGACCACAACCCGGTCCAGACCTCGGTGCCGCTCGCGCTCTGGCACCACACGGGCGCCCCGGAGGACCGCGCGCGCCTGGACGCGCTGCGCGCCGCGACCGGCTACGACTGGGCGACGGTGCGGCCGTTCCGCGACAAGGAGGAGGCCGGGCACGAGGAGCCCTGGTACGCGTACCTGCGGGGCGACAACCCCGGCTATCCCGAGCGGATCCTCGCCGCCGCGCACGCCCAGGCCCGCCGCCGCATCGCCCTGCTGCTCGCCAACGCCGACCGCGACCTGCCCGAATCGGACATCCACCTCTGGCAGAACGTGAATCCCGTGGTGACCGAGGCCCTCACGCAGCTGATGTGGGGCGGCCCGCAGGTCATCTACAACGGCGGGCTGCAGCAGGCCAGGGTCCGCTACTTCGACGCCGCGCGCCGCCGGCCCGGCGTCCCGGACCAGGTGGCGGCGCTCGTCAGCTCGATCGAGCCCGAGGCCACCGTGGTCACGCTCGTCAACCTCTCCGCCACCGCCGACCAGGTGCTGATCGTGCAGGCGGGGGCGTTCGGGGAGCACGAGATCGCCGGCGTCGCGGCCACGGCCGCCGAGCCGGGCTGGACGGGCCACGACACCGAGTACGTCCACCGCGAGCCGGTGCGGTCGGTCACCGAGACCGCGGTGCACGGCCCGCACCTGACGGTGGAGCTGCCGGCCGGCACCACCGTCACCCTGACCCTGCGCCTCCGCCTCCACGCCTACCCGCCGTCCTACCGGCAACCCTGGGAGTGACGGCTACCGGTGCAGCAACCGCGCGGGCACCGCGTCCGCCAGCGCCTGGTAGCCCGCCGGGTTCAGATGCAGCCGGTCGCCCACGTCATAGGCCGCGAGCATCCGCCGGGGATCGGCCGGATCCCGTAGTGCCCGGTCGAAGTCGATCACCGCGTCGAACGCGCCGCCGGTGCGGATCCAGTCGTTGACCGTCTGCCGGGCCGCCTCGCGGTACCCCTGGGCGTCGTCGTAGAAGCTGCCGCCGAAGGGCGTGATCGTGGCCCCGTACACCTGGATGTCCTGCGCGTGGGCGCGCACGACGATCTGGTCGTAGGCGGCGATCAGCTCGTCGGCGACCCTCTTCTGCGCCTCCTGGGTGGCGTCCGCGGTGCCGAGGTCGTTGACGCCCTCGAACAGGATCAGCCACTTCACGCCGCTCTGCGCGAGCACGTCGCGGTCGAAGCGGGCCAGGACGCTGGGCCCCAGCCCGTCGTTGAGCACGCGGTTGCCGCCCGCCGCCTGGTTGGCGAAGGCGACGCCGGCGGTGCGGCGGTCGGCCTGCAGCCGGTCGAAGAGCTGGTCGGGCCAGCGGTTGTTCTGGTTGGTGGTGGAGCCCCTGCCGTCGGTGAGCGAGTCGCCGACCAGGGCGAGCGCCGAGGTGGCGGGCTTGGCCCAGACCTCCAGGCCGCTGAGGAAGTACCAGTGGTCGACGGGGGTGGCGCCGGTGAGGTCCGCCGCGTCGGCCTGGTTGCCCCGGGCGAGGTAGGAGGTGGTCCGGGAGCCGGGGTGCGAGGTGATGCCGGTGGAGGGCTGGCCGTCGGCCAGGTAGAGGGTCACGGTCAGTACGGTGCCCGCGGCCAGCGTGAGGTCGAGCGGGTCGGACACGACCTGCGCCCCGACCGGCACGACCGTCGAGGGACGGCCGAAGAACGTCACCGGGCGGACGGTCTCCGGCTGGACCGCGCTCGCCCCGGCCTTCCCGCCGCTCGGGAGCGCCACGGCGACGCGGGTGACGGGTAACGGCGCGCCGCCGAACGCGTTGGACAGGCGCAGCCGGAACCGCTTCCCGCCGGCCGACACCCGCAGGGTCTGCCGCACCGTGCTGTCGGCCAGGACCAGGTTCTCCTGCGTGTACGGCGCGGGCGGCAGGTTACCCGGCTCGGTGAGCTGCGGCATCGCCGTCCAGGTGGTGACCCAGTGCCCTTCGGGCGAGGCCGCCCCGTCGGCCGCCCCGGCCGCGCCCATGGCGAGTCCCAGAACCGCGACGACGGCCAACTTCAGCGCCCTACCCATAGATCTGGCCTCCCGAAAATTTCGGGCAGAAATCGAACATTTCGGTAGGGAAGGTATGACACGCCGCCCTCGCGGTCAATGCCGGGGGCGGAACATCCTCTGCAACATCCTGGTCGGGCGATCGAGAGCTGGGCGGCCGCCCCCGCGCCCAGCGGCTGGACCGGTGCCGGCGCGACCTGGCGGACCCCTCCTGCGCGACCGGCCTGATCCGCGCCATCGTGAGCCGCTGGGGCCTCACCAGCGCTCCCCATTTCAGCCGCGCCTTCCGGGCCGCGTACGGGCTCAGCCCGGAGAACTACCGCAGAAAGCATCGATGACCGTTATTACAGCTCCCGCAGTTGACTCAGCCCGTCGCGCCCGTCTCGATGGGCGGCGGGGAGCCGCAGCCCGTGCCCGAGGTCTACCAGCAGACCTACGAGCCACTGGAGACGCTGAGCTATGTGGCCGCGCTCACCGAACGCGTCAAGCTCGGCACCAGCATCATCGACGCCCCTGCTGCATCCGGCCACCGTTCTGGCCAAGCGCTTCGCCACCGCTTCGCCACCGCTTCGCCACCCTCTACCGGTTCAGCGGCGGGCGGGTCGTCGCCGGGCTCGGCCAGGGGTTCGAGCTGTTGGTGTTTGAGTGTGCATGAAGGTGCATGATGTGACTCTGGTTACGTCATCGCCACAGTGCAGACTCGACGGCATGCGTGCGGGTAGTCCTCCTGCTCGCATGCTGCTGTCGCGCCGGGCGTACTCTGCCCGGAGTCCGGCTCAGCCTGTGGAGGCTGCGTTGCGCATCCACCGGCAATCTCGTGCACATGTTCTACCCGGCAAGGTCAACTCTTGGTATCGTTGTGGCCGCGCAACGTGAGATTCCAGGAGGGCGAGTGCCGGTCATGCGAGCGTGCCCGTTCGATCGCCATCCAGCAGCGCCCACCGCCGACGCCCGCCGGACGGCCCCGGATCGCGCCGTCATCGCATTCAAGGCCCTCCAGCATGGCTGAGCTGCGCCCGATCGCCCCCGCGTTCGTCGTGTCCGGTCCGTCCGGTGTCGCCGTCCGCGACCGGCTCAAGCACCTCACGCCCGAGGATGACGAGGTGTTGCGGCTGGTCGGCGCGCATCTTGGCGCGTTGGCCTCCGGCGACCTTAAGACGCGGTGTGCTGATGGGCTGGGGCACTGCGCCGACACCTGGGCGGCGCGTAAGCGTGAGCTGACCGTGTTGTCGTCGGCGCGGTGGGCCGGGGCCATCACCAAGGCGTCCCACGATCAGTGGGCGCTGGCCCGCCGCTGTCAGGCCGACCACATCCGCGACCTTGAGGCTGCTATCGCCACGATCACCCGTCGGCTGTCGCTGCCCGTAGGGAAGAAGGGCACCCGCACGGAGCCTGGCGGTTACCGTTCGGCGCGGGAGTGGTTCGCCAAGTCCCGCCGTCTGGGCGTGCTGACCGACCGCCTGCAGCAGCGGCGGGCTGACCAGCAGGCCGGGCGGGTGCGTGTGGTGCGGGGCGGCAAACAGCTGGCCCGCACCCGGCATCACCTGGAGGCCGCCGGACTCACCGAAGCCGAGTGGCGGCAGAGCTGGGAGGCCGAGCGCTGGTTCCTGGCCGCCGATGGCGAGTCCGGCAAACGCTACGCCAATGAGACCATCCGCGTCACCCCCGACGGTCGGGTGTCGATCCGGCTGCCCGCGCCGCTGGCGCACCACGCGAACGCGCCGCACGGCCGCTACGTGCTGGCCTGCCGGGTGGCCTTCGCCCACCGGCGCAGCGAGTGGGCCGATCGGATCGAGGCCAACCGGGCGGTGGCCTACCGCGTCCACCTGGACGTGGCGCGCGGACGCTGGTACATCACCGCCTCCTGGCAGATTCCTCCGGCTCCGGCCGTGCCCCTATCGGCTGCGCTCGCCCACGGAGTGATCGGCGTGGACACCAACGCCGACCACCTGGCCGCCTGGCACCTGGACGTCCACGGCAACCCGATCGGCAACCCCCGCCGCTTCACCTACGACCTGTCCGGCAACGCCGAGCACCGCGACGCCCAGATCCGCCACGCCCTGACCCGGCTGCTGCACTGGGCACGCACCTGCGGCGTGAAAGCCATCGCCATCGAAGACCTCGACTTCAGTATGGAGAAGACCCGGGAGAAGCACGGCCGCCGCAAACGCTTCCGCCGGCTCATCTCCGGCATACCCACCGGCAGGCTCCGCGCCCGGCTGACGTCGATGGCCGACCAGACGGGCATCGCGATCATCGCCGCCGACCCGGCCTACACCTCCCGGTGGGGCGCCCAGCACTGGCAGAAGCCCCTTACTACAAAGACTTGTACGACCACCCGCCACGACGCAGCTGCCGTGGCGATCGGCAGACGCGCCCAAGGGCACCCGATCCGGCGTCGGACGGCACCGCCCCCTGCCCACCGGAGTGATGAGCAGGGGCATCGGACCGTCCAGGCCGGACCGGACGCCCGAGGGCGTGAAGGACCCCGCCCCCGCATCCCCGGACCACGGACACGATCCGTGCCGCCCGGAGGCGGCGCGAATGCGGGTGACCAGAACGCTCAACACCGTTCGGAGCGTTCGGCTGAGCACGTGCAACTCACGCTCAGTCCTTAGGAACGGTGAGCCGGTAGAGGACCGCGGTTGCGGGGCCGTCGGCCAGCTGGCGCTCCACGAGCCTGGCCGCCATCAGCTCACGCAGGCGGTCAGCGAGGATGCCGTCGGTGATCCCGGAGATCGACTTGGCCAGCTCACTGAACCGCGCGGGCCGCTGCACCAGCGCGACGATGATCATGCCGTTCTAGCGCTTGCCGAGCACCTTGAACACGTCAACGAACTGGACGTCGTATGAGATGCCCTGATGGCTCCCGTCCGTCGCGACGGTCTCGGAGACGCGTTCGGCAATGGTCACCAGCGTACCCCCGGTACCACCCGGAACCGGGCGTGCTATTGGTTCCTGAGCACACTGCACACTAGCTCATTGCGAGCTGGGCTCCGGATCGGCCGGAACCCGCCTTCTCACGCGCCGCCGCCGAACAGCACCCAGCCGAACACGTACATGACCGACCCGAGCACGGCCAGCGCCGCCCACAGCAGCGCGGACATCAGGCCCCGCACGTACGGGTTGCCGCGCGGCGCCGTCCGGCCGTCGGCGAGGTCGGTCCAGCGGGATTCGACCAGCACGGTCACCCGCTCGGCGCGGGCGTTCCCGTCCGCGGTGAGGATGAAGGTCTCGCCTGGCATCTGCTGCCCCTCCCGGGAGAAGACGGATGAGCACCCCGCCGCCCGGCGGGGCTCGGATGCCCTACTGGGCGTCCACGGGGCGACGTTAGGCAGACGCACTTGTCGCGGACTTCGCGCCTTCTTGGACCTCGAGCCGCGCCGCGTCCAAGTCACGGTCAAGCGCGCCGCCCGGCCTTGCCCGGTGGTCAGCCCTGGACGGCGGTCAGCTCGGGTCCGCCCGCAGGGCGCCGAGGAGGCCGCAGACTGCCGTGACGAGATCGTCCCCCAGCCGCCGCCAGGCCACGGCGGCGGACGCGACCGTGGCGTGACCGGAGGCCAGGTCGCGTTCTAGTTCGGCGCACATGTGCACGATGAGCACGCGGGTCATGGCCTCCCGCCGTGCGACCCGGCCGGGGTCGGGCTCGACCGGCCCGCGCGTGGCGTCGTACAGGCGGCGCAGGGACGGCCGCTCCAGGTGCACGCTGACGGCGTACTCGCGCAGCGCGGGCTCGACCACGACCTGGGCGAGGAAGCGGCCGTACCAGGAGGGGACGCCCAGGTCGATGTGGTGCTCGATGTGGGGCAGGACGACGCAGCGGATGCGGTCGCGCGTCGACATCTCGCCGGGCTCCCCGAGCCGGCCCAGCATCGCCAGCCGGTGCACCTCCATGGCCTCGGCGTGCTCGGCCAGGATGGCCTTGACGAGTTCGTCTCGGGAGGTGAAGTGATACTGCACCGCGGACTTGTTGCGCTGCCCGGCGGCTTCGCCGATCTGCCGGATCGACACCCCGGCGAAGCCCTCCGTGGCGTACAGGCGCTCCGCCGCCCGCATGATCGCGCTCCTGGCGGTCACCGAACGCGCGGACGCCTGGACCGTCATCGCGAGCTCACCACGTGACCCACACGTCCTGGAGCCCGCCCGACAGCAACCCGGTGCGCAGCCGCAGCTCGTCGGCGCTGTCGCGCAGGCGCAGGGTGGGGAGCCTGCGGACGAGCGTGCCGAGCACGACCTGCAGCTCCAGCCGGGCCAGCGGCTGGCCGAGGCAGTAGTGCGGGCCCGCGCCGAAGGTGAGGTGCTGGTTGGCGTTGTCCCTGCGCGGGTCGAACGCGTCCGGGTCGGCGAACTTGCGCGGGTCCCGGTTGGCCGCGGGCCGGCACGGGATCACGGTGCTGCCGGCGGGCACCGCGGTGCCGGCGAACTCGGCGTCCTCGGTGGCGACCCTGGGGAAGCCGACCACGCTCAGCGTGCTGTCCAGCCGCAGGACCTCCTCGACGGCGCCGGGGATCAGCCCCGGGTCGTCGATGACCGCCCGGTAGCGCTCCGGCTCCGCCAGGAGCATCGCGGCCATGATGGCGATCATGTTGGAGGTGGTCTCGTGCCCGGCCAGCAGGAGCGCCATCACCGTGGTGATCAGCTCTTCGTGGCTGAGCCGGCCGTCCTCGCTGTCGGAGATCTGGGTCAGCTCGCTGAGCAGGTCGTCGCCGGGGTCCGCGCGCTTCTCGTCGACCAGGGCCGAGACGTACGCGCCGAACTCCTCGTACGTCTGCTGCACCTCCTCCTGCGTGTAGCGCGTCAGCGTCAGCATCACCTGGGACCAGTGCGCGAACTTGTCCTGGTCCTCGCTCGGGGCGCCGACGAGGGCGCAGATGACCCGCACCGGCAGCGGCAGGCCCAGCTGGACCGACAGGTTGGCGGGCGAGCCGTACTTGAGCAGGTCGTCGACGAGCTCGTCGGTCATCTGCTGGACCCGGGGGCGCCAGGACTCCATCTTGCGGATGGTGAAGGACTTGCTGAGCAGCCGCCGCCACCGCAGATGGCCCTCGCCCTCCCGCAGTCTCGTGGTGCTGGGACGGGAGAAGATCCCGCCGTCCTCCGTCGTGGACACCCGCGCCGCGCCCTCGCCTCCGCGCTGGAAGCTGGTGTCGGCGAGCAGGGCGCGGACGTCGTCGTAGCGGGTCAGCAGCGTGGCGGCGTCGCCGCTGGGCAGCCGCACGTGGGCCACGGGGCAGCCGGCCTGCAGCTCCGCCCACTCCTTCGGCGGCTCCAGCGCCGACGTACGGGGGAAGGGGTAATCGGGCATGGTTTCGGTCATGACGCCCCCAATGTCGTTGACAAGTCGCCCTCAACTCTAAGGCGACTGCCTTAATAAGGGAAGCACCTTAAACGCCCTCCGGGAGGAAGATCGCATCACGAAAGGTCAGTGGGCCGGTAGTCGAACCAGTCGAAGCCGACGCTCCCGTCCGTCGCGTACATCCCGATCACCCGCCCCGTGAACCCCGTGGCCACCTCGGTGGACAGATAGCGGCCGTCCAGTTCGGCCAGGAGCACCCCGTCGACCGAGAAGGCGATGGTGTCCGGTCCGCGGCCGGACACCCCCACCGGCTCGTCGGCCGGCGAGATGACGGACGGCGGCAGGACGTCGCGGGTGCGGAAGTCGAGGGCGAGGGTGAGCGGCCCGGCGGGCACCGGCCGCTCGGCCAGGCACTGCCGGAGCGGGCCGATGCGCGCGACCACCCGCGCCAGCCCCCCGTGCACCTCCAGGTCGTAGTGGTGGGCCTCGTCCATGCGCACCGACACCCCGGCCGTAGCCGTGCCCGGGTCCAGCCGGGCGGTGACCCGGCAGTCGTGGTGCTGCTGGCGGCGGCCGATGAAGGTGTGGCCGGGGCGGTCGAGGGTCGGGCCGGTGGCGTGCAGAGTCAGCCACCCCGGCCGCTCGGTCAGCGACCAGGAGCCGTCCGGACGGCTGCGCGGCGAGATCCAGCAAGGCCGGAGCGAGGGGTCGTCGAAGTCGTCGCGGGAGGGCTCGGGCGGGAGCGGGTGCCAGGCGGCGGGCGCCGGGTGGCGCTCCTCGACGGGGCCCACGACCGGCCAGCCGTCCTCCCACCGTACGGGCGTGAGGAACGTCTCCCGCCCGAGGACCTGGTACTCGGGGGTGTAGCCGCGCGGGCGGGTGCCGAGCAGGACCATCCACCAGGTCCCGTCCGCGGCCCGCACGAGGTCGGCGTGGCCGGTGCTCTGGATGGGCCGATCGGTGCCGCGGTGCGTCAGGATCGGGTTGACCGGGCCGGGCTCGAACGGGCCGCGCGGCGAGCGGGCGCGGGCGATCGACACGGCGTGGCCGCGCTCGGTGCCGCCCTCGGACATGAGCAGGTACCACCAGCCGTCCACCTGGTAGAGGTGCGGCGCTTCCGGATATTTCCCGCCGGTGCCGGACCAGACCTGGTACGGCCCCTCCAGCACCTTGCCCTCGGCCGGATCGATGCGCGCCACCTGGGTGCCGGAGAAGGCGCACCAGCAGGCGCCGTCCTCGTCCCAGGTCAGGTCGGGGTCGATGCCGGGCAGGTCGATCCAGACCGGGTCGGACCAGGGGCCTTCGGGGCGTTCGGCGGTGACGATGAAGTTGCCCCCGCCGCTCACGTTGGTGGTGATCAGGTAGAACAGGCCGTCGTGGTGGCGGATGGCGGGCGCGTAGACGCCGCCGGAGGCGGGCAGGTCCGGCGGCAGGCGCAGCTGCGCGGGCCGGTCGAGGACGTTGCCGATCTGGCGCCAGTGCACGAGGTCGCGGCTGTGGAAGATCGGGACGCCCGGGAAATACTCGAAGCTGGAGCACACCAGGTAGTAGTCCTCGCCGACCCGGCACACGCTGGGGTCGGGGTGGAACCCGGCCACGACCGGGTTGTCATACATGCGCATGTTCAGCGCTCCTTTCCAAGGACCAGCCTGATCGACGCGCTCAGCGGCAGGTCGGCGGCCGACGGCCCGGAGGACAGCACGATCTCCCCCGGTTCGACGAGCCGGCGCCCGCCGAGCCCGGTGAACGAGAACGCCTCGGCGGGCACGCCGAAGGCCACCTCGCGGGTCTCCCCCGGCTCCAGGGGCACGCGGGCGAAGCCGACCAGCCATCGGACGGGCCGCGTGACCTGCGCCACCGGGTCGGAGGCGTAGAGCTGCACGACCTCCTCGGCCCGCCGGTCACCGGCGTTGCGCACGGTCACCCGCACCTCCACCTCGCCGTCCGTGCCGTATTCCGCCTGCGACGTCCACATGGTCTCGTACGTGATCGCCGCGTACGAGAGCCCGTGCCCGAAGGCGTACGCCGGGGTCGGGTCGAGCACCGTGATGCCCTCCGCCTTCCCGCCCAGGGGCGGCTGGAGGTAGGTGGACGGGTTGACGGACGGCGAGTACGGGATCTGCACGGGCAGCCGACCGGACGGGTTCACGCGACCGCTGAGCACCCCGGCGACCGCCGCCGCACCCTCGACCCCGGGGAAGAACGCCTGGACCGCGGCGGCCACCCGGTCCTGGTAGGCGCCGAGCGCGTACGGCCGGCCGGACACCACGACCAGCACGGTCGGCGTGCCGGTCGCCAGCACCGCCTCCACCAGGTCGGGCTGGCGACCGGGCAGCCGCAGGTCGGCGGCGTCGCACCCCTCCCCCGACGTGCCGCCGCCGAACATCCCGGCCCGGTCCCCGACGAACAGCAGCACGAGGTCGGCCTCGGCCGCGACCTCGGCCGCCGCTTCGATGCCCGAGCCGTCGTCGCCCGACACCTCGGCTCCCAGGGAGTACCGCACGTCGGCGTGGGGGAACTCGGCCGACAGGCCCTCCAGGATCGACGCGACCGGCAGCCCCATGCCGTGCTCGGGGAAGCGGTCGAGGACGTGGTTGGGGAAGGAGTAGCAGCCCATGAGGGTACGCGGGTCGCCGGCGCACGGCCCGATGACCGCCAGCCGCCCGGTCGCGAGCGGGTCGACGGGCAGGGCCCGGCCGGCGTTGGCCAGCAGCACGATGGAACGTTCCGCGACGGCCGCGGCCAGCTCCCGGTTCCGCGTGCTGTCCAGGTCCACGTCCTCGGCGCCGTCGGGGACGAGCGGGCCGCCGTCCAGCAGGCCGAGCTCGATCTTCTGGCGGAGCACCCGGCGTACCGGCTCGTCCACCAGCGCCTCGTCCACGTGACCCGCCTTCACCTGCTCGACCAGGTTGCGGCCGTACCCGCGGGTCTCGGGGAGCTCCACGTCGATCCCGGCCGACAGCGCGAGCGCGCCCGCCGCCGCGACGTCCTCGGCCACCCGGTGCATGGAGGCGAGGAACGGGACCGACCAGTAGTCGGACACCACCGTCCCCTCGAACCCCCACTCCTCCCGCAGCACCCGCCGCAGCAGCTCCGTGCTCGCGGCGGCCGGGACGCCGTCGAGGTCGGTGTAGGAGTTCATCACCGAACGCGCCCCGCCCTCGCGCAGCGCCGTCGCGAACGGCGGAAGGATCACATCGGCGAGCTCACGGGGCCCGATGCTGACGGGCGCGTGGTTGCGGGCCGCCCGCGAGGCCGCGTACCCGGCGAAGTGCTTCAGGGTCGCGATGATCCCGGCATCTTCCAGCCCGCGCACGTAGGCCGCGCCGATCTTGCCCACCAGGTACGGATCCTCGCCCAGCGTCTCCTCGACCCGCCCCCACCGGTAGTCGCGGACGACGTCGAGCACCGGCGACAGGCCCTGATGCACGCCCGCGGCCCGCAGGTCGGCGCCGATC